>DAOTYH010000044.1:0-24462 GCA_034435015.1 Anaerolineae bacterium | reverse complement strand
TGACCGGCGAGATACGCCTATACCCCGGCCCCGAACATTATGCCGGTGATCTGATCAGTGTCGAAGTAGTAGTTGAAAACATCAGTGCCCTGCCCGATGCTCAGGCCGCCGCTCTGGTGCTGGATGACGCAACGACCCTCTCGCCGGAGGCTGTCTATACGGCTTACAGCCCCCTGCGGGAAGATGTGCTGGTATTCCGCTGGGCATGGGACACGACCGATCAGGCAGGCCGGCACAAACTGACAGCCGTCATACCAACCGGCGCGGAGGGGGATTCCCAACAGCTCTCTGTGTGGGTTGAAATCCTGCCCGCCGATCAGCGCCCCACGCAGGAGACGCTGGCAGGCTGGGCCGTACGGGAGACGGTCTGTTGCCGCCTGAGCTATTTGACCCACACAGCCGCCGAGCGGGATATTGATGAGATCGCACAGCAGGCTGAGCGGAGCATTGCCGCCGTCGAGGCGCGGCTGGGGTTCAACATCCCCAACCGACCGGTCCCCATCACGCTGATTGACAACGTCTGGGGCAACGGCGCTTACGTCAGTGAGGAGCTGGTCATCAGCTACGTTGATCGGGCTTACGCCGGCGCCAACCTCGACTATCTCCTGCGCCACGAGGCCGTCCACTGGGCCATGCGCCCCTACCAGCACGAGACACCCACCATCCTCGTCGAAGGAGCGGCAGTGTACATCGCAGGAGGACACTACAGGCCGGAGCCGATCCCGGAGCGTGCCTCCGCCCTGCTCAGCTTGAACGCCTTCATCCCGCTTGCCACGCTGGCCACCGACTTTTACAGCCATCAGCACGAGATCGCCTACATCGAGGCGGCGGGGCTGGTAGCCTATCTGGTTGAGACCTACGGATGGAGTTCGTTCATCAGGCTGTATTCTCTGCAAGGCATAGGGGCCGCCGAGACCGCTTGGCTTGATCAGGCCCTTCAACGGGTCTATGGCGTTGATCTGGCCCAAGTGGAACGCGGCTACATCGAGTGGCTGAAGGACCATCCCGCCGGCGGCCAGGTTACCGACATGCGCCTGACACGCGACCTGTATGAAACCATCCGCCGCTATGAAGCCCTCTACAGCCCCTATCAAGAATCACTGCCCCCCGTTACGGAGGCCATCCGGCGGGGAGTGACCGCTGAGTTCATCCGCGAGCCGACCTCGCCGGAGAACATCGCTCTAGAAGCCATGCTGATCGCCGCCAATCAGGCTCTGCTGGACGGACGTTACGATGAATGCGAAACCCTGATTGACGTGATCAACACCACGCTTGACGACGGCAACTTCACCCGCCCGCCGTTAAGCGACTACGTCGCCATCACCCGCACCCTAGCCGCGCAAGGATACCAGTTACAGGAGGTCGGGCTGACAGGTGATCAGGCTATCGTACAGGCCATCCGCGACTGGCCGCAGATCGAAACGCTCGCTTTGATCCGTCTTGACGGTCAGTGGCAGATCGCCAATTGACAGCAGAGGGGAGATCGGTCAATACTTAACACTGAGGAATGGCTGATTGTCTGCTTTTTGAGAACTTGAATGGGAGTGCATGATCATGGCCCTACAGATTGACATCCTGTACACCAAAGACTGCACAGGCTGGCAACCCGCCGACCAGCTACTTCGGCAGGCTCTGGCAGAGCTGGGACTGGAGGCTGAGATCAACTACTGGCTGGTCGAGAGTGACCGCCAGGCCTTTGAGTATCAGTTTATCGGCTCACCCACCATCCGAGTCAATGGGCAGGACTTATTCCCGGACGAAAAGGCCAAACCCGCCCTGCGTCTGCGCCCCTATTTCAGTTCGGAGGGAATGCTCGACTACCCCACGTATGATATGATCGTGGAAGCGTTACGCCGCTTTGTGGGCCTGTAGAAGCAGGCCGCTTACTCTTTGGACAGCTTGATGGAGACCTCGCCCGGCAGGGCCATGCCAGCGGCAATCTCCACCGCCTTGATGATCCCAACCGGCACGGGGCAGGCCGCATGTGAACAGTACTGCCGCCCTAGATGAAGCGTGCGCGGCCCCTCGCCGCGCCGCAATGATAACTCCTGTAAGGGGTCTACCTCACTCAGGTTCTCTGCCAGCTTCTGAATGGCCTTGCACTGACTTTCGATCTTGATCTTCACCCGCTGATTGCCGTCTGGTGTGGCCTCAACAACAGTGGTAAATCCGCAGTTCCCCGGTTCGATGACCGCCTTCGCCATGTCCTTCCTCCTTTAGCTGATGATGTTCTCAGTATGCCCCGCTTCAGGCAAGTAATCCAGTTAATTTTGACATATTATATCCATGATAGGTATCATGCTCGTCAGTATCACCTGATGGGTTATAATCTCCTCATGTAATGAGATGCAAACTAAGAGGATCAGGGTTCATGTCGCCATCATCCAGAACATTTTCACGGCGGGCTTTTCTCTTAGCGGCGGGCGGGACAGCCGCTGGTCTGGCGCTAGCCCGCCTCACAGGGCGGCTGAGTGCCGCACCCGAAAGGCTCTCCATACCCCATACCGGTGATCGCCCCCCCTTCCCCGAATGGGACTTCATTCAGCCGCGCCCTGCCCGCCTTGATCTGTGGGGCCGCCTGACTGCGACAACGGCTGTGCGGGCCTCTACAGGCCTCAACCAGCCGGTCGTCGAATGGTTGACACCAAACACTGTCCTGCCGCTGTTGGAGGAGCTTCATGACGAAGGCCCCAACCCTAACAACGATCTGTGGTATCGGGTGCAGAACGGTTATATTTACACCGCCACTGTCCAGCCGATGCGCCCCTACCGCATGCCGGAAGAGGTCACCGAGATAGACACGACCATCGCAGATAAGCCCGGCTTCTGGGCTGAGGTGATTGTCCCTACCACTATCGCCCGCACTGAACCCAGCGGCCCAGCCGCCAAAACGGAAAACGACGAGACAGTTTACTACACCTATGCCAGTGTGTACCGGGTCATCGGCGTTGAGCTGGACACAGCAGGCTACCGCTGGTACAAAGTCCATGACGACAAGAAGAACGCCCCGCCGGTCTATGTGCTGGCCCGCCATATGCGGCGCATCAGGCCGGAAGAATTTGAGCCGATCCATCCCGACGCCGCCGACAAACACATCGTGGTTACCCTTTCTCAGCAACGCCTTGACTGCTACGAGGGGGACACACTTGTCTTCAGCACCTTGATCTCATCCGGCGGCGGGGGGTTTGCCACCCCAACCGGCGACTGGCATGTTGTGCTCAAACAACCCTCACGTCACATGTACTCCGATCCGGAGGAAGAAGCCTTCAGCGATCCCGACTTTTTCGACCTGCCGGGTGTTCCCTTCAACATCTTTTTCACCACACTCGGTCATGCCATTCACGGCACATACTGGCATGGCGATTATGGTCGTCCGCGCAGTCACGGCTGTTTAAATGTCACGCCGGAGGCCGCCCGTTGGATTTACCGCTGGGTCGAGCCGCCGGCCCCCTACAGCGGTGACTTTGTGCCCGGCAACCGCGACACGGGCACACCAGTTACGGTGACAGCGTGATGGCTTCCCGCCGTGCTTTTCTGCGTGCCGGGCTTGGGGCAGTAGCGGTATGGGCCGCCGCGCCGCTGATCCGCCGTGCCCGCGCTCAGGACAGCACCCCCCAGCCGCCCTTCAACCCCGGCGGGCGTGTCCGGATAGATTACGACGAGACCATCTCTTTCAACGAGCTGTTTGGCAATCCGCCGCTTTTGGGCCGCGTAGAGGGATGGACTCTGCGTATCAACAAAGAAGCTGACCACCGCTCTGAAGTAGTTCGTTACGTCCATTACGACGACGTATTGCCGATTTACGGTGCGGTGCACGCTGAGCCGCCCTACCGCTACCCCCACAACGACGTATGGTTTGACGTAGGCGAGGGCTTCATCCATTCCTCGTACGTGGTGCCGGTCTACGAGACCTTTAACGAGCCGGAAGAGGTGATCGGCAACGGCTTTTGGGGCGAGATCACGGTGCCGACCTCATGGCAGCACTGGCGGCCTGTCCTGCGCAGTTTGCGCTACTATGATCTGGCCTACGGGACGGTCTATCGCGTGATCGACCGCGCCGATGAACCGGACGGGCGGGCGTGGTATCGCTTGCTCGATGACCTCAACCCCTCTGTGCAGTGGTGGGTGCAGGCCAGCCATGTACGGCGCATCCAGCCCCATGAGTTCGACCCGATCTCACCCTCTGTATCCCCTGCCCGCAAACGGATCGTGGTTAACATTGCAGAGCAACGGCTCACCTGCTTTGAAAATGACCTCCCCGTCTTCATGACACGCATTTCGTCCGGCACGTCTTTCTTTGACTCTGCGGGGAACATCCACCATTTCATCACGCCCTACGGTGATCATCGGGTACGGCGCAAGATGCCGGGCCGCCATATGATCGGCGGCGAGGAGATCAACGACTCGTTCGACCTGCCGGGCGTGCCATGGTGTACCTTCTTCACACGGGCCGGCGCGGCCATTCACGGCACGTACTGGCACAATGACTTTGGCCGCCCGCGCAGTCACGGCTGTATCAACGTGACCAACGACGCCGCCAAATGGATCTACCGCTGGGCTAATCCGTATGCGGGCTACGATGACGCCAACCGCGAAACAACAGAAGCCGAGCGCGAGATCGCCACATTGATCACAGTGGAGCACGCTTGAGGTATGAGAGAAGAAAATACGAACGCCCAATGGGTTGAGTGGGCCAGCCGGCTGCAGGCCATCGCGCAGAACGGCCTGCTCTACTCCACCAACCCTTTCGATACCCAACGCTATGAGGCCATCCGGGACATCGCCGCCGAGATGATGGCCAACGGATCAGATGCCGCCTTCGAGGCGATCCGTGGGCTGTTCTCTGCCCAAGCCGGCTATGCCACTCCTAAGGTAGATGTCCGGGGAGTTGTCTTTCAAAACGAGAGCATCCTGCTGGTCAGGGAAAGAGCAGACGGGCTGTGGACTCTGCCCGGCGGCTGGGCCGATGTAGGCGATCTGCCTGCTCAGGCGGTTGAACGGGAGGTTTTCGAGGAATCGGGGTATCAGGTACGGGCAGTTAAACTGCTGGCAGTCTATGATGTGCGGCGGCACGATCATCCGCCCCGCCCCTTCCATAGCTATAAACTGTTCTTTCGGTGTGAGCTGATCGGCGGTATGCCTGCCGTCAGTGATGAGACGGATGAGGTGGGCTTCTTCCGTGAGGACGATTTGCCGCCCCTGTCGCTGGGACGTGTCACGCCATCTGAGATTGCCCGCTTCTTTGAGCATTACCGCCACCCGGACTGGCCAACCGACTTTGACTGACTACCTGTCATCTTCAGGGCGCAGGGAGCCAGCCGGCAAGGTAATAGGATATAATATATCCTTATACGGATGCGACAATTCTTCTGGAGGGTAGGAATCGTATGGTCACGTGGATCGCTATTGGGAATGCAGTGATATGGGGTGGTATCATCTTGGCCCTGCTGTTGTGGCTCATGCGCGGAATCGGCGACACGGAGAGACAGTTAGCGCGGCTCGAAGCAAAGATCAGTCAGGAAGAGAAGGGCTAACGCCATGTACGTTGATCCGCAGAGTGTCACTCTCCCGCTGGCTATGCTGGCAGGACTGCTCTCGTTTATTTCGCCCTGTGTCCTGCCGCTGGTGCCGGCTTATATAGGCTACCTCACCGGGCAGGCCGCTAACACGGTCAGTAGCAGTCTGGCGGCGGTCGGCGCCGCCCCTGCTTCCAACACGGAGGTACAGAGCGGCCCTTCCCGCTGGATCGTCTTTCTGCATGGCGTTTTCTTTGTAGCCGGCTTCTCGCTTATCTTCGTCATGCTCGGTATCAGCGCCGGTGCTCTGGGTCAACTGGGGCGGCAGTTTTTGCAGATTAACGACTGGATCATCCGCGTTGGCGGCCTGCTGATCATTGTACTGGGCCTGCACACTATGGGCGTGATCCGCATCCCCTTCCTTTACTACGACAGCCGCCGCCAGTCTCGCTCCCGCCCGGAACTAGGGTATATTGGTTCATTCTTCATGGGGATCACCTTCTCAGCCGGATGGTCACCCTGTCTAGGGCCTATTCTGGCCGCCATGCTGACGCTGGGCGCCAGCACCGGCTCGGTGGTCCGGGCGGCGGTACTGCTGAGCGCTTATGCGCTGGGGCTGGGTATCCCCTTCCTGCTGACCGCCCTATTGCTTGAGCGCGTGGCCGGTCAGCTTCGCAAGCTCCAGAAACATATGCGTATAGTCGAAATTGTGAGCGGCATCCTGTTGATCGTGATCGGTATATTGGTCTTCAGCGGCACGCTCCAGAGGCTGTCGGTGCTGTTCAGCGGCGGGACAGAACTATCCATCCGGCTGGATGAGTGGCTGGTTCGTCTGGGCGGCGGACAATGACACCCATAGATGTCATCCTCTATACCCGCGAAGACTGCGGCCTATGTGACGAAGTAAAAGCCGAGCTGGAAGTGCTGGGACAGACTTTTCCCCTGCGCCTGCAGGAAGTAGACATCCGTCAGGACCCAGCCCTAGAGGGAGCCTTATCTAACCGCATCCCCGTGATCGAGATACAAGGCAATCGGCTGGAGTCGCCTATTGACAGCTCAGCCTTACGCGCGGCGTTGATACGAGCCGTTGTGCAGACAGGCCGCACGCTGTCTTCCCCCAGCACAAGGAGCGAAGGCGCAGACTTACAGCCCCAGCCGGTGCCGGACGCCCCATCTGACTACCCCAGGGCCACAGGCCGCAAGCGTGAGGTCATCATTGCGCTGGACAAGCTGTTTCTCCAGTTCGCCCGCCACTGGGTGGCCGTCCTGACCCTGCTGGCCGGCATCTATGTCGGCCTGCCCTTTGCCGCACCCATAGCGATGCATTTCGGCTGGACAGGCGCGGGGCGGGTGATCTATACCGTCTACAATACAGTCTGCCATCAGCTCACCTTCCGTTCATGGTTTTTGTTTGGTGAACAACCTTACTACCCGCGTGCCCTGGCCGGCCTGCCGGTGGGCACATTCGAGCAGTACGCCAGCCAAGAACCGGCCTTCCAGGGTGTTGACCCTTACACGCTTGATGCAAGGCTGTATGTTGTAGCCCGCGCCTTCCCCGGTAGTGAGCGCATGGGCTGGAAGGTAGCCTTGTGTCAGCGCGATGTAGGCATATATGCCGCGATAGTCCTGTTTGGCCTGCTCTACATCGTGCTCAAACGGATAGGAGTGAAAGTTCCCTATCTGCCCTTCTGGGCTTACATCTTGTTGGCCATTGTTCCCCTCGGCCTGGACGGCTTCAGCCAGCTACTGGCCAACCCGCCCTTCAACGGGCTGGGGCTGGCCTTCTACCCCATCCGCGAGAGCACCCCCCTGTTGCGGACGCTCACGGGGGCACTCTTCGGGGCAGGCAACGCATGGCTGGCCTACCCTTACCTTGACGACAGCATGCAGGAGACAATCGCCCTGATCACCGCCAAGTTGAGCCGGGCAGGGGTGCTCAAAACAGCCGAGGCGCCGCAGGCCGCAGACTAAGAGAGCATTGCTTTGCTTACTCCTCTCCCTGGTTGCGCTGTTGTGTATTTTGTAGTACCGTGAAGATGTGGTTCATTTTTTTCACACAGGGAGAGGAGATAACTTCGATGGCCGACTATGAAGCCTATTGTGTCAGGTGTAAGGCCAAGCGCAAAATGAACGATGTCCAGATTGTCACCAACGCCAAGGGCCGCCGGCAGGCCAAAGGCGTATGCTCGGTCTGCGGAACAAAAATGAATCTGTTCCTGAAGGCAGAGAAGTAGAAGCTGCCCTCCATGACTGGATGCAAACGCTCCTTTCGAGGAGCGTTTGTCATTTAAACCATTCTTAACACCGAGATAATGCAGGGTTAACTTGTTGGCACGATTCTATAGTTGTGGCCATCGAAGTGTGCGCCTCGTGTGTGGCAAGGCAGGGCAGCAGTCCGGGCTGCCCTGTCTTGTTTGTTTCTGGCAAACCTGCCGCCCCCCCACTATACTTGAGACTGCATAGCGCGGGAGAGAACTGCCCCCGCCATCCTTCCGGCAGTCAACCTTACTTCTTGCGCAAGCGAGGCAGTCCGTGGCAGGCGATCTGATAGGCCGTGCGCTTGGCCCATACGTCATCGTTGAGCTGATTGGCAGTGATGGGATCATCGAGACGTACAGAGGCCGTCACCCCCAGCTTGATCAAACCGTGTTGATCCAGATCATCGGACGGGGGCTGGAGAGCGACCCCGTGCTGACCACCCGCTTCCGGAGGGAGGCTAAGGCCATCGCCGGCCTGCGCCACCCCAACATTGCTCAGGTACATGACTCCGGTCAGGTAGAGGGCGGCCATTACATCATCTCGGATTATTTGGACGGGATCACATTGGCCGCCCTGCTCGATCAGGTGCGGGCAGGCCAACGGACGCTGGAGCCGGATGACACCACCTTCATCATTCGGCAGATCGCGGCGGCCCTTGATTATGCCCACAGCAAAGGCGTCTTCCATCGGGCAGTATGTCCTGCCAACATCATGCTGACACGGGCCGGGCAGGCCATCCTGACCGGCTTTGGGACGGCGCTTCTGCTGGAACGCCCCGTCAGTGCGGAAGAAAACCCGCCGGACGTTCCCCCGACCGGCGTGGAATACATGGCCCCCGAACAAATCAGTGATCCGCGTGCCGCCAGCACCGCCAGCGACATCTATTCACTGGGCGTCATCCTATACGAGATCGTCACAGGAGAGCGCCCCTTTGAGGCCGACTCAGCCGTAGATATGGCCCTCCGTGCGCTCAACGAGACAGCCCCCGACCCCCGCTACCTGAACCCTGACCTGCCGGAGCCGGTCGTTCAGGTCATCCTGAAAGCGCTGGCCCGTTCACCTAGAGACCGCTTCCGCAATGCCATGCAGATGGCCGTAGCACTGGAACACGCCTTCGCTCATCCCAACAGACCGCTCGCCTTGGAGAAGCGCCGCGTGATTGCCACTGCTGAAGAAACCCAGCCGGCCATGCCGACCACCCGCCTGCCCCCCGTTGAGCGCATTCCCGCCACGCGGACACGTCTCACCCGTGAAGAGCGCCGGGAAAGAGATCGTCTGCGTGCCGAGCATCGGCGCATCCAGCAACAACAACGGCGGGCCAAGCGTGAGGCGGCGCGTCAGGCACGCCGGATGCGGCGGCAGGCTTTCTGGGCACGCTGGGGACGCACCATTCTTGTACTGGGGATTGTGTTCCTGATGTTGGGAGCGCTGGGCTACCTGTTGCAGACGCTGGGGGTGATCGCAGTGGATGTACGCCTGCCGACTCTCCCGCCTCCGCCCACACAGGCCCCCGCTCAGGTAGCCGGCGGACAGCCTGCCCCTACCCTGACACCGAGCCTTCCCCCGACCGATGTTCCTACCAGCACGCCTGCACCGACGGCAACACCGCTTCAGCCTGCCAGCGCAACGCCCATTCCGCCGCTTCAGCTTGCGCCGCTGACGGTAGGCACCAGCGCCATCCGCTTGCATGACGGCGCGGTAATGCAGTTCGTGCCGGCAGGGACATTCTTGATGGGGACGAACGATCCGCGCCGCAACCCGGCTGACCGTCCCCAGCATACCGTCATGCTGTCTGACTATTGGATTGATCGGACTGAAGTCACCAATGCCCAGTATGCGCTGTGCGTATCAGACGGCCTGTGCCAGCCGCCTTCCGACCGCCGCTACTTTGATAATCCTGCTTATGCACGCTATCCGGTCATGTTCGTCCGTTACGAAAGCGCAGTGGCTTACTGTCTGTGGCTGGCCGGGCAAAGCGGCCAGCCAATCGGCCTGCCCACCGAGGCACAGTGGGAAAAGGCCGCCGCATGGGACCCCGTCAGCCAGACAGCCCGCCAGTATCCGTGGGGAGACACACCCCCCAACCCTGATCTGCTGCGCTACAACGAGAGCTTGACCGACCGCCCTGCCGCGCCGGTCGGCTCGTATCCGGCCGGTGCAAGCGCCTACGGTGTACTCGACATGGCGGGCAACGTGTGGGAGTGGGTAGCTGACTGGTATGACGCTGACTACTACAAACGCACCGGCATCTCGCTCGACCCGCTAGGGCCGATCAGCGGTGATTACCGCATCACGCGCGGCGGAGCATGGACGCGCGAGGGGAGGCTGGCGATCAGCTCGATCCGCAATCCAACCCAGCCCAGCGCCTCCAGCAATGAGATCGGCTTCCGTTGCGCCATGAACGCCGCGAGGCCGCCCTTTGACAGCGGCGTACTGCTCACTCCGCTGGACACAGCACGCGCCCTTCAGGCATGGTTGACTGAGGCTCGCAACGAACCCGCTAACGATACACCCACGCTGGATGAATGGCTGGCCGCGTTGGATCAGATGAGTCAAGCGCTCCAGATCAACAACAACCTGACAGCGCTCTCTCTGGTCAGCCAGCGGCTGGAACGCCTCCAGACACAGCAGAGCACCGGTTTGATCTCGTCCCGGCTGGCAGTACAACTGGAAGGCGGCCTGCGCTGGATGCAGGAACAGCTCGCGCCGCCGGAGGAGTAGGCAAAGGTCAGCCCCTGCCTGCTCCTGCCGGCGTTGTAATGAACTGTTAGCCCCGCCGCCGCTATAAGCGGGTAGAATTAGAAGAGTATGATCGATCAACGCGCTCTCGCTAACCTGTCCGCCGCTGACCGCAAGGAAAGCACCGACAACACTCTGCTCAGTCTGAATCGGGTCAAGAGTGATACGCTGGTGCGTCTGTCAGGACTGCGGCCTGAAGAGATCGAGCGGCTCAAGAACGAGATCGCTCACATTCTGCCAGCAGGGAATCTGCCCGGCCTGATACTGGCAGGCCTGATCAACCTGAAAGGCCGACAGGTTACACGCCAGCGTGCGGATGACGACATCAACGCCCTATTTCAGGGAGCCAGCCTGGTTCCTCATGCTCTCTACAGCATTCTGGTAGGCGGGCCGGCGGTTGTGCTGTCTGCCTACCAAACCATCCTTCGGCTGGCCGGGAAGGATGTCGAGGCCGCCTTCCCGGAAGGCACCTGGCAGTACTACCTCCAGCTCAGCCTGCGCGAGGATACAGGCCGTCATACCAACGAGACCATCGCCTATCACCGCGAGCGTCCGTCTCAGGCCACCGTGATTGATGACATGGCGGCATGGATCATGACGGCCATCTACACGCTGTTCGACACACAGGCACTGAACGGCGTGCTGTGGGCTGAATGGACAACGCTCCGGCTAATCCGCGAGGCGGCAGAGAGTCTTGGGCTGGCAGGCCAGGACCCCTTTAACACCCTTCTGCGGGACTGGCAGTCCACCCGCCCCTATACGGCTCCGGCAGGCTTCTCCTACGCTGAAGAACGGCGCTCTGCCTTTGAAACATTCATCCAGCCCTACCTTGACCGCCTGCCGGCTGGCACGCGAACCGAACTCAATGAGAAACTAGCGGCGCTGGCCGAGGCTGAACAGGCGGCCTTCCAACGTCAGATGAGTTTGCTGGCCACGCTGGAGCCGGGACGCTACAGCGACCGGCGTATCCCCATCCCGCTGTGGGAGGCTAAAGTCGGCTTGATCTGGCGCGGCCATACTTACCTGTTCGATGTATGCGTCCACGATGAGCAGGGCCGCCCTCTTGCCTTCACCCCCGACGGGAAGAGCTGGCCGCTCAGCTTTGATGGGCGGGGCAAGCCGCTCGATCCGCACGGCAAGCCGCTGACCGCTCAGGGAGGCTGGCTGTATTACGCCGGCCCCAAAGCCCCCTCAGAGCCAATCGCTTACTTGGCACCGCCTGAGCCGGCTCTGCTCAAAGGCCTGCTCAGAAACATTATGCAGGCCCAACGGCCCCCTTCCAGCACTACCATTGACCTGCGCCTGATCGAAGCGCCCCGCAGTCAGCAGGCAATGCTTCGGGCGCTGTTGCCCGAGTCCACTCAGGAGGCTTTACGTGCGCTGGGGCGTGCCCCTATCTTGATTAACTGGGATGAGCAGAACCGCAATCAGCCGCTGGGGGCATTACGGAAGAAGGCACGCCGCGGTATAGGCGATCATCCGCTGACGGTGATGCGGACTGCCGACAGCATTATCTTTGACCAATCTCACATCTTCTTTGACGGGCTGTGGGGAATGGCAATGGCTGAGGTCATGACCAATCAGGCCATTGCATGGTGTCAGCGGCTGAGGGCGGCTGCGCCTGCCCCTGTCTTGGTCTCGCCTCAGCCGCTCACCCTGACCAGCTCGCCGGCTTTCGAGACCGCTGTGCCCTCACACCGCGCTGAAGGCAGTGTAGAGGCAGGAGCCGAAACAGCGGCTGTTGATCTGGTCTCTTTGGACCGAGCACGCCGTCTGTTGCGCCGTCACTATGTGATGCTGACCATCAACGACCTGCTGTTGCTGGGGCGTCTGCTCCACGCCGCCGAATATCAGCCGTCCCCTGACCTGGCTAGTGAGGTACTAGCCCTGCCGGACGAGCTGAGGCAGGTTGTAGCTTCCTCGCTCAAGGCATCCGGCGGCATCAACCCGGCCTTGCTGATCCCAATGGACGCTTCCCTGATCGCCCCCCGCGAACGCATCTTCCCGACCACCTTCCGCAATACCATCAGCGGCCTGCTGGAAGCCTGCCTGCAGGCTACAGCGGCGCTGGAAGAACACTCCACCCAGCCGGATGACGGCCTCTGGCATGAGTTTGACAGCCAACGGAAACGATTCTTTACCTACCTGCGTATCTTCGGGCAAACGCTGGATACCATCAAGGGCATCGCCATGCGCGGTGAGAGCTTCAACACAGCCACTCTGAGGCTGGTGGGGCTTTTGCCCGAGTCTATGCACCACCTGCTAGACCAGATTCCCCAGCGCATCGGCCTGCTGAATGAAGTGTTAAAGGGAGAAGAAGTTTTCTCCAACGTGGGGCGTGTGGCACGCGGGTCGTCGCTGGTCCGCTTCACCAGCGCCAAAGATGACGGACGTTCCAAAACGCTGGTCTGGGGAATCCTGACAGACGACAGCGGGCAGATACACATCAGCCTGCGCGACTTCCGCCCGCATGTCGGCCCGCTGATCGAAGCAGGATACGACAGGCTGGCCTTCAAGCTGGCGCAGGACTACGTCGAAAGCTATGCTTTGACCGTCAATCTGCTGGCCCGCCGGCTAGGGGACATGGCCAGAGCAGAGGACGAGATGCGGTGGGACTAACGCCGGCGGCGGCGCCTGCCCTCCTCACGACGGACTCCCAATTGCTTGCCGGGCAGGACCAGCTCAACTACCACCAAAATAATCACTGCTCCGATGATAGCGTTCAGCACGGTGTCCAGAGGCCCCCAGCCGGTGAAGCCGCTCGGAAGCAGGAAGTTTCTGATCACAAAACCGCCCACAAACGCGCCTGCAATGCCCAGCGCCACGTTGACAAGACAGCCCTGCCGCTCGGCCTTGAGTATCAGGGAAGCTATATACCCCGCGATACCGCCGGTGATCACCCACCCGACAATGCTCAGAAATGTGCCTAATGTCATGTGTGTAACCCTCTCCGAGAGACTTATTTAGACTTTTGGCCTCGGCGGAGGCGGAGCAGAGGGAGACGGCGGCTGGATCACAGTGCGGCCCTGATGCTCCAGCAACATGGCCGTTGCGCGGGTGTTTTCCTCCAGCGCCAGCATCAGAAAGATGCCCTCTCCCAGCCCGTACAGAGTGACTGACAGTACCAAGCCGTACAGCAGACCGAACAGGCCCACGATCAGGCCGACGACCAGCCCGCCAGCCATTCCCATCCCACCCGAGCCAGAGCCGAGGAAGCGCGATATAGCCGCACTCCCCGCCGCACTGCTGATGCAGATTCCCAGCACTGCCAACACGGTCAATACAGCTACCACTATGCCCAGCACCTTATACACTGTGCCGATAACACGAAGCACCTGATAGCGCTTCTCATCGTGTGCGGTGTAACTCATTCTGTGTTCCCTCCTTCCTGCTGGGGATAAGGATGTCCGTTCCCATTCCGAAGTGAATCGTACACGACCCGGTAAGATTCGGCCAGTTGTCTGGAGGGAACACAATCCGGGCAGGCCCAGTGAAAGAGCAATCCCTGTACCTCAGGCGGCAAACCATTGGGTTTCTGGCCATGCATGATGAAGTTCTCAACACAACATGAAGGATACCCGAAATGCGCGCCTTCCAGACGCAACCGCTCAGGTGAACTGATCAACGAAGCGCCGTCAAAAGCGTTGACATGCTGTCGAACGAGCGCCGCATCCCGGCTGAAGATTGTCACGACAATCTCGCCGCCCTCAGGCGGCAGACGGCGCAACACCCCCCGCGCCAGCCCGCTCCCGGCCAGCATGGCCTGCTGTTTCTCGGTCAATGGGCCAGCCCACTGACCTAACGGCTTCAGGCCTAACTCGACTAGTTTCAACAGGTAGATGAACGGGTCGAGATCAGAGAACATGTCCCCAAGGGGCACGTCCCCCCAGATTTCCTGTTGCGGCTCATAAATGACCACTTCTTACCCCTCTGAATAAACCTCTTATCCGTTGACGCTATCGGCAGTCTTAGGAATACTGTGGGGGGCCGGCACCGCCATCCCCCCACTTATCTTCTGACTATATCCCTACTCCCCGCTTATGCGCAACTGCCTCCAGTCCGCTAATACAGCTTGACCTCCATACGGGCCAGCTTTTCACGGACAAGCGCGACCTTGGCTAGGTTGTCATCAATGACCGCCTCTACCTCTGCGCGGACGGCGGGGGTCAAATCTCCATTGCGCGTCGTAACCGTCGCCGTAGCCACCAGCGGCTGATCCAGCGGCTTGCCGATCTGGCTCAGGATATAGACCTGCGCCTCACGCACCGCCGGCACATTTGCCACGATGTCCTGCGCCGTCAGCAGGGCCAGGACGTTATAAATCTTGCCGACATGGCTGATGGGATTCTTGCCGGCGGCGGCTTCAAGTGAGGCGGCACGGAAAGGAGCAATGATGCCGGTGACACGGTTGCCGCGCCCCACTGACCCGTCATCGCCGCATTCGGCGCTGGTGCCGGTCAACGTCAAATAGACGTTAGGCGTGCCATCCTCATCGGCGGTGTTGACATCCACACGCACCTTCCGTGAGTCCAGTTTCGCGGCAAAGTTCTGCACGGCGTTGCGCACCGCTCCTTTGACCTCGACGTATTCGTTGGCATCCCGGATGGCCGGCGCAATGAACGGGATAGCGCAGGTCAATACGATGTTATCGCCGGTGCGCGCCCCCATCACCTTGACATCCTCGCCCAACGGAAACTGATTGATCAGCTCATAGTTGATGTACTGGGCTGTCTCATAAACCGCGTTCTCCAGCCCGGAACGCGGCCAGTGCGCCGCTCCGAAGCTGGTATCGTTAGCTGTGACCTTCTCCACCGCGTGAATCAGTTCACTCGCGCCGCGTCCAGCGTAGCTGTCAATCACGCAGTGCCTGTCCGGGTCAAGATATTTCATTGTCTCACGGATGTGGGCTTTAGCCGCGTTGATGGCAATCGTATCCATGGGGATTTTACGGCCATCCGGCGCTACGGGCGTGCCGCGACCGGCGATCTGGATGCGGATCGGCTTCAGCATCTCGCCATAACCATAACCGACCTCCACATCTCCTGCCACAAGCTGGACTTTGTCAAAGTTGTGATGCAACGGCGCGCCAAGGTTCTCCATACACCAGCGGGTATATTCAACTGAGATACGCTCGGCGATGCCGTCACATAGACTGTCCGGATGGCCGATCCCTTTGCGCTCGACGATCTCCACCGGACGATCCTCGATCCACGTTCCCGTTGCATGAGCAACTACAATATTTCGTTTGGTCATACAGACTGAGTTCCTCCTGTCGCTTGAGCGGCTGAACCACTAGCGCCTCTCCTTTGAGAAGAGGCGCACGACAGGACAATTTCGGCGTCTCCTCTCATCTTCCAGAGTTCCACAGAGTTGCTCTGCCGGAATTGGCACCATTCCCTTGAGGGCGGTTGCCGAGGCTTCACAGGGCCGGTCCCTCCACCTCTCTGGATAAGAGGGCGTTTTTGGTGTTCGCCATCTATTAAATTGTTGATTGCACGGTAGTCTACCACTTGGGAAATAGGCTGTCAATAGACCTTGCCTGACGGATGCCATACGTTTACACAAAACCACAGAAGGCCGGAGTATGTTCTCCAGCCTTCTGTCAAGGGCACGTAACCCGGCTTACTTCTGCATCAGCAAATACTCATAGGCGCTCAGCGCGGCCTTAGCACCCTCCCCGATGCTGATCAGCACCTGCTCCGGGTAGATGTCAGTCACATCGCCAGCCGCGAAGATGCCGGGCGCGCTGGTCTCATTGCGGGCATTGACCTTAATCCGCCCCTGCTCATCGAGATCAACCAGCCCCTTGACCAGCGCCGAACGCGGGATCAGGTCCATCTCGACAAAGATCGCGTCGGCCTTGATCTCTCGATCTTCGTCCTCCCTGGACACGATCAGACTGCGGGCATACATATCCCCTCTAACTTCTTTGACCTGATAGCCGACCAGAAACTCGACCTTTTCCATGGCGCGGAGTCTGTCTGCCAGCGGTGAACTGATCTCATCGGAAGACGAGGCGACCAGCGTCACATGCTTGGCCACACGGGCCAGCTCGGCCACGCCCCGTAGAGCCAGTTTGCCGCTGCCAACCACCACTGCCTGCCGGTCAATGAACAACTGGGCATAGCTGATGGCACTATAGCACAGCCCCCGCATCATGAACTCGCGCTCGCCGGGTACATCAAGAAGCTGAGGCTTGGCGCCGGTGGCAATGATCAGCGCACGGGCCTGCTCGGTCTTGCCGCTGGACAGCTTGACCGCATAGCCGCCGCTGACGGGTTCGACCTGCTCCACATTGTCCATCGTGCGCACAAAATCAATATACTCGATCTCACGAACGAAGCGGTTGATGATCTCATCGCCGTTGATCACCATATGGCGTTCAACGAACGGCAACTGAAGGTGAAAATTGGTCTTGCCGCCCAGATCGCGCGAGATCATGAGGACATCCAGTCCCTTCTGGATCGCGTACATGGTAGCGGTCAGGCCAGCCGGCCCCCCGCCGACGACAATCAAGTCGCGCATAGATATTTCCTCCCCCTTACTCTTCATCAGCCGCTTCAGGGATAAAGCCTTCCTGCATCAACAGACGAGTCATGTCACGCGCAGATTTGATCATGGCCGAAGCATGCTCAAGTTCCTGCTCGTAGGTTACTTCCACACGGGCAATGCGCTGTTCGATAGCTTTCATCGCTACCGCCGCCGCTTCACGCGGGAAGACTTCCCATTCATCCATATTGGGAATAATGTACTCGTCGCTCAGGCCCTTTTCTTCAGCCATCTTGGCCAGCTCAACAGCCGCGGCAATGGCCATCTCGTCTGTGATCGTACGCCCACGTACATCCAGCGTACCACGGAAGATACCGGGAAAGCCCAGCGAGTTGTTGATCTGGTTGGGGAAGTCGCTCCGCCCTGTGGCCACCACCACTGCCCCCGCTTCTTTGGCCTCCCATGGCCACATCTCCGGGATGGGGTTGGCGCACACGAAGACAATAGCATCTTTCGCCATCTGGGTAACCCATTCTTTCTTGATCACGTCCGGCCCAGACTGGGACAATGCGATCAGCACATCGGCTCCCTTGAGCGCATCCCTCAGTTCACCCTTCATCTCCTTTGGATTGGTGATCTCACAGATGTGCCATTTGGCCACAAACTCAGCCCGCCGCTGGTATAGATCGGTGCGGTGCTTGCCCAGAATACCCTTGCTGTCGAGCATCAAGCAGTTGGCCGGATCAGCCCCGTAAGCAAAGATCAGGCGGGCACAAGCCACGTTAGAGGCTCCTGCCCCGAAGAAAACGATCTTGACATCCTGAATGCGTTTGCCCACCACTTTGAGCGCGTTGATCAGCCCGGCCAGAGTCACACAGGCCGTACCCTGTTGGTCATCATGCCAGACCGGAATCTCGGCCTGCTCGCGCAATGTATCAAGGATGCGGAAGCATTTGGGTTGAGCAATGTCCTCCAAGTTAACTCCGCCAAAGGCGGGCTGAAGCATCAGCACGGCATCAATGATCTTATCGGGGTCTTTGGTATCCAGCATGATCGGCACAGCATCTACGCCGCCCAGATATTTGTACAGCAGGGCCTTGCCCTCCATGACCGGCAACCCCGCCTTGGGGCCGATGTCACCCAGCCCCAGCACGCGCGTCCCATCTGAGACGACCGCAACCGTGTTCCATTTGCTGGTATACTCATAGACCAGATCAGGGTTCTCCTTGATGGCCCGGCAGGGAGCGGCCACTCCCGGCGTGTACCAAATAGCAAAGTCGTTGAAGTCGCGCACACGGCAACGCAGTGCTGTCTGTATCTTGCCCCGGTAAAACGGGTGCAGGCGCATGGCATCAGCGGAAGGTTTCTTGGCCTTCTCCAGCAACTGCTCCGTTGTCACCTGTGGCTTTTGAGGAACACTCATACGAAGATTATCTCCTTGTTTTAGAGAGAAATAAAAGCAAATAGGCCCACCCTACAGGCTGGCCTGTAGCGAGCTAGCCTCATGAGGAACATAACAAATATGTGGAAGATCGGCTCAGTATACAGGATAGCCGATCTCCGCTCTGGCGGAGAAGTGGCAAAAGTCACCCGAACTGCGACAAGTATCCCGATCACTTATGCTGGGCGGCGGCCTTGATCAGCTCGACCAGTTCCTCCCATTCTTCCTCGAAGAGGTGCAGGGTGACTGATCCCAGCTCGATGTTGTAGACCTCCTCTCCGTCTCTGTCTTCACCGAGCAGAACTGCATAATTATCTGTCTCGGCCAGCAATATCAGTTCCATGCTCTCATCGTAACCGCTGTCATCGCTCATCATGGCAATACCTCCGGCTTTGCCTGCTTGTCTCCAAGCCTGAAAGCCACACACGAAGCGATCATTACCTCCGTAGTGGCAGTTCAAACAACCACAGTTCATCACCCTCTTCCCATGCCCGCCGCCAGCCGGTCTGGCCAAGCGTCCGATCCAGCCCTACCCCGACAGGCATCTTCCAGACAACTTTGGTGTGGCCGCGTAACGCCGCCAGCCCGCGTAACGCCTCCAGCATGACCAGCAGGGTTGTATCGTCTGGGGCATCCAGATAGCCGACCTGAAGCTCGCTGTCACTCTCGGCACGCTTCTTAGACGGCTCAAGGAACAAGATCGCCATGCCATGAAGCTGGTCAAACTGCCTCCAGCCGATGACCTGAACCTGAGGATCAGCTAGATAGCTGGCTAACCGCTCCTGCGTCAGGTAGTACAGAACCCAGTCGCGTTCGACAAAATGATTGACACGATAGATCGGCGAGAAACGCAGATACTGAAAGGCCATCTCCAGATTATGGGGTTGAAGCAGTTTGAAATTGCGGTAATCGGCGGGATGAGCGTCAGCCTCCACTTTGGTATAGCTGACCGTATGCCGGAAGCCAAACTCCCTCGCGATCTTCTGAGAGGCTTCATTCTGACTGCCCGTCGTCAGGCGCAGGATGCCATCCCCCTCACGGTCAAATATCTCCAGCATGTGAGCCGTCAGCGCACGCCCGATCCCCTGCCCGCGCAAAGCAGGGTCAACGCGGATGCCCTCCAGCCACCATTCTGCCGGCCCAAGCCGCGTCAGCCTGCAAAAGCCCGCCACCCGTCCGCCTTGCACCGCCACGATCAAGCGCCCCTCAGGAGCAGTGACCCACTGTTGCCAGACAGCCTCATTGATGTAGTCGCCCCCCTCCCACGTGTGGGCCACGATGGGGGCCACCATAGGCCAGTCGTCCAGCTCAGCAGGGCGGAATGACAGTTCAGGCGGCACACTCATTACTCATCCCCTCCAGTAGCAGATTTGTCGCCAGCAGTGGTCTTGGCACGACGCGGACGGCGCTGTCTGACCCGTTCAATGACCATGCGGGGCGAGGGCGGAGGAGGCACTGCCGCCAGCCGCTCGGCCTGTGCCTGGCGCTCCTCTTTGGGAGCAACCGGCGGCCCGACCATTGGGAAGGGGTCGAGGTCAAACAGCTTGGCATAGATGTACCGCCCGATCACCCGCAGTGAAGCAATCGTCGGGGCGGCCAGCACGATACCCAGCACACCGCCCACGCTTGCGCCGATGATAATGCCCATGATGACCACCATCGGATGCAGGTTAACACGCCCGCCGATGATGCGCGGGATCAGATAGTTCAGGTCAAACTGCGTAAAGGCAATATGGGCGGCCAGCACCAGCAACATGAAAACAAAATTGGACACAGGCAGATAAGTTGAGCCTTCCAGCGCGGCAATGGCCAGTGCTGTGAACAGCCAAATAGCACTTCCTACACTGGGCAGGAACTCCAGCAGTCCGCCCAGAACGCCCATTAAAGCGGGTTGAGGCAGTCCCAGAATCGCGCTGACAAACGTCAGGATGACAGCTACTAGCACCGAGAGTATCACTTGGCCGCGAAAGAAGGCTGACCAGATTTTGTCAATCTCAGCCAACAGAGCCTCTACATCTGAGCGGTAGTCGGGGGGGATCATCCCCTGTATAGCGGCGATGAACTTCTCAGCATCACGCGTCAGATAGAACCCGGTTAGGAAGGTGAAGATAACCAGCAGGAGAATCTCGGCCACGCTGAAGACCAGCCGAATGGACTGGCTGGCCGCCGAACGAACCAGACCCATCAGCGCAGAGGTCACCTCATCCACTATCTGCTGGACATCAAGGCTGAAGCCGCCCACGTGGAGAGTCTGGTCAGGCAGGTCATTTAAGCTGTCGAGCAGACGTATAGCCTCACCTTGCAAATACCTGATGGCGTCAACAACCGCAGGCGCAAGAGCCACTCCAATTGGAATCAAAACAGCCAGCAATGTCAGGTAAATAAGCGCTGTTGAGAGACCGCGGGGCAACCGTGTGACGCGCTGAATCCAACGGGCCACCGGATTGAGGATATAAGCCATGATCCCGCCGATGATCAGCGGCACAAAGACAATCCGAAACGAATACAGGGCAACCACGATCAGCACAAACAGGATCACCCCGACCACTACCTTGATGGTCGGATTCCAGCGGGGTGCGTGTTTGTTCTTAACGGTCATGACAGGTTGCACAGAAACCTAAGCCTCTTCTTCTGATGTCTTTATACCATCGCAATTCTAATGGAAGCACAGCCCACAGACAAATTGGAGGCCCATCCACCCGCAAGCTGGCTATATTTCTGTGGTGGGGGCTGATACGATGCTTACCAGCTCATCACTGAACCAGAAGGGCAATCACAACAATACGCTGGGCATAGCTGTCCAGAATATCGCTCCAGCCGGCACAGGTGAGCAATGTCAGGCGGGTATCATTGGTTGGGAAAGCCACTTCCACATCGCCCGGCTCAACAATGCGTCTCTCTGTCACTTCATAGACCCATGTCAGCCGCCCCTGCTCAATAAAGACCCGATCACCTGCCTCCAGCCGATCCAGCTCCTGAAACGGCCCCCATCCCCCACCCGGCACAGTGATATGGCCGGCCAGCACCGCATTGCCCGGCTGGCCCGGATAGGCTGTTCCGGCCAGGTGGGCCACTTCGCTGGTCAGGCGCGAAATATCCCATTGCTGGGCTACAAAGGGCGCTTCGATCAGAGGGACATCAACAGCCAGCTTGGGGATCACCAGACGCATACCTTCCAGGGGATTCACAGGAGTAGGCTCTGCCTCAGCAACAGGCGGGGCAAACAGCGATTGTTGGGGTAACAGCAGATAAGCCAGCCCCACCCCCAATGCGATGAATACCCCCGCCGCTGACCATCGAAGCAGGCGTTTACGGATACTGTCAGCGGTATAGACGCTGTATCCAAATACCTGCCGATGCCGCCACACCTGCCCGGCGCGGATCAACAGCAAGATGCTGATGCCCAGAATCAGGCCCACTGCCAGAGCCAGCCAGTTAGAGCTAAACAACTCCGTAAGGGCCTGAAGTATCCCGTCTGTCAACTCGCAATCCCCCCTGACAATCTATTATACCCTCAGGGTAAGTAGGAAATTAGTCCCAAACTCCCTCTGCAAGCGTGAAAAGTGATTTGCACCGCTCCCATTTTCGCATAAGCTGTAAGAGGGTGAACAAGCCAACTCGTGCCGCTGGCCGGGGGTCTATATATTCTTTCATCATCTCGTTTTTTTGTACATGCAGCCAAGAGGGTAGAGGGATGAACAAAAATCCTACAGCAAGGAGAAACATTCTTTTCACTCACATTGTATTGGTGGGGATGGCCCTGACAGCCTCCCTGATACTCAGCGCGTGCGGCGGCGGGAGCGGGCAGGTGAATCCCCTTCCCACCCCGCTACCGGCTGAGGAAGTGGGCACACAGGCACAGGCTGGGGCAATGGACACGCCGGAAGGGACATGGAGCAACTACCTGCGTGACATCATCGCCGAGCAGGTAGCCCAGCGCGTTTCCAAGATTAACCTGCTGGAGCGCTACCAGAATCCCGCCATCACCCGTCAGAACCTTGGGGGGCTGGTGAAGAACATCCTGCTAGTTGAGGATCGCACCACGTTCACCATCAGCGGCGGGGCGGCCAGTGCCACTACTGACTTTGACATCCGGCTGGAATACGCCAATGGCGACGTGGAGACGCGCACCTGTTCATTCCTTGTCAGGCTCGAGAAGGATGAGGCATCCGGCATCTGGTATGTGTTGAACCCGGAGGCACTGCAAATCTTCTCGGTGTGCCAACCCTAACCTGCTTCGGCGCTCAGCGTGATCATGTCCCAGAGAGGCAGGCCCGGCGGCCTGCCTCTCGCGTATCCGGCTGTAGCCGGCGGTAGGATTCTGGTACCAGCGTGAAACTTTTGAGGGTGCTAGTGCGTTACTATTAATGTAGGAACACGATGCAAAATCAGGGCCAGAAACTGGGGGTTGGGTAGAAAACCCCATATCCAGCAGGCTGGTATTTTCTACAATGGGGGTAATGGAACAACGTGACACCGGCTGATTCAGCTATGCACGTCAGGGCTGTTTAGGTTGGCATCGTCGGGGGTGTTGGGCAGAGGCAGGAAGGAGTCGAGACTATGAAGGAGGATATGGCGGATCAGCTTGAGCAACGCGGGCTGATTGCAGGCATCATTCTTGCCCTGTTGCTTGTACTCAGTCTGGTTGCTATCGTTACGGTTGTGTTCAGAGGATAGAAGAGAGCGCGCCTTTCGCTTTCCCCATCTGGATATCACTCTAACTAGCCGCACCGGCATTCACTGCACCGGTGCGGTTCTCTGTGGCCCCCCATTCTGACCACGTACCAGCCGGATAATCCCCTCTAAGGCGGGGGTAATATCCTGCGTGGTATCTACCACTATATGCTGATGTTCTATCCGCTCGGCACGCGGCGCCAGCTTGCGATAGACTTCCCAATCCGCCTCCGAATCACCTGGAGCCGCAGGTGCTTCACGGCGGGCGGCAAGGCGCAGCCAGATGACATGTTCCGGTGCGGTAAGCAAGACCGTGATGGGCCGCGCTCCTGCATCCAGAGCCAAGCGGCGCAGGTCGGCGCGGCGGCGTTCGCTCAGGTTGACGGCGTCGTAGATCACGTCACGCCGCTCACGCAACAGCCGCCATAACAACGCATCAGCTACTGCATACACCAGCCGATTCTCCTCAGGCGTGTAGTTCATTTGGTCAAAGAGCACCGCCCTCAACGGATCACTGCCCACCAGCGTAAACGGCGCCCGCTCACACAATGCGCGGGCTAAATAGGTCTTGCCACTGCCGGGCAAGCCGGTCAGAATCAGCAACACAGGCTGACGCTCCTCCATCACCGGCGGAGACAGCGTCAGCCTGTTGATCACCTTCTCTGCCAGCCCACGCACATCCTCAGGAGACGCCATTGGCGATCCGCTCATCAGAGCAGAAGCAAGCCTGTCCGGCCCTACCCCAGATGGGGAGTCAGCTTCTGAACCAGACGCTCCTTAGGCATAAACCCGACTATCCGCTCGACCTCCTGGCCATTCCTGAACAGGATTAAGGTGGGAATGCCCATGATACCATAAGCCTGCATGGTATTGGGATTGGCATCAGCATCCAGCTTGGCCACTTTCAGCTTCCCTGCATATTCCCTGGCCAGCTCTTCCACGATGGGGGCGATCATTTTGCACGGCCCGCACCACTCGGCCCAGAAATCTACCAGCACTGGTTCGCTTGAATCTAACACCTCAGATTCAAAAGAAGCATCGGTCACATGGAATGGTTCTGTCATGAGTTACTCCTCTATCAAAATCAGTGATCCTAAGCGTCGCGGCCAGAAGCCGCTCCGCGGCGGGCCTTTTTTCTTCATGCTCCTGCTGTCACTTAAGGACGAACTCTGGCATCCGAATCTTACTCAGTAGGCTGATCCTACCACGCAGGACGCGGCACAACAAGAGTCGGGAGTGGCTAACTGTCTGGATATATGCAATAATAGTGTCATGCAATGTCCAAAATGCAGCAACCAGAAGCAACAGGTCAAATCAGGGCGGACCGAAGTCGGGAGTCAACGC
>DAOTYH010000043.1:0-87435 GCA_034435015.1 Anaerolineae bacterium | reverse complement strand
GGCCATCTCGGTGAAGAAGCGGTCACCAAAAGAACCCCACGGCTCTTGGATGACATTCACCTTGATGCCGGTCTCGGCCTCGTAGTCAGCCACCAGCTGTTGCAGATAGTCCGCAGGAGACCACTGCGCCCACAGGATATTCAGCTCTGTGACAGCAGGGCCAGCCGGAGCGGCTTCTCCCCCAGCCGGAGCGGCTTCTCCCTCAGCCGGAGCGGCTTCTCCCCCAGCCGGAGTGGCTGCTCCCCCAGCCGGAGCGGCTTGCGGAGCAGGCGTGCCGCCACCGCAGGCTACCATGACCAGAGCCACGATAACCAACAGGACCCACATCAGTCTCTTCGACATTTTCTTTTTCCTCCTCAGTGAATTCATTCTCAGGGGCAACATTCAAGGTTGTCCTTACACAAATTGATCTCACACACTCTGACTTCTATTACGCGGTGCCTCCTTTCTCCACATCTGTTCTGATACTGAACAGATAAGCGGACGAGGGATGATAGCGATATCTCAGACGGCTTGGCGCTCCACACTGCCGGGTTGCGCCAAAATGGCCTGATAAACGGTGGCCATCCCTCCCATAACACAGGCGTCTAACCCATATCTGGATAAGACTACCTGTACTGTATCCACATTCCATCGCAAAGCATGCTGGCGAAGCTCAGCGTCTATTATAGGTAACAAGAACCCCCCTGCCAAACTGAGTATGCCCCCCAGCACGACTAGATCAGGGTTAAATGAGTTCACCAGCGAGGCAATACCGACCCCTAGATAATGCCCTACCTGCTCAAGCGCCTCAATGGCCACCCGGTCACCTGCATAGACCGCATCTACAATCATGGGGACAGAGAGCTGGCTCCAGTCGTCCTTTACCATGTCCTCTAAAACGCTGTGCTGTCCACCCTCAACAGCCCGGCGGATATGGCGGAACAGCGCTGACTGACTCACCAGCGTCTCCCAACATCCACAGTTGCCACAATTGCAACGTTCGCCATTGACCTCCATAGTCATATGGCCAAATTCGCCCGCAAAGCCGGTTGCCCCTCTGAGCAGACGCCCACCCTGTATTATGCCGCCGCCTAGTCCCACACCAATGCTGATGTAGAGCACCTCGTTGTGCCCCTGTGCCGCTCCAAAGAAATGCTCTCCCAGAGCAGCCATATTGGCTTCGTTATCCACGAATACTGGTACACCAAACTCCCTTGATAAAATGTCTCGTAATGGGACATTTTCCCATTTCAAGTTTGGGGCAAACAAGAGCTTGCCGCTGTCTAGGTCAACCAGCCCAGGCACTCCCAGTGCCAGACCGAGCAGATTGCCACGGGTGCCGTCACCCGACTCAATAGACTGGTGGAAAAGGTCTAGAAGACGTCTGATAATCTCCTGTTGTCCTAGGCTCTGCTTAATGCTCTCCTGGTGTCTCCAGACGATCTCGGCGGCAAAATTAGCCCGGATCACCGAGATATAGTCCACGCCGATTTCCCCACTGACAATGCACCCTGCATCCGGATTAAGTTCCAGCAACACAGAAGGGCGACCGACATGAGCCGAGTTTAAGCCAACTTCATGCACAAATTGGTGTTCAATCAACTCTTTTACCAGACTGGAGACTGTAGTCTTATTTAGTCCTGTCATCTCAGCCAATGCCGCACGCGAAATCGGAGCATATTGGCGCAAGTAGTTCATGATAACCGAGAGGTTGATCTCACGAACCAAAGCCTGATCCCCGGTGCGGAAATGTGCCAGAGGCGGTGACATTGACTTAATCTATCCAGCTCGTGATCCATGATCACTGTCAAGGCTATGCAACTGATTATGAGAGGACTGCTCATTTGTTCACGCGTTTGTGCTACTCATCCCAAGCTAACCCGGTCTGGATAATCCGGCATACATCCAGTCTGCTTGTGGGGCAGGATTCTTGTTTAAACTTGCCCCTTGACAATCCGGCTTTGCTATTTAGAGGACCACTTGTGGGAAGAAACTTGCTCCGGGTTGGTGGACTTGGGCCCCGTGAACATCTCCTCAGCTTATTCACGCCTCATGCGGAACATCAGCATCAGAAAATGACAAGCCTTGTTTGTTGACACAACCAACAAAGTCTATTGTAAACCCAAAAACACGTTCTGGTCAAGTAGTTTCTCGAAAGTAGTTGGCGATCTTATAGAGCTCTCAAGAGCAGATTTATGCTAATATTATAACAATATAATCTTACTTAAGCAAGTACTCGCGGTGTTTTGCGGCTCCGTGCCTTCGAGAATGCTACAGAGTACAGGCAACCAGACTATAATCAGATAGAGTCACACTGCGCGAGAGAGTCACAACATGTCTCTAAAGATACCATCCCCCGATGCCAATATTGGTTTGCGGGCCCTGCAGGCAATGAGACGAGAGGGGCACATCCTTGCCGCAATGCAGGTCTTCCATGCAGAGCTGGGCGACATATTCCGTGTAACGCTTCCCGGCTTCAGGCCGGTCTTCATGGCAGGGCCAGAAGCGTGCCGGTTTGTCCTGGTTTCGGCACGCGGTGATCTGCGCTGGCGTGCCGAAGGGGACCCGGTCGTGCGTCTGCTCAGGCATGGTCTCCTGGTAGAGGATGGAGAGACACACGACTCTTTGCGCCGCCAGATAAACCCTGCTCTGCACAAGAAAATGCTGGAGGGATACATTGATTCTATGTGGCGCTGTACCCAGCAGGTCAGTGACGCCTGGCCTGCCTCCCGTCCTGTTGATATGCTGGTAGAGATGCGCCGCATTGCCCTGTTGATCTTGATGGAGAACCTGTACAGGGTTGACTTTACACCAGAACTCCAGCGTTTGTGGAGGGCTATCCTGCGCACCATCGAGTACATTTCGCCGGGTCTCTGGATGATCTGGGGTGGAATTCCTCGTATTGGTTATGGCCGTGCCTTACGCCAGATGGATGCCTACCTCTACCGCATCATCCACATGCGGCGCTCAGCGGTAGGGACAGCCAACGATCTGCTGGGATTGTTGATCACAGCGCCGGAAATGTCTGATGATCTTATCCGCGATCAACTGCTGACTATTCTCATCGCGGGGCACGATACGAGCACAGCATTGCTGTCATGGACGCTCTACCTGCTAGGCAAGCATCCGGAGGCAATGGAGCGTGCCCGCGCTGAGATTGACACTGTGCTGGGCACAAGACCGTTAGAGCTGTCCCAAATCTCTCAGTTGACTTACCTAGGACAGGTCCTCAATGAAGCACTCCGACTCTATCCGCCCATCCATCTGGGATCGCGGATAGCGGCTACCGATCTAGAGTTCCATGGGTATCACATCCCCGCCGGCACGCGGGTTGTCTACTCCATCTATCTGACCCACCGGCATCGCGATTATTGGCCAGAGCCGGATTGCTTCAACCCGGAGCGCTTTGCACCCGACTTCAGGCCAGCCCCTTATACCTTTCTGCCTTTTGGCGGAGGGCCGCGCAACTGCATTGGAGCCGCTTTTGCTCAGGTTGAAGTGAAGGTGGTTCTAGCACAGATTCTGCAAAACTTCGACCTCAAACTGGTGGGGCAATCTGTTCATCCCCACATGGGGGCAACCCTCGAACCCCGTCCCGGCGTTTTGATGCTGGCCCGCAGGCGTAGAGGCAATTAGCTTCCATCCTACTCATACATCGAAGTAGAGACTTACCTCGTAGGGGTGCGGACGATTACGCACGGGGTATGATTCCATCTCCCGCTTATACTCGATCCAGCGCCCGATCAGCTCTTCGCTGAAGACATTCCCCACCAACAAGAAGTCATGATCAGCCTCTAAGGCCCGCAGGGCCTCATCCAGCGACTCGGGCAGACGCTTGATCTTCGCCCGTTCTTCCTCGCTCCACGCAAAGATGTTGGCATCAATCGGCCCAAACCCGGCGGCTGTTGGATCAATCTGGTTCTTGATCCCATCCAGACCAGCCAGCAATTGTGCCGCCAGCGCTAGATAGACGTTACAGGTGGCATCTGGAGGGCGAAATTCCAAACGAGCGGTATCAGGCTGATTGGCATATTTGGGGATGCGGATGGCCGCACTTCGATTGCCCAGCGAGAAGAAAGCATTAACTGGAGCTTCAAAGCCGGGGATAAGGCGGCGATATGAATTGGTGCTGGGGTTAGTCAGTGCCAGCAGGGCCGGGCCGTGCTTCAGTAGGCCGCCGATATAGTACAGAGCTGTACGACTGAGAGAGCCATAGCCAGCGGGGTCGTAAAACAAGTTATGACCCTCTTTGAACAACTGCTGGTGGAAGTGCATTCCATTTCCCGCCTCCCCATACAGGGGTTTAGGCATGAAGGTAACGGTCTGCCCGCGCGCCTGTGCTACCATCTTAGTGACATACTTGACGATCATGGTCATGTCACCGGCGGCGACTAGTCCTACCATTGGTGTCTCAATCTCACATTGACCTGGCCCTCCCACCTCATGATGATGATACTTAACCGGTACTCCCATTGCCTCCAGACGCAGAGTCATCTCGGAGCGCAGGTTATGAAGCTGATCTTTAGGGGGAATAGCATGATACCCGCCATGAAGGGGAATATAGTGGCCATGTCCCCCCTCTGCGCTATTCCAGTCAGCCTCTCTTGACTCCAGCCAATATCCTGCTTTGTTGACGCCGTTCTCGTAGGCCACTCTGTCAAAGACATAAAACTCAAACTCCGGCCCCCAGCGGCTCTCGTCGGCAATGCCGCTCTCGCGCATGTAAGCCTCAGCGCGGATGGCAATATTACGAGGGTCATTGCTGAAGACAGCATGGGTATCTGCCTCAAGAGTGAAACAGATGAATGAGAGAGTAGGAACCTCACAGAAGGGGTCTGGCCTTCCCGTAGTTAGATCGGGCACTAACACCATGTCTCCAGCCTTGACGCTCTTCAAGCCGACCGCCGAGCCGTCAAACCCAACTCCCTCCCTCAACAGGGAAGGGCTAAACTGGCTGGCCGGCAGAGTGATATGATGCCAGCGTCCCCACAGATCACAGAACTTAAGGTCCACCATCTGGATGTCGTGATCATCCACGTAGCGGCGTGCCTGTTCAAAGGTCTGGAACATCGTTTCCTCCGTTATACTAAAGTTACAAGCAGGAACTAACCATTAGGGGTATGCTGGATAGAATAGAGGTGATTACATGGGGTCGAGATAGGCCTTGAGAATACCTCTTCCAGTGCTGTTTGCAACCTCTATTACGTCACTGTACAGCCATGACAACCCTCATGGTTGATTGCTGAGCCAAGGGGTATAATCTGCCCGCATGCCACAGGTATTGAAGGTAAAAGATATGAAGTGTCGTCTTATTCCTCTCGTCACGATCAGTCTGCTCTTCACAGCGTGTAGCCTGCTGGGACCTTCCGGTGGCACCTCCCCTGCCGCTACTACTCCTGAAGTGATCCCAACCCGTGATCTAGGGCAACCCGACGGCGTCGCACAAGCCTTCCTCGACGCCTGGATGAACAGTGACTACGAAGGGATGTACAGCCTGCTGTCGCCAAACAGTCAAGCAGAATATACGCTTGAAGGCTTCACCAACATTTACACCAGCGCGGCTACTACCATGACTTTAGTCAATCTGGAGGCTGTCCCTCTATCCTCTCTCTCTGAGAGCACAGGCACAACAGCGCAGTTTGCCTTCCGGGTGACTTACAATACACAGGTACTGGGGCCGATCCAGCAGGACCTGACCATGCAACTTGTCTTTGCCAATGGACGCTGGGGGATAGCTTGGACGCCCGGCCTGATCTTCCCTCAGCTTGCGGGCGGCAATATCCTGCAACTTGAGGTTGAGACACCCTCGCGTGCCAACATCTATGATCGAAATGGCCTGTGGCTGGTATCTGGTAACGCTTCGACTGTGACCATCAGTGTAGTGCCGGGAGAAGTCAGCCCTGAGTATGAAGATCAAATGCTCGACCTGTTGAGTGGTGTGTTGCGGATGTCCCCCGACGAGATCCGACAGCAATATGCGGGAGCGCCAGCGGACTGGATTGTAGCACTGGGCGATGCTGATGCAGAGACAGTCCAAAACAATTGGGCCGCCCTCAGAAGCTACCCTCCTCTACGGTTTTCCGAAAAGAGCGGACGCCGCTATTTCAATCTGCTTGCCCCTCATGTTCTGGGCTACACCGGCTATATCCCACAGGATCAGCTAGATGCTTATCGTTCATTAGGCTATCAGGGAGATGAGATCGTTGGTCTGAGTGGACTGGAAAAATGGGGGGAGAGCTACCTGGCCGGGATGAGGGGTGGTTCCCTAAACGCCTACACACCAAGCGGGCAGTTCTTTGCGGAGATTGCACGGCGGGACCCTCAGCCGGCTCAGAGTCTCTACACCACCCTCGACCGTAATTTACAGGCGATTGTGCAGGACGCTATCGAAGAGGCCTATCAGGCAGGCGAAGCCACTTGGGCACCGACTGCTGGGGGAGCGGCGGTAGTTGTGCTGGACGTCAATACCGGCGATGTACTGGCAATGGCGAGCTACCCGTATTTTGACCCCAATGCGCTCTACCCCTTCAATAACCATCCCTTCGCGATGGGTGGTAACTATCTGCAGGACCTGCTGACTAACCCTCTTAAGCCTTTTCTGAATCGTGCCACACAGGGCCAATACCCGCCCGGCTCGATCTTCAAGATTGTCACTATGGCGGCGGCACTGGGGAGCGGCCTTTTCCAGCCGGACACGAGTTACACATGTACAGGGGTGTGGACCGAGCTGGGTCCCCAGAATGTCCGGTATGACTGGAAAGAAGGGGGACATGGAGAACTCACACTGGCGCAGGCGTTAACGGCCTCTTGCAATCCTTACTTCTACCATATTGGCCTGATCACCGGCCAGTCTGACTTCAACCTGATCCCTTCCTATGCACGCATGTTCGGGTTTGGACAGGAACTAGGGATACAGATTGACGAGGAACCCGGACTGATTCCGGACCCGGACTGGTTGCTGGCAGAACGGGGGCAGGAGTGGAACGTTGCCTATAGTGTCAATATTGCCATTGGGCAAGGCGATGTGCTGGTAACCCCTCTTCAGGTGGCCGTTATGATCGCCGCCATCGCCAACAACGGGACAGTGTACCAGCCTCAATTTGTGGATCGGATTGGGTTGATCGGCGAGGAGCCGACTGTTGTCTTTGAGCCGCACGTACTGGGCCGGCTTTCTCTTTCGCCAGAAGCCATACAGGTCATCCGCGAGAGTATGCGCGGCGTAGCCTCCGACATAGAGCTGGGCACAGCAGAATATCGGCTGGGCAGTATGCAGATACCTGTTGCAGGGAAGACCGGCACAGCGCAAGTCTCACAGCCGAATGCCCCTCCTATTGCTTGGTTTGGCGGGTTTGTACCCTACGATGATCCGGAACTGGCTATTGTTGTCATGATCGAGAATGGCGGGCAAGGCTCTAGTGTGGCGGCCCCGATCTTCCGCCGCATTGTGGAGCGCTACTATGGCCTGCGCGAGCTTCCGTGGCCGCGCGACTGGGGCGACCCAACCATCTTTGACTTTGTGACAGAAGAAACCATTGGAGAGTAGACTTGCCGCACAACACAGCCCCCGTATATGCATTGGGGGCTGTGTTTTATTGGCCGCTAGCCATTTCCTGACGCACAGCTCGATAGAGCAGATCAGCACGAAGCTCCTGTAATGTATAACAAGGCCCTCCCAGATGCTCTGCCAGTCGCTGTGCCAGACCCTGATCGAAACTAGCATGTTCCATGTTGATCACAACAGATTTGATACCTGCCTCCCGAATCTGTTTAGCGATAAGGTGAGCTTCTTCCTGAGGAGGGAAAGGCCCCATCGAAACATTCCCCGCGCCATCGGTGAGGATGATCATGAGGGGCATCACATCGGGATGAGCAAGTTTATCGCGCTGGATGACAGTATAGGCCAGAGCAAGGCCGGCTGATAGGGGGGTCTTGCCGCCAACTGGAATATCAGCTAAGGCTTTCTGGGCTAGCTGTACTGAGTTGGTTGGCGGCAGGACAACCTGCGCCTGATTTTTCTGGAAGACGACCAAACCCACTCGATCTCGGTGCTGATAAGCATCAGTCAGCAATGAGAGGATGGCCCCCTTTGTGGCAGTCATGCGCTCAGCAACTGCCATGCTCCACGAGGCATCCACCACAAACAGAACCAAGTTAGCCTGCTTAGTCACTCGGACTTTGCGTTGCAGGTCATACTTGCGCAGGGCCAGCGCCAGATTCCCCCGCTCGCGCTTGAGTTGGTAGGGAGCCGCCGCGCGGATGGTCGCGTCAAATGCAATATCTGTGCTCCCGTCAGCAGGGCGGGCCTGAATGTAGTGCCCCCGCTTGCGCTCGGTATGCGTCTGACTGCGACGGCCACCCTGACGGCGTGCCAGCCGATCAAGAGGGGTATCCAACCGACGAACAACCTTGAATTCCTCGCCGGGCTGGACCTTCTGCCCGCCTTCCCACCATCGAGCATCCTGATTGACAAACACATTTTGACGGGCAGGCTCAACAGGCTTTGCTTCAGGCGCCTTGTCGTCGTCCGGATAAGCCTCTTGTCCTAGCGTCTGTTGCTCTTTTTTTTTACTTCGGGGAAACTGTCTCCTGAAGGATCGACAGGCTCTGCCATCTCCCCCTGCATATGGGCCTGCTCCAGTCGCTCCCCCAGGTCGCTCAGGCTCAACTGTGCCTCTTGGAAGGGGCCGCGTTTCAAGCGATGAGGAAGGGCTAATTCCGCCGCTAATAGAATGTCGCGGTCGGTGATAGCTTCACGCGCCTCTAATGCGGCATGGGCACGGGCCGCCTTTAGGATAACCAGATCAGCACGGTGGCCGTCCACTTGCAGGCTGGCTGTCAGGTTGGCAATGGTTGCCAGATCGCGGCGTGTGTAGCGAACCCGATCCACAATCTGACGGGCATATCCGATCTCGTCAGAGAGTTGCTGTTCCTGTGGCAACCACTTCTGATAGAAGGCGACAGGGTCTTTCTCAAACTCGATGCGGCGCTCCAGAATAGCCATTCTCTCCGCTGACTCACGGATGCCGCGCACATCCACACACAAGGCGAAGCGATCGAGCAACTGAGGACGCAAATCCCCCTCTTCGGGGTTCATCGTCCCGACGAGTATGAATTGCGCCGGGTGGGTGAAACTAATCCCTTCACGCTCAACTACGTTGACCCCCATAGCCGCCGAGTCCAAGAGGAGGTCCACAACATGATCGTCCAGCAGGTTGACCTCATCCACGTACAAGATGCCGCGGTTGGCCGCCGCTAGAACGCCGGGTTCAAAATGGCGCTCACCTAGCTGGATGGCTTTCTCTATATCCAGCGTTCCTACCACTCGGTCTTCAGTTGCCCCTACCGGCAAGTCAACTAGTCGGATGCGCCGCCGCGCAACAGGCAAGGTCTCCCCCCTGTCAGAACGTTCACGGCACTCGTCGCACCATGTTTCAGGGCGGGCGGGGTCACAACTGAAGCGGCAGTCAGCCACTACTTCGATCTCCGGCAAAAGCACCGCTAAGGCGCGGGCGGCCGTGCTCTTAGCCGTCCCGCGCTCGCCACGGATCAGCACCCCTCCAATGCCCGGATTGACAGCGTTCAAGACAAGAGCGCGCTTCATACGCTCCTGGCCGACGATAGCTGTAAATGGAAAGATCAGGGAAGCCATGCAGTTTTCTATTCCTAGTAGTCCAGGAGTATTTCCACTGGCAAACTATACCAGGGCACGCGGATTATACCGCAGTGAGGGAATGCTAAACAACCGACTGCAGTGTCGGGAAGATGGGCAACCTCACGGGCATACGACATCTTTGATACGGGCCGGATAGGTCGGGTGGTCGTCTGGACATCTGGTAGCGGTCCTAGGTGAGAAATAGCACGAACGGCGGGCGGCGCACGCAAGGCAATGACACAGCTTCTCAGCCACTCCTCTCCCTCAAAGTTTCTTTGACCACCCTCTTTGCCTGCGCTATAATCCCCACACCTTCATGGATTGTGTGATCAGCCCGCCCCGCTTTCCGGGGCGGATAACTTGTGATGCTCAGAGGTAAATCTCGTTATGCCAAAACGTACCTATCAACCCAAAAAACGCCGTCGTGCGCGTGTGCATGGCTTCCGACAGCGGATGGAGACTCGTGGTGGACGCTCTGTGTTAAAAGCGCGTCGTGCAAAAGGGCGTAAGCGTTTGACCGTTCAGCCTCGGCATGTCAAGAAGCTCAATTGGAATGCTTCTTAGCAGTTGTTGTTCTGTCTGATTGATGTTGCCCCGCCGCCTGCGTCTGAGGCATTCGCTGGATTTCCAGAAGGTCCGACAGCAGGGCAATCGCTGGCGGAATGGCGCTCTGACGGTGAATCTCTTACCCAACTCTCTAGAGCACAACCGGTTCGGGGTGGTTGTCAGCCGGCGTGTTGGCAAGGCTGTCAGCCGTAACCGGATTAAGCGGCAGTTGCGGGCCGTGCTACGGCACTGGATACCCAAGTTAAGGACAGGCTATGACATCATAGTTGTTGTCCATTCGGTATCCTCCACTACGAGTTCGCACGAGCTGGAAAAGACGCTTGAGAGGCTATTTAAGGCCGCCGGCTTGTCGTCTGTGGAAGAGCATTCAAAGCTATGAAATATATTGCAATGGCACTGATCCGTTTGTATCAACTGACGCTTTCGCCCTTGTTGCCCCCTTCTTGTCGCTTCACGCCGACCTGCTCACAATATGGCTATGAAGCGTTCAGCCGTTTTGGCTTCCTTAAAGGGGGATTGCTCACTGTCAAACGGGTTTTGCGTTGCAACCCTTTTAATCCAGGTGGCTATGATCCTGTTCCTGAGGAGTTTCGTTTTTGATTACAAGGAAGTTATTTCTAGGACTTGTTCTGATCGCTCTGGCGGTCGGATTAGCGGGCTGTAGTTCAGCGGCGACAGTCCTTTCGGGGACTAGCTGGCCTGGCATCACTGCTTCGGACGAGGCAATCTACGTTGCTTATGGCGCACAGGTATATGCCGTTTCCCCGGAGAGCGGTAACCGGCTATGGGCCTTCCCATCTGAGCCTGAACGCGGGCGGACTTTCTACGCTGCCCCCGCCGTTGCGCCTGAGCTGGTCGTCGTGACCGATTACGTTGGCTCAGTTTTCGCCATTGATCCTGCTACTGGGATGCAGAAGTGGGCCTTTGAGAGCAACCCTGCCGCCCGTTTCATTGGCGGTGCGGTGATCGGTGACGAGTACGTGTATGCCGGCGCTGTGGATGGGACCCTCTACGCTATCAATCGTGACACCGGGACAAAGGCATGGCAGTTCAGAGCCCCGCGTAGCGGGAATGGACAACATGACATCTGGTCTACACCCCTGCTAGATGGTAACACGCTTTATTTCACTTCCTTAGACGGTCATCTGTACGCGCTTGATGCTCAGAACGGTGCTCTGCTATGGCAATTCCCGGCGGCTGATGAGCCTGCAATCGGAGCTATGGCTGGAACTCCAGCTATTCATGAGGGCGTGCTCTACTTTGGAAGCTTCAATGATAGGGTGTATGCCCTTGATACCCGAACGCGGCAGGTAGTGTGGACATACACGACCACTAACTGGGTCTGGAGTACTCCAGTTATAGACCCAGAAGCTAATCTGATGATTGGCGGTGATCTTGACGGCCACGTTTTCGCCCTTGACTTGTCAAGCGGTCAACCAAGGTGGACCTTTGATGCGGGCGGCCCGGTAGTAGGTACTCCTGCGTTTGGCAAGCTTGCCGACGGACAGCCCGTCGTGTATGTCACCTCAGGTGACTCATATCTTTACATCCTGAATGTTGAGGATGGCACTCAGGCAAGAGCCGCTACTAGTATAAAGGCAGAGTTCACTACCCGCTTCTTGTTCTTCCCTACAGGCACCAACGAACGTCCTATTCCGATCTTTGCGCCGCCAATCCTCTACAATGACTCAATTCTTATAGGTGCTCATCAGGGTAGTTACCCGCTTTATGCGCTTGATCGTGAGACCTTACTCCAGCGCTGGGCTTTTGACCCTGCCGCTGGGTCCTAACCGGTTTGAGAAGTTGGAAAAGAGTAACCTCTTATGTGGGATTTAATTATTCTGAACCCAATGGTGAACGTTTTGTTGTGGCTGTACGGTATTTTTGGTCACAACTATCTTCTCGCGATTCTGTTCTTCACCCTTCTGACGCGCCTGCTTATCTTCCCACTCACCTGGCAGCAACAGAAATCAACCCTTGCTATGCAGAAATTACAACCCGAACTGACCAAGTTGCGCGAGAAGTATAAAAACGACCCCGAAACGTTAAATACCAAGATGATGGAACTTTACCGCGAGGCAGGAGCCAATCCGCTGGGGGGATGTCTCCCTACGCTGATACAGTTCCCCATCTTGATCGGTTTATACCAGGCCATCACGCGCTCGCTGGCCGCCTCACCCCTCCAGTTGATTGAGCTGTCACAACATATCTATCATCCGGTGCCTGCATGGCTCTCGTGGTTGCCCAATGCCGCCGCCCTTATTCCATTGAACAGCCGGTTCGGGTGGCTTAATTTAGCTTTGCCTGATCCTTACTACATCCTGCCGATTCTCGTTGTGGTCACAACATGGTTGCAGAACAAGCTCATGACCCCGCCAAACGCTGATCCACAGCAGGCGGCCATGAATCGTTCAATGCAATTAACTATGCCGTTGTTCATTGGGTACATCTCACTAACCTTCCCGTCCGGCCTCTCAATATACTGGATTGTGTCAAATGTGATCGGCTTTGTTCAGTATATGGCAATGGGGCGTTCTAGTTTCAAGAACCTGTTTGGTACGGAGGACGGTAGTTTCAGCCTGAGGGGACTGTTAGGACTACCACAACCAGGAGCTGATGCGAAGGGCAAGCCTAGGAGTGCCAGAAAATAGCGTACCTGATTCCAGAGGCCCAAGGTTTCCACCGGATAGGTAGATGCGAGGTCTTACCATGAGTGAAAGTATGCAGCCCATTGATGCAACAGGGGCAAGTGTTGAGGAAGCGATTGAATCTGGGCTTGCAAAACTGGGTTTGTCTCGGAACGAAGTGATCATTGAGATCGTTGAAGAGGGGAGTAGAGGGGTACTAGGAATGGGCGCCCGTGCCGCGGTTGTCCGCCTTACACCACTACGACAGCCTTCACCATCCTCCTTCCCGTCTTCGCCATCGGTCAGCCCAGAGCAAGCCAAGCTGGAAGCAGAGGAAGCCCGTCAGATTCTTGAGCACATTCTGGCCTCTATGTCCATCAAGGCCTCTGTAGAACTCTACCCTGCTACACCTGCATCGCCTGAAGAGGCGGCGCCATGGGTTCTTGATATTCGGGGGCCTGATCTGGGAATCTTGATTGGGCGCAAGGGCGAGACACTAGATGCGCTCCAATACATTGTCCGCTTAATTGCCAGCAAACGCTTGGGGCATCAGGCCAATATTGTGCTTGATGTCGAGAGTTATAAATCCCGTCGCGAGACTTCCCTGCGCAAGCTGGCCCTCCGGATGGCTGAAGAGGCCCGGCGGCTTGGACGTACCGTGACTCTTGAGCCGATGCCGCCCAACGAACGGCGGATTATCCATCTGGCCCTCCGCGATGATGAGACAGTGACTACCGAGAGTGTAGGGATGGGCGAGCGGCGCAAGGTGACCATCATCCCCAATCGTTCCACCCGTTAGGTGGCAAGGGGGAATGTTCAAGGGGTACATTGCACCCCTCCTCGCTAGCTATTGGGGGACATGGAGCAGGTACCGGACTATCTTGTCATTGGCCATGTTTGCAAAGATTTGACTCCTGCTGGCCCCCGTCTGGGAGGCACAGTAACGTTCAGTGCGCTGACGGCCCAGGCACTTGGTCTGCGGGCGGCTGTACTGACAAGTACCTCAGCCGACATGCAGGAGTTGCTTCTCCCCCTGCGGACAGTCTCTCTGGTCAACGTCCCAGCCGAGCATCCCACTACCTTCGAAAACATCTATGTGCCTGAGGGACGGCACCAGCGATTGTTGGGGCGTGGGGCCCCCCTCCTGCCCTCCCATGTGCCGTCCGCATGGCGTTCAGCCCCAATTGTGCATCTGGCCCCGGTTGCTGATGAGGTGGACCCCTCGCTGGCGGAGTTCTTCTCAAGCTCGTCGTTCATCGGAGTAACTCCTCAGGGCTGGATGCGGCATTGGAACAAAGAGGGGCGTGTTTCTTTTCGTCCATGGCAGGAAGCTGACCGGGTCCTCTCTTACGCGAATGCTGTCGTTTTAAGCATCGAAGATGTTGACGGAGATCAAGGGCTGGTTCGTGGATATGCCGGTAAGGCTCAGGTTTTGGTCATGACACTTGGGGCACAGGGAAGCCTCCTCTTTGTTCAAGGAAAAGAGTATGCTGTGCCAGCCCCACAGGTCATTGAACAGGACCCCACGGGAGCCGGGGATATTTTCGCGACTGCGTTCTTTGTGCGCCTAAGTGCTACCGGCGATCCGTTTGAGGCGGCCCGCTTTGCAACCCTGTTAGCTAGTGCCTCAGTGGAATATCTTGGGTTGGACAGTATTCCCAGCGCTGACACAATCCAAGCGGCGCTCTTCCAGCCGTGATATGTCTGACGGCTTTCTCAACAAATTAACTACCAGTAGGAGGATGCTATGTCCGACAATGCGAGACTGGTTCGGGAAAAACTTGATCAGGCTGTTGCCATTCTCAATGAGCTAGGCATTGATGCCTGGATGACTTTTGTGCGTGAAACAATGCTGACACCAGACCCCAGCCTTGAGCTTATTCTGGGAATGGATATGGTGTGGCAGTCGGCTTTCATCCTTACCCGCGACAACCAGCGTATCGCTGTGGTAGGGTTGCATGATGCCGAAAATGTTCATCGTATTGGCGGTTACACGACAGTTGTGCCTTATGTTCAGAGTATCCGCGATGACTTGTTGCGCATTCTGCTGGAGCTTAATCCCAGACAGTTGGCCCTCAATTATTCAGAAGATGACGCAGCCGCCGATGGAATAGGGCACGGCCTGATGCTACTCCTGCAGAACTATCTGGCCGACACCGATCTAGGGGAACGGATTATCTCCGCTGAGAGAGTTATTGCGGCCCTGCGCGGACGTAAGTCGCCCGCCGAAGTCGAGCGGATACGAGCGGCCATCCATACCACCCAGGCTATTTTTCGGGAGATTGGGAACTTTGTTAGGGTAGGGATGAACGAGGTCGAGATCGCTGACCGCGTTCATAGCATCCTCAAGGAAAGGGGGCTGGGTTCAGGCTGGGACTGGGATTATTGCCCTGCTGTCTCCGCTGGACCTGATTCGCCTGTTGGCCATGGTGGTCCACAGGCACAATACACTGTTCAGCCCGGCACCCTATTGCACATTGACTTTGGGGTTAAGCAGGATAGTTACTGCTCCGACCTCCAGCGCATCTGGTACGTGCGCAAAGATGAGCATGACACGCCCCCCGATGTAGTTAAGAGTGCGTTTGACACGGTGCGTAGTGCTATCCAGGCCGGCTTCGACGCACTTAGGCCAGGTGTGCAGGGCTGGCAGGTAGACGAAGCCGCTCGCAAGGTGATAGTGGAAGCGGGTTATCCGGAGTACCAGTATGGCACTGGCCATCAATTAGGCCGCGCCGCCCATGATGGGGCGACTATGCTCGGCCCCCGCTGGGAACGCTACGGGAAAACGCCCTATGGTATTGTCGAGGCGGGGAATGTCTATACACTCGAGTTGGGAGTGGCGGTAGAGGGAATCGGCTATGTGGGACTGGAAGAAGATGTGCTGGTGACTAAAGACGGCGCAGAATGGCTCTCCACACCGCAAGATGAAATCTGGCTGATCTAGTCTCATGGATGCCAATATTGTCCTGTATAACGGGGTGATCCGAACCCAGTCTGATGACCAGCCAACCGCTTCGGCCCTGGCTATCCGCGAGGGTCGGATTATAGCGCTGGGCGATGACAAAAGTATGCGCAGGCTTCTAATGTCTGGCGGTGAAGCTGTTGATCTAGGAGGTAGACTGGTCATTCCCGGCCTGGTTGATGCTCATGTTCACCTGTCGTGGTATGCGCTCTTCCTGCATCAGGTTGACCTCACGCAGGCCTCGTCGGCGGAAGATGCGGCTGAACTGGTTGCACAACGGGCGGCTGAACTCCCGCCCGGCCACTGGATTCAGGGACGTGGTTGGTCTCAGGACAAATGGCTAGGGCGGGCTTTCCCTACAGCAACCCAGCTTGACGTGCGGGTTCCTGATCATCCCGTCTATCTCTCTGCGCATTCCGGCCATGCGGCGTGGGTCAACTCGCTTGCCCTGCGGATGGCCCATATCACTGCTGAAACGCTCGACCCGCCGGGCGGGCGGATTGCGCGAGATGAGACGGGTGAGCCGTCGGGAGTACTGTTCGAGGCCCCAGCCATGAATATGGTGTCCCGCCTGATCCCAGAAGTTACACCCGACGATCTAGCCGGAATGGTCAGGGAGGCTATCGCACGTGCCCATCGTGGCGGTCTGACGGGCGTCCACGATTTTGATGATGTGCGTGCCCTGCAGGCCTTTCAACTCCTGAAGGAACAAGGGCAGTTGACACTCCGTATTGTCAAAAACTTGCCGGTCGAAGTGCTCGATCAGGTTGTGGGGCTGGGGTTGCGCTGGGGCTTTGGAGATGATTTTCTGCGTATCGGGGGGATCAAGAGTTTTGCCGATGGCGCTCTTGGCCCTCGCACCGCGTGGATGATTGCCCCCTATGAAGGCGAGCCGGACAATTACGGCATCTGTGTCACAGAGCCAGAGATATTGAGAGAGAGGGTTTGGAAAGCCAGCCTCGCAGGGCTACCTTCGGCGATCCATGCAATAGGTGATCGAGCTGTACATGAGGTGTTGAACATCTACGAAGCAATCCGGGAAGAGGAGAGAGAACGGGGTATTTCTCCTCATCAGATGCGGCATCGTATTGAGCATGTACAGCTCATCCATCCAGAGGATGCCAGTAGATTAGGCCGTCTCGGCGTAATTGCCTCAATGCAGCCAATCCATGCTGTTTCCGATATGATCATGGCTGACAGCTACTGGGGCGATCGCGCCGATTTCGCCTACAACTGGCGGCTTCAGCTTGAGGCGGGTGCAGTGGTAGCATTCGGCAGTGACGCACCAATTGAACCTATTGAGCCGCTACCCAACATTCAGGCGGCAGTCACCCGCCGCCGTGCTGACGGCTCTCCCGACCCTGCCGGCTGGCGGTCTGGTCAGGCTGGCCGGTTAAGCGTGGATGAGGCTGTGCGCGGTTTTACATATGGACCAGCCTATGCCGCCGGAATGGAGGATCGACTCGGACGGCTGGCCCCCGGTTTTCTGGCCGACCTGACTGTGCTGGGACAGGACGTCTACCATTGTGATCCGATGGACATTGGGATCACGGAGGTAGCAGGCACAATGGTTGACGGGCAATGGGTATACCGCGATTTCTGATTTAGTCCCTCTCATTGAGAAGCGCTTGCCGAGCATCCCCCCTCAAAGAGCACAGTTACCTGATAGCCTGATGGTCCAGCATCAACGTCGAAGAAAAGTTGTAGGACCTTACTCTCCCCCGGCCCCAGTGTCCTGACCGGTGCGCCGCCGGACAGGCTGATATTTGCCGGCGGGCTTGAAATAGAACCGTTCCAAATATTTGCCGCCCCAAACTTGAGGCTTTTCAGTGCCCCATTGCCGGATGGCCAAGCGCTGACGGTAACGCCGGTCAAGACAATAGAGTTAGGGGCATTGTTGGTGATCAGGAACTGCGCTGGGCCTGCGCTTCCTATCGCCACTGAGCAGATGACCACTGGTGTATCAGTCGCTGTAGCGGTGGGAGTGTTGGTAGGGGTCGCAGTGCTGGTAGGTGTCGCGGTAGGAGTCGGCGTGCTGGTAGCAGTCGGCGTAGGGGTCCAAGTGGCAGTAGGTGTCCGGGTGGAAGTCGGCGTGTGGGTAGGGACAAGGACAGGGGTAGATGTCGGCCTGAGGAGGGTTGCCGTCGGCGTCACACCGGCAGGGAGGGTCATTGTCGGAGTAGGAGAGAGCACTGGCGTCCGGGTGGCGGTGGGTGAGCCTGTGGCGGTGGGTGTAGCTCTGGCTTGTGGTGTGTTGGTAAAGGCCGGGTTGGCCGTGGTGTCAGGAGCAGTCGTCTGGGCGGCTACCTCAAGTGAGGCCCGGCGGGCCGCCTCGATCTCTGCCTGCGCCTGCGCCGGCGAGATAACCGGCAGGCTACCCGGCACACATCCGACACCACCCAGCGTGCAACCTACACTGAGCGCAGTAGGCGGAGCGGAAGCGGGCGTGGAGGGCGGGCCGGCCGCCTGAACGCCATTTGCCCCGCCCAAGGGTACTGTAACTACCTGCCCGGCCCCTAGAAATTGCTCCTGTCCGCCGGAACTCACGGAGGCACTGCCATCTAGCATGGTGACGCTCATTTGCTCTCCCCGCCGTGCTTCCAACACGGTAGTCCCCATGAGTGTCAGGGTCGCGCCATCTGCTTGGATCGTCAGGCCGGTTCCATCGGGCATTCGAATCAGCAGGCCGTCAAATGGCACAAGTTCACATGTCACCTCTCCTACGCCGCTGGAGAAATAAAATGCCTGCAAATCACCCGACGCATTTTCCAAAGAAGTGTTCCCAAAGACAATAAAGGTGGCATTCTGGCCGGGTACAGTGCGAGGCAGGGTGGTCTGCAATTTAAAGATGGCAATGCCCCACTCGTTGCGGCTCAGGTCCAGCGGCGAGGCTGACAACATCTGTAAGATTTCTACGGGGATCACATCACCAGGGAGTTCAAAGCGGGTCGAGGGAGCAGGGGCAATAGTCGCGTCAACCGTGTAGTGTCCGTAACATACCTGATTACGTCCGATCTGTTGACAGCGTTGATCAGAGAAGAGCAAAGCCTGCTCAATCAGTGTCTCACAACTTGTCGCATTGGCTTGCCCTGATAGTGGCGTTGCCTGCTCTGCCTCTTGCGTGGTACCCTGTTGTGCTATGTCCTGCCTGCCCGGCCGTAGCGGCCCCAGAAGCGCGATCACAGAGGCGAGACAGATGAGGACAAGCACAACCCCGGCGGCCAGCCAGTAGAGATATTGTGAGAGCGAACGGCGCCTAGCCCGCGATGCCGGCTTCTGTCTCTGTTTGCGTTCAAGGCGCTCTAGGGCCGCCCTCAACCTGGCATCATCAGGGCGCAGGCGCAGAGCCTGTTGCAGGCAATGGATGACCTGTGTGCGCTCCTCAACTACCTGCGCCATGACAACCCAAGCCGCAAAGTTATTGCGGTCATGCTGGAGTACTTGTCTGGCCAGCTCCTGTGCCCTCTGCCTGTCGCCCGCTTTGGCATAAGCAATTGCTTGCCGGATTAGTTCATCGTCGTTCATGATCACGTTCCCCCGGCCCTCAAATACCTTGCCCCCTTCGCTTGCTCCTACTCTACTATATTATCAAAAGAAAGCCTGATAAACTGGCCTCCAGTGGCCATCAGCAACGCCACAATAAGCGCCATCAACGCTATACGTCCCCACGACCAGCTATACTCAAAGTTCAACAGAGGGTCAGATGATGTTAAGAGATGTATCTGCCACGACAGCATGATGCCTGACACAACTCCCAAAGTACCGATCACCACCCGCAACCACCGCCGGGCAACTATACTGCTTAGAGCAAAGCCCAGTGCGACCAGCAAAGAAGAGAATGCAATGAGCCACCCTCTTGGCGTGACATCCAGAAACAAGTAATAGTAGACGACAAAGCTCAGGTTGATGAGGAGAGTGCCGACGCCTGTGCCCATGACAAGCCTCACTGGAAGTGGGAGAGCATTCAGCCGTTGCACTACCAGATTGGTAAGGAAGATGCCCAAGCCGACCAGCGGCCCGATCAAAATCCCGCGTACTAGAGAGATGAAAATACGGGTAGCATCCATGAAGGTCGGTAGGCGGTAGGTGAGATAGATATACACCCCAAGCCCCAATACGCTCCCTAGAGTGCTGAACAGGTAAGCCTTTGCCAATGAGGGGCGATCCTCTATGAGCTGACGCCTTGCCAGTTCGAGCATCACACGAAGACGTAATCCTAAAGGCAGGCTGGAGGGCAAGCCGCCCGCCTGTGCGGCCACTTCGATCAGGGCAGGCAGGATATAGCCGGGATTGAGTTTCTGTTGCATATTGGCGATCTCATTGACCGCCGCCTTACTGCGTACTTGCCCGATCAGGCGGGCCACTTGGGGTGCGTAGGGGCTGTCTCTAAGGGAGGCATAAGCCAACTGGATGTCGCTCTCACGGTCAAAGGCTGTTGAGCGCCATAGGGGAGACGGCCTGCTCAAGTACCTCAGCAATGTAAGTGCGGACTGTTGTACTTGCTCATCTTCTGCATCTGCCAGAAGTTCAATCAATCTGCTTATGGCTGGTTGCCCAAGTGTCAGGCTGTCTAGGGGGATAAAGTCACCCAGAAGGCAAGTGATAGCTCTCCCCGCGGCAGGCTCGCTTCCCCCAGCGATGACTTCCGAGCATATCCTTAGGCGCATCTGTTCGTTGGGAGAGTTTTGCCACCAGTAAGGAAGATTGTGGCCATAGGTCAGCGCACCATATAGCAGGAGTTCGCGGTGCTTATCGCTGAGGGGTAGCCCGTAAATATCCGCTTTCCGATATACCGAGTCAATGAAAGCAAACTGGGTGAGGCTTAGCCCTGGTTCGCCAGGGCCAGGATGCCAGGTTTCCAGAGCACTTTCGATGAGGACCTGTGCATCTCCTGCATCTAGAGTTTCTGTCTCTGGCTGTAGCCTCTCCCTGTCATCGGGTCTAGTGAATGCTGAGACGGAGGGCACAGCCTCCCGCACTGCTTCTATGATACAGCTCAGCGCCTCAACCACAGAAGAGGGACGCGCCGAGGGATCTGCCGCCGTGAGTCTCCGGAGGGCATCTCCTAGGCTGGCAGGCAGATGAGGAACTAGCTCACGGGGATCAGGCAACACTGCTGTACTATCAGATAGTTGATGTGCCGCCAGTGTGGAGCTTCCATTCCATGGCAGGCTACCAGTAAACATTTCAAAGAGCATGATGCCCAGGCTATATATGTCCGAGCGCGGCGAGATTCGGGCGCCTGTGAGCTGTTCGGGAGGAGAATAGGGGGGTGTTCCCCGCCCTGTGTGCAGGGCACGGGTTGTCTGTGTCAGGGCGCGGGCGAGGCCAAAGTCGGTCAGGTACACGTGCTGGCGTGTATCCAGCAGGATGTTTCTAGGTTTGAGGTCACGGTGGACGATCTGGCGATCGTGGATATATTTGAGAGCGGAGACAATCTGAGAGGCTATATTCAATACCTCTCCTATCGCCAGCGGGCCGAACGCCAGTCTGTTTTGCAGTGAGCCAGAGGAGATATAACGGGTAGCGAAATAATGAAACATGCCGGTTGAGCCGAAATCATGCAGAGGCAGGATGTTGGGATGTGAGAGTCCAGCAATGAGCTGTAATTCCTGTTCAAAGAAGCTCTGATCAGAGAATGGGTCTTCTTCTCCAACAGCAATCAGCTTAACTGCCACTACACGTTCATGCCGTGCGTCCCATGCCGACCATACAGTTGCTTCACCGCCGTACCCGATACGCTCAAGCAGGGTGTAGAAGCCCAACTGATAGCCGGGGTACACTTCTCCAAATAGGGTTGGACCGGATGTACTACCTGACATCTTGGAATGCCTTATGCCATGCACTATGTACAGCCAAGCAGATAGGTGCTAGGGTTGGCTCAGGGAGAAGAGATTGTCTTTATTATGAAGAACATTACCACAGTCAACAGCCCGCCCTCTCTTGATTGTAAGCCACTCTGCGATAAGCGCCACCTCATGGAAAGCAAAAATTAATGGATTTTTCATGAGAAGATGATGAAAAATTCGCTAGATGGACTTATCATGGAATAGACTCTTTTCTTCTCTCTTCTCTTCCTAAGGTTTCCTGCCACCTATTAGATAGAAAGGGTTCCTACATCTACCTTCATTATATGGGCACTCAATATGCCCATGTTTTCTTAGGGGTGCTTGCACAAATATGACAGACAGTACTTGGATATGCCAAGCTTGTAATCAGGAGAACAAGCCCGAAGCAAAAGAGTGCGCAAAGTGCGGTAAGCCGTTTGATGCTGATACCATTCTCTCCCTCATAACCAAAACAGTGCCGGCTATCCAGCTAGAAGCGCCGAGATCCGAACAGGCCCCTATACTGGCTAGCCTTCCTGCTGATGCACTTGCCTTGTCTATTGTGGGGCAGGAACGCCCTATCATCATCAAAGGCAGTCATAGGATCACGCTGGGACGACATGCCCCCGGCCAACCTCTTCCTTCTGTTGACCTCACAGATTACGATGCATTGGAGCGGGGCGTATCACGACAGCATGCTGTTATCACATTTGTTGATGGTTTATGCACTGTTCAGGATACAGGCAGTACGAACGGCACGTGGCTCAATGAAAGGCGGCTCCCTCCGCACAAGTTCTATCCACTTCACAGCGGAGATCATCTCCGCCTTGGCCAGCTTAGGATGTATGTCTACTTCCACACAAATCACGCCCTTGTCAAGCAGATGACCAACGAGGTCGTACTCAGAGACTGGACACTTGAGCAAGTCCCGCAGAGTCTTACACCTCACTATATCAGTGACACCCTTTGTCCCTATCTAAATGCACTGACCGAAGTTCAGGCAGTCTTTAACCGGATCAGGGGGCAGGAGTCGACCGAGGTTTGTATTCTGTCTATAAAGTATCCGCCTAACTTCTCTATGTCTCTTCGAGGCGCCTCTGAGGCTATCCGGATGGTGGAGGAAGTCCTAACCCCTCATCGCAAGGGTGACAAGGCTAAACCGAGCACCTTTGAGAGCAAAGATGCTCCTCACGCAGACACATCCCTAAAAGGGGAGAGGGATGCCCCGGAAACTAAAGATGGAAAACGGGAGAAGGAAGAGAGCAGGGGCACCGAGGATATTGCCAAGCAGGTTATTGGTACTACCAAGCATATCGGGATGGTAGAAAATCACGAGCCGGTCGGTGTGACCGAAGACCTGCTAAGACAACTGGCTATGGAAGCAGTGGGACGAATCAACCCTGGCCTCTCGGAGAAGGAGCGTCTCCCCTTCGTTGAAGGGCTCATTGCCCCCATAAAGACTTTGCTCTCCAGCACCATTGAAATCAGCAGAAACTGACCGAAAGAGGTTTGGCTATCTGCCGGGCTTAGGGGCAGAGCCGGTTCCGCTCCTAAGCCCGAAATAACCCCTTCACTTATTGTCTTGATTGAGATACACTGAAGAACATGCTAACCTGCCATCCATCTGGAGATGGCAGGCACCCTTTTTCATCACCACATAGAGAGGACACCTTCCCCAAATGGCTCCAGACCCCATCATCTTTTTTGCTCTGTTCGGTGTTGTTGCGTTCATGATAGGCCTTTCAAAGGGCGGGCTGGGCGGAACGTTGGGAGCACTGGCCGTGCCTTTGCTTTCCCTGATTATGCCGACCGCTCAGGCAAACGGATTAGCTCTCCCTACTCAGATGTTGGCTGATGTGTTTGCAGTGTGGTTCCACTGGAAAAAGTGGGATGGCAAGCTGGCCCTTCTGCTCCTTCCGGGGGCAATTGCTGGCGTAACGATTGGCACTTTCTTCATTGTCAATGTCTCTCCCTCAGTCCTCAAACGGGGGCTGGGTGTAATTGTGCTATTGTTTGTGTTGTACAAGCTGTTTGAGAAGCAGATTCTGGGCAAGATGAAATACAAGCCTCAGGCGTGGCATGGGTTGTTAACAGGGGTTGTAGCAGGGTTCTCATCAGCGTTGGCGCAGATCGGCGGCCCGCCTGTCACGATCTACCTCCTCATGCAGGACATCACGCCTCGTGTCTTCATTGCTACTTCTGCGCTGTTCTTCTTTATCTTGAACTGGATTAAGGTCCCTTACTATATCTATGCCCACATTCTGAGCTGGCAGAATATCCTCCAGATCATATGGCTGTTGCCAGTTGTGCCGGTAGGTGTATGGGTCGGTAAGTGGCTGGCAGATAAGCTCAACAAGGAAACCTTCGAGTATGTCATTATTGCCCTGCTGGCGCTGACAGCTATCCTGCTGATCGTGCGGGGGTGAGGCAAACAGCGGCGGGCGCAGTTATCCGACAAACTGCGCCCGCCCTTTCTGTGTCAGAACTCATATGCTCGATTCAGGCAAGGCTTCTTAAGCGCTCCTCCAGTGCTAAGCGGGAGGCTTGGAGGCTTGCTAGTTTGTCTTTCTCTCTCTGGACGACCTCAGCCGGGGCGCGCTGAGTAAACCCATCTTTCGAGAGTACCTGCTCCACCCGTTCAATCTGCCGGCTGACTTCTTCCAGCTCCCTCCGTATTCGCTCTCTCTCCATCTCGATATCCACCAGCCCAGCCAACGGCAGGAAGGCTGTCACTCCACTGACAGTCACCGTTGCGGCCTGCGGGGGTATCTCGGAGAGAGCCGGTTCAATCTCCAAGTGCTCAGCGTCCACACTGGCCAGCCGGATAAACAGGTCGCGTTGTCCTTGCAGGACCCCTGCCCACTGGCCCGCGTTGATCTTCACTGGAATACGCTTTCCGGGCGGGACGTTATACTCGGCACGCACGTTGCGAATGCCGCGAATTAGCTCCACCACCAGCGCCATTTGGCTCTCAGCCTCCGTATCAAACAGCGACTCATCAACCTCTGGCCAGCGGGCAACGATCAAGGCCTCGCCCTGGTGGGGAATATGCTGCCATATCTCCTCAGTGACGAATGGGACAAAGGGGTGCAGAAGGCGCAGGCATTGGTCCAGCACGTAGGTCAGGATACTGCGCGTTCGAGATTTGGCATGCTCATCCTCTCCATACAAGGCAATCTTGCTGATCTCGATATACCAGTCGGCATATTCACCCCACACAAAGTCGTAAATCTGCCGGCCTGCCTCACCATATTGATAGTTCTCAAAGAGGTGGTTGACGGTCTCGATCAGGCGATGGAGACGGCTCAGAATCCAGCGGTCGGGCAGAGTGAGACCCTGTCGCGGCAATATGCCTGTCGGGTCATCTTCTCCCAGATTGCTGATCAGGAAGCGGGCGGCGTTCCATATCTTATTAGCGAAGTTGCGGTTGGCGGCAATGCGTTCGACGGACAGGTTCATGTCATTGCCGGGCGTCGAGCCAGTTAATAGAGTAAAGCGCAACGCATCGGTGCCGTATTCATCCATCACATCGAGCGGGTCAATGACGTTGTTGTATGTCTTACTCATCTTCCGGCCATGCTCATCCCTGACCAGCCCGTGCAGATAGACTGTTCGGAAGGGGGCTTTACCGGTGAAGGAAAGCCCCATCATGACCATGCGCGCCACCCAGAAGAACAGGATGTCGTAGCCGGTCTCCATCACGGTAGTGGGGTAATAGCGTTGCAGATCGGGTGTCTCGTCGGGCCACCCCAACGTACTGAATGGCCACAGCCCTGAGCTGAACCATGTATCCAGCACATCGGGGTCCTGCTCAATATGAGGTGAGCCGCACGCCTCGCAGGCCGTCGGGTCTTCACGTGCCACTGTGATATGGCCGCATTCCTGGCAGTACCATGCCGGAATGCGGTGTCCCCACCATAGCTGGCGGCTAATACACCAATCTTTGATATTGGTCAGCCAGTTATCCCAGACTTTCACAAAGCGCTCCGGGATAATGGTGATTCGCCCATCATGCACTGCCGCCAGTGCGGCGTCGGCCAGCTCGCGCATCCGGACAAACCATTGAGTGCTGATCATTGGTTCGACTAGCTCGCCGCCGCGCTGGGAACGCGGAACAACGTGCCTATACGGCTCAGTCTTGATGGTTAACCCGGCGGCTTCCATATCTGCCCATAGGTTCTTGCGTGCCTCAAAGCGATCCTGTCCGGCATACGGGCCGGCATTCTCGTTCAGTGTGGCATCCTTGTTCAGGATGTTTATGACGGCCAAATGGTGCTTCAGACCAATCTCATAGTCGTTTGGATCGTGTGCCGGTGTGATCTTGAGCGCTCCCGTGCCAAACTCCCGATCAACATACTCGTCTGCAATGACGGGTATCTCCCGGTTAAGTATGGGCACCAGGGCAGTTCGCCCCACAAAAGCCCGATAGCGATCATCCTGTGGATGGACAGCCACCGCTGTATCACCCAGAATAGTTTCAGGGCGGGTAGTTGCGACCGGAATATAGTCGTTGCTGTCCTTCAAGCAGTACTTGAAGTAATAGAGTGTGCCCTGTTCTTCCTCACGTTCCACTTCCAGATCGCTGACGGCAGTTTGCAGGCCCGGTGACCAGTTGATCATATAGGTGCCCCGGTAGATCAGGCCTTGTTGATACCAGCGCACAAAAGCCTCGCGCACTGCCCGGCTCAGCCCTTCATCCAGCGTGAACCTCTCCCGATCCCAGTCACAGCTTGCCCCCAGACGCCGCAACTGCTGGGTGATACACCCCCCGTATTTGGCTTTCCATTCCCATGTCCGGCGTAGAAACTCCTCACGCCCGATGGCAGTCCGGCTTGTACCTTCGCTTTCCAGCATGCGCTCCACCTGAAGCTGGGTAGCGATCCCTGCATGGTCGGTACCCGGAACCCATAGGGCGGCGTACCCCTTCATACGGGCATGACGGATCATCAGGTCTTCGAGCGAGACAAACAGAGCATGGCCCTGATGAAGCGCACCAGTGACATTGGGAGGAGGAATGCTGATCACGAATGGCTCAGCATCAGGTCCCGCGATCTCAGGCTTGAACCAGCCATTCTTCTCCCACCACTCATAGAGCCTCTGCTCAGTGCTTTTAAAATCATATGTCTTGGGCAACTCTTTTGCGCGTGTCATAGTTACCTTTTCGCTTTCTTGTTTCCAAAGGTTGTAACGTAGGGTAAGCTGGTGAAGGTTTGGTGTCTCCTACGCCCGCGACACCATCCTCAGCTACGGTTGACATGCGCATCACCCCTTCCATCGCATGTAACAAAAACCCCTGCCGCCTCTAAGGACGGCAGGGTAAATCTCCGTGGTACCACCTTAGTTCTGCCTGTTTCCAGACAGCACTCTCAGCGCAATAACGGGCGCATCCCGAAACATGACTACTTGCTATGCGGAAGGGCACAGCTTTCGACAATTTGGCTCATGAGCGACCTTCAGCGGGGGCGGCAGTGGAGGCTTCCAGCCTGTGGCACTTCCTTCTCTATCTGGCGCGAAACCCGCCTACTCCTCTCAATCGTTGCCATTCGAGTATGTAATTTGCGCAGAGTTTAGCATATTGATCTGTGAGATGTCAACCGGTTTTTCAACCCACCAGCCGGATTTCAACCTGAGCTGAGTTCAAAGTTGTTCCTCCTACTGGACAGAAATTGATGATTATCTTATCCTAAGAGAGGCACCCCCGCACACAGGATAGAGACTCGCATACGGTTAGGAATACCCCCTTTTGCTACAGACAGAACAGCAAATAGCAGTTTCCGTTCAGAGTGATTTTCATAGGAGGTTCTCATATGCCAAAACCGGTCGTGATCGTTGGAGCGCTGGACACAAAGGGAGAGGAGTTCCGCTTTGTGCGTGACCTGATCCGCTCTCATGGGCTGGAGACCATCGTGGTTGACTTTGGGGTGATGGGTGATCCGCCATTTGAGCCGGATGTGAACCATGAAGAGGTAGCACGTCTGGGTGGGAGCAATCTGGCAGAGTTACGTGCCAGTGAGGATAAAACGAAGGCCATGCGGGTCATGACCGATGGCACAGTCAAGGTTGTCCAAGAACTGTATCAGTCGGGCCGTCTTGGCGGTATTCTAGGGATGGGTGGCGGCGGAGGCACATCTATCGCGACTGCCGCCATGCGCGAACTGCCAGTTGGCATCCCTAAATTGATGGTCTCGACGGTTGGGGCAGGCGATGTATCCGCCTATGTAGGTACGAAGGACATCACGATGATGCCCTCAGTTGTAGACGTGGCGGGACTGAACTCGATCAGCCGACGCATCTATGCCAATGCCGCCGCCGCCATAGCAGGCATGGTCGCACAGGAGTTGCCCGAAGTCGAAGAGACCCGTCCCTTGATCACGGCCAGTATGTTCGGCAACACCACCAAATGCGTTGACCGTGCCCGCGCCGCTCTGGAGGCCAAAGGGTATGAAGTGCTGGTATTCCATGCGACTGGTACGGGCGGGCGCACCATGGAAGGCCTAATTGCGGATGGGTACATCAAGGCCTGCCTGGACATTACCACTACTGAACTCGCCGATGAGGTATGCGGCGGTGTGCTGAGTGCAGGCCCAGATCGGATGATGGCGGCGGCACGGGCGGGCATTCCGACGGTGCTGGTTCCGGGCTGTGTGGATATGGCTAATTTCTGGGCGCCAGACACTGTGCCTGAGAAATATCGTAACCGTAAGCTCTATGAGTGGAATCCCAACATCACCCTGTTGCGCACCAACGTTGAGGAGAACATCGCGATTGGCAAGATGATCGCCCGTGCCGCTAACGAGTCTAAAGGGCCAGTGGCTGTCATGATCCCCCTCAAAGGGGTTTCGATGCTCGACAGTCCCGGCAATGCCTTCTGGGACCCTGAGGCGGATGGGGCCTGCTTCAAGGCTATTAAAGATAACCTCAAGCCCGGCATCCCCGTCGTTGAGATGGACGTTAATATTAACGACCCGGAGTTCGCAGACAAAGCGGTCGAGTTACTGCTAGGAATGATGCAGTAACTTCCCTGCTTAATCATTACTGACAATCCAAACCAAAATCCCAGACAGGAGAGTGAGAGATGGCTTTCATAACACGTGCAGAGGCTCTGGAAAAACTACGTGCCCAGATCGCGGCAGGGAAGCCTATCATCGGGGCAGGCGCAGGTACAGGCATCTCGGCGAAGTTTGCTGAGGCAGGGGGAGTAGACATCATCATCATCTACAACTCCGGACGTTACCGTATGGCAGGACGCGGTTCACTGGCTGGTCTGCTGCCTTATGGTGACGCAAATGCCATTGTGGTTGAGATGGCTGGCGAGGTACTGCCGGTAGTCAAACATACACCCGTACTGGCTGGAGTCTGCGGCACTGATCCTTTCCGCTTGATGCCCGTCTTCCTGAAGCAGATCAAGGAGATGGGCTTCACTGGTGTCCAAAACTTCCCAACGGTCGGCCTTTTCGAGGGCAAGTTCCGCCAGAACCTAGAGGAGACCGGCATGGGATATGACCTTGAAGTGGAGATGATCCGTTTGGCCCACGAGCTTGACTTGCTTACCTGCCCCTATGTCTTTACGCCAGAAGAAGCAGTAGCCATGACAAAGGCTGGCGCTGATGTGTTGGTGCCGCATATGGGCTTGACCACAAAGGGCGCTATTGGGGCTGAATCCGCTCTAACGCTGGAGGAATCGGCCAAGCGCGTACAGGAGATGCACGATGCGGCTAAGGCTGTCAATCCTGATGTGATCGTACTGTGCCACGGCGGCCCTATTGCCGAGCCGGCAGATGCGCAGTATATCTTTGACCATACTACCGGGATAGCGGGCTTCTTCGGCGCGTCCAGCATCGAACGTCTGGCAGTTGAGCCGGCTATCAAGGCGCAGGCCGCCGAGTTCAAGTCCCTCAAGATTAAGAGGTAGGACCCATCACGGATTCTGGTAAGGGAAAAGGACCAGGGAGCTATCCTTGTAGGAATAGCTCCCTGATTATTGGTAGCTACTCACCGGGGGCAGGGTCGTAGATCGCCTTCAGCACGGCCTGGATGTCTGCTAGGTCTCTGAAGACATAGTCAGCCCCCGCAGAGAGAAGCTCAGCCTGTGTGCCTCCCCCCGTGAGGACACCAATACTGCGTGCTCCAATACCCTGACCGCAGGTTACATCAATAGCAGTATCCCCAACAATGACAACTTGTTTTCCTGTAAGATGGACGCCTGTCAGCATAGCGGCTTGTTCCAGAGCAAGGGGAAGCAGGTCAGAGCGCACATCTGACTTGTCCCCGTATGACCCTACCTTGAACCAGTTAACGTCGAAGCCGGCGGCCCCAAGCTTAAGCATGGATACCGTTTGCAAGTTGCCTGTCAGCAAACCTACTACGATGTCATTGCGGGCCGCTAACGTGCTGACCAACTCAATCGCACCGGGGCATGGCTGAATATTATGTCCATTCCTCCGGACGCGTTGCTGAAAGTCGTCGGTCAGCGCCTCGCAGTACTGACCGAACTTGTCCCAGGTCACCTCAGGGGGCAACCCTGCCTCACTCATGACATCACGCACGATCTCCTTGATGGTGCGCCCCCCAAGATCGTAGGTATCAACTGTCCCTGCTGTTCCATATACGCGCAGGAGGGCGGCTTTCATAGCCGCACGACCGGCCCCATCAGCCCAAACCAGCGTACCGTCAATGTCGAAGAGTACCAGCCTCATCTGTCCTGTTTCGACCTTAAGCCCAGAACATCTCACCAGCAGGTTCAAAGATACCGGCTTCCTTGAGCAGTGTTACACCCTTTGCCAGTCCCTCATCGGTGGACATCAGGGCATCCTCATGCTCAATGGAAATCACATAATCATACCCAACCATCCGTAGCGCACTGATCATGTCTTTCCAGACCTTTACATCATGACCATATCCAATGCTACGGAAGGTCCACGAGCGCCTGGGTATCTCGCTGTATGGCTTGGCATCGTTGCACCCGTTGACAGCCACGTTCAGGCTGTCCACATAAACATCCTTGCCATGCACATGGAAGATAGCCTCTCCCAACGTTCGGATGGCCACCACCGGGTCCACACCGTTCCAAAAGAGATGGCTGGGGTCGAAGTTGCAACCAATGACCGGCCCAACAGCCGCACGCATCTTAAGCAGTGTCTCTACGTTATAGATCAACATGCCGGGGTGCATCTCAAAGGCAACCTTAACATGGTGATCTGCGGCCAGTTTGCCTAGCTCCTTCCAATAGGGAATAGCAACCTGATTCCACTGGTAGTCAAGTATCTCTAGAAAGTCAGGCGGCCACGGACAAGTGACCCAGTTGGGGGTTGTGTCCTTGGGCGAGCCGCCCGGCAGGCCAGGGAAGGCGTTGATCACCGGCACCTCAAGCAGTTCCGCCAACTGGACCGTCTTACGGAACACCTCATCTGATGATTTGGCGAATTCCTTGTTTGGGTGGAGAGGGTTGCCGTGACAGCTAAACGCACTGAGGATCAGGCCGCGTGAGGTGATGGCCTTCATGTACTCCTTGCGCTTGCTCTCGCTTTCAAGCAGTTCATCCACAGGGCAGTGATGGCTGCCGGGATAGTTGCCCGTCCCAATCTCGACGGCGGTAACCCCTGCCGCCACGGCACGGTCAAGTGCCTCCTCAAACGACATTTTCTGGAACAGCGCAGTGAAGACTCCGATACGCATGGAACACCTCCTTAAAAGGGTGAGCTAGGCCGTCAACCTGATAGCATGTCCTGCTGACGGCGCAGTTTAACCAACAGGCTGTCCTCATCCAGCTTAACATCGTCCCATGTGATAACCTGCCCCGCCGCTACCGGGCGGACGATCTCCGCACCGGGGGCCAACCCCATCGGCAGGGCCTTCAGCTCACGGCATACCTCCGCCCGATCCATCACACCGTATGAAGTATACCCTCCGAAATCATCCAGCCGTTCGCCAGGCTTTAGCGCCCGTTTGGCAATTGTCATCACATCAGCTACTGGCTTGTCGAGCGGTACAAGCGTGGTCTGGTGATACAGAAAGGCGCGGGCAATAGACAGCGGTGCTTCGAGAAACCACAGGTGGTATGGGCGGAAGAAGGTGTAGTATTTTCCCTTGCCTACCTTCAGATATTCTAGATCGGCACGGATGCGGGCGTCCTCGATACGGACGGTTACGAACACGCCGCCTGCCATAGCGCTTCCCTGTACAAAGTCTACTATTCCGGGAAACTTACTGATGCCTCCGTCCTCCTCTAAGGCGAAGATATGCGATACTGTCTCAAGAGTGGCCTCTGGCCCAACCATTCCGCGTTGCATTGGCAGACAGCCGGTGGCATTAGCGGCACAAGTCATCTCAAACATGGTCTTGGTGCCGTCAACGTATGAGGCAACCTGATAAGGGTTCTTGTCAGCCCGCCTGGCTGACTCAGCGACAGTGTCAGGGGTGGCGGAGGGATCGAGGGGGTTGTTTTTCCCTTTGCCGATGGCAATGACCTCATAGCCCAGCGAGGTGACAAAGTCGTACAACTCCATTAAACATCCCGGCTCATCTCCCGACGAGACAGTGTACAGCACGCCGGCCTCACGGGCCATCTTGTTCAGAACACGTCCCGCCGTTACATCGGCCTCGATGTTCACCAGCACTACGTCTTTGTGATGCTGGATGCAGGCATAGGCTGTCTCTGCACCAATAGACGCTGACCAGGTGACATCGGTGACGATGTCTAGCGCTTCCAGTTGGGCCGCCAGTGAGTAAGAGCCAGTGATCACCCGCTTTCCCACACGCAGGGCATCCATAGCCGGGCCGACAGAGCCAACCTCAACGATCTCGTCGGCTGGTATACCGACGCTCAGGAAGACCTCACGAGCGGCCTGTACATCGGTGTCGGCTATCAGGTAGACCTCCATGCCCGGCATGTGCGACACTGCCGTCACGAAGCCGCTTCCCATCCATCCTGCGCCGCTGACGCCCAACCGGATTGGCTTACCCTGCGCCTGTAGCTTTTGGAGTTCTTGCCGTATCATACCCTTACCTTTGCTTTGACAGCCTCACGGGCGGCAATAGCAATATCATCCGCAGTCAGATGATATTTTTTGAGCAAGTCGCCTGGGTCAGCCGACTCGACATACGTATCGTTCAGGCCGACAAAGCGCATCGGCACCGGGCAGTGAGCCGCCACGACACGGGCGATGTTACTGCCCATGCCCCCTTGCAGTAGATGTTCTTCTGCTGTGACGATAGCCCCTGTCTCTCGTGCCGCCGCCACAATAGTCTCTACATCCATCGGCCTGAGAGTGTGCATGTCTACTACCCGTGCCTCGATACCCTCTTCTGCCAGCATTGCCGCCGCGTCAAGGGCTGTTGCAACCATGATGCCGCACCCAATGATGGTCACATCATCGCCCTCACGAACCACGTTTGCCTTGCCGATCTCGAACGGGCAATTATCCTCAGGATAGATGTAGGGCATTGCCACCCGGCTGGAGCGGAGGAATACCGGCCCTACGTGCTCCGCCGCCGCTTGAACAGCCTTGCGCATGATAGTTGGGTCACTAGGAACAAGGATTACAAAGGTAGGTAACCCCCCTACTAGGGCAAGGTCTTCAATACCCATCTGGGTTGGGCCGTCCTTGCCCAGCGTGATCCCCCCGTGACTACCAACAACTTTGGCATTAATGTTTGATAGGGCTATTGCCAGACGAATCTGATCATAGGCGTTGCACAGCAGGAAGGATGAAAAACTAACAATGAAGGGGATAAACCCGCAACTTGCCAGCCCTGCCCCTACGCCTACCAGATTACTCTCCGCAATGCCAAGGTTAAAGAACCTTTCTGGGAAGTTCTGGCGCACCGTCTCAGCTTTAGTGGAATTGCCCAGGTCGCCATCCAGCACAACTACTTTAGGATTGTTTCGTGCTAGTTCCAGCAGAGCCTCTCCAAATATGTCGCGCATGGGCTTGCTGGGCTTCAAACCGGCTTTTTGTCCTAACTGCATAGAAGTTCCTCCCGTGCCTTCTCGGCCTGTTCGGGTGTCAGTGCACGGCCATGGAAAGTGAAGTCGGCCTCGACGAAGGAGACGCCCTTTCCCTTAATCGTGTGTGCAATGACGATAGACGGCTGTCCCTTGAGCTGTTGTACAGCCTTCAGCTTCTCAATAATGGCTGGAATATCATGCCCATCCACTTCTTCAACATGCCAGCCGTAGGCACGCCATTTTTCTATTAGAGGCTCTAACGCCATCTCGCGGGCAATAGGCCCCGTCTCCTGATACTTGTTGTAGTCCAAGATAGCGATCAGGTTATCTGCCTTGAAGTGTGCCGCCGCCATAGCGGCCTCCCAGACCTGCCCAGCCTGACATTCGCCGTCTCCCAACAGCACATATACTCGATAGTCAAGCCTGTTCAGCCGTCCTCCTAGAACATGCCCCAATCCAATAGAAAGGCCCTGCCCTAGTGAGCCGGTAGTGGCCTCAACGCCGGGCATACAGTATTGGATCGGGTGACCCTGCACAGGGCTGTCTATCTGACGCAGTCGCCACTGCTCTTCGACGGGAAAGTATCCCGCCCGTGACAGCACGGAGTAAAGCAGGGGAGCCGCATGTCCCTTGCTCATGATGAACCGATCACGTTCCGGCCACCATGGGTCGTCAGCACGGTAACGGAGAATGCTTCCAAAGAACAGTGCTACAAGAATATCAGTTGCCGACCACGAGCTTGAAGGATGGCCTGATCCGGCCCTTGTGGTTGACTCTAAGATGTCAAGCCGGATCAGGCGAGCCATTTCTCGTAGTGCTTGGATGTCAGGGATTTCGTTTTGGGTCATTGAACCTCTCTGTTTAGCTCCGCTTCTGCAGAAATTCGTCTACTTGGCTGGCTGTCGGCAGTGCTGGGATCACCCCCAGCGTAAGCGCCGTCAATGCGCCGACGGCATTGGCGTAACGGACAGCATGGCGTAGATGCTCAAGAGTTAGTTGGCCGCGCCAGTCTTGACTGCCAACAAGCTGGGACAGCAGGCCGGCAATAAAGGCATCACCACAACCGGTTGCGTCAACTGTATCAACTCTGAACGACGGGACGAATTCACCGCCTTCAGCCGTCTGGAAGTAACTTCCGTTTGGCCCCAGCGTCACTACAACCAGCGACGGGCCGCGTTCGAGCAGGGCTTGAGATGCTCTTTCCAGCTCCTCGATATTTGTGGGATCTACCCGGTCACGCTGAGAGAGGAGGGCAACCTCCTTCTCATTCACCTTCAACAAGTCAACTTGAGGCAACATGGCTAACGCTTGCTCAAGCGCCTCTTCCGGCTTGCGCCACAGACTAGGCCGATAATTGACATCATACGAGATCAAAGCGCCAGCCCCGCGGGCAATTGCCACAGCTTCAAGAGTAGCCTGGCGATTATCCTTATCTGTTAGGCTGAGCGAGCCAAAGTGAAAGGCTCGTGCCCCCCGCAACAGACTGGTATCCAGCTCCTCTGCCTGTAGGAGCATGTCCGCCCCAGGGTTCCGGTAGAAGACAAACTCAGCGGTATTCTCATCCGGCAAGGCGATGAAGGCCATGGTGGTACGAGCTTGCTCATCATACCGCATCCCCCGGATGTCAACCCCCTCGCGGGCCAGCACATCGGCAAGGTGATGGCCGAATGCATCGTTTCCCACCTTGCCGATGAATGCAACCCGCTTCCCTAGACGTGCCGCTGCTACTGCCACATTGGCAGGAGCGCCGCCTGGTTTTGGGCAAAAGGCGGACACCTCAGTCAGGCCGCGCCCTAGCTCAGCCGGGAACATGTCAATGAGTATCTCGCCTAGAGTAACGATGTCCATACGCTATGATCCGCCCAGCATACGACGCATCAACTGTGAAATCTTGATGGCATCATAGGTCTTGAAGCACTCACGGAGTTCGTCCCGCGGCACGCGCTCCAGTATTTCAAAACCGAACTTGAGATTGCGGATGCTTTCCTCAATGGCCTTCTCAGGAGGCTCGCGGTAAGGGAACAGGTCAAGGCCATACCAGCCGTCATAGCCCCACTCATCCAGCCAGAAGAGGGCTTCCAACGTCTCCCAGAAGTTGACTGTCCCGACGATCACGTCGTCATCAAACAGCTTCCAGTTGTCGTTCCAGTGTGTGTGGAACAGCTTCTTATAACGACAGCACAGGCTAATTGACTCGGCTAGATTCTCTTTCATGATGAAGGCATGACCCATGTCAATATTGACCCCGAAGTTGGGGCGGTTGATCTCGTTCACAATGGTCATACAGTGGCCAATGGTAGGGAGCAGGATATGCGAACGCGGCTCGTAAGCCTTATATTCCAGCACGATCTTCTGAGTAGGAATGTAATCCACCCATGCCGTTAACCCTTCTACCAGCCAATCTAACGCCTTGCGATGATCGATTTGGAAGGGGTAGTCATAGCCATCCTGCGCTGGCCAATAGACCATGACCTCTGCCTCCATATACTGAGCAAGATCAGTGGTACGTTTGGCCAGATCGAGCGCCTCTTGACGCAGCTTGGGGTCCGCATTGGTGAACTGCCCAAAGCGCCACCTGGGGTCAACCCAGAAGTGCGGGCAGAACTGGACAATCTTCAACCCTAGGTCATCTGCTAACTTCTTGAGGTCCTTGTAATTGGCGTCTGTGACTTCAGTGGGATAGTGCATCTCCAGTCCGCCTACCCCTTCAATGCTGGCCGCCAGTTTGAAGCGCTCCTCAATGGTGCGGTCCGGACGATAGCCCTGCTTCACAAAGCGATCGCTGGTCGCACCCAGATACCAGACACCGGCTGACACTTTCAACTGTTTGGGCATAGTGATTCTCCTTCTGAAAATACTAATGTTATGACATTTTATCAAGGGAGAAACCTGCCGAAATGGCAGTCTTCCCCCATCAATCAGATACTAATCACGCAGCTCGTTGTGCAGGACGTAACGATCGCCTCGATGGTACAGCCGCAGGAACTCTATAGGAACACCCTGCTCAGAAAAGGAGACCCGCTCAATATAGAGGACTGCCCCGTTAGGTTGAATAGAGAGTTTCTCAGCCAGACTGCGGGGGGCCGAAATAGCACGAATGCTTTGTCTCGCGTAGACCAGCCGGATGCCGTACTTCTTCTCAAGTGCCACCCGCAGAGGGTTTCGGGCATAATCCTGCTCCAGCACGCCCGGACAGTAGCGGTGAACAAGATAAGACTCTTCGACACTCATAGGCTCACCGTCAGCTAGGCGCAGGCGTTCTAAATGAGCCAGCTCTTCACCTGGTTCAATCTGGAGTGCCTTGGCTATGTTTTCCGGCGCTGGCATAAGACCGGACGATAGGACCTCTGTCTGCGGCTTCAGGCCGCGCTGGATCATATCCTCGGTGAAACTGATGATACGGCTCAGTCCCTGCTCAACAGGAGGGTGAGCCACAAATGTACCGCGTCCACGCTGGCGGTAGATCAGGCCTTCGTTGACCAGCATGTCCAGAGCTTGGCGTACAGTGCTACGGCTAACCCGGTGTTGCTCAAGCAGTTCACCCTCTGTAGGGAGCATGTCGCCAGGTTGCCACTCGCCGCGTAGGATTTTGCCGCGCAGAATCTCGTATAACTGGTAATAGAAAGGGAGTTTGCTGTCCCGGCTGATAGTGCTCAGCATAGAAACTACGCCACTTCTCTAGCTCGAATTTATACTAATATTATAACAATGTAACTTTACAAACACAAGTCCCCTTTTTGGAAGTAGACAACATCACAGGCATACGAAATCTTTCCACACTGTGACATGTTATTCTTGGCGTCAGGCAGGGGCTAGAACTATAATCAGGGTATGCTTAGAGGAGAATCGGGCCAAAAGGTGGTTACTCCAGATACTCAGCCAGAGGAAGAGATTTCCAGACAGGCAGAGGAGGACAGTGGCCACCGTGCCAATATATGGCCGGCTGTATACGAGGTTCTAGAGACAGTTCTGCTGGCTGTCGTGATATGGCTGGTAGTCAACTTCACGACAGCACGTTATGTGGTGGATGGCAGTAGCATGGAGCCTACTCTGCACACCGGGCAATTCCTGATCGTGAGCCGGCTGGCATATAGGCTGGGTTCGCCGCAACGCGGGGATGTAATCGTATTTCATTTTCCAGGCAACCCTAACGAAGATTACGTGAAGCGGATCATAGGGTTACCGGGGGAAACAGTTACTATTCAGGGCGGCAGAGTCTTTATTAACGGGGCACCGCTCCAAGAGACCTACATATCGCCCGGCACGTTAGCGGCCTACCAGGGAAGTTGGACTGTTCCTGAGGGCAGTTACTTTGTCTTGGGAGATAATCGCGCCCATTCCAGCGATTCGCGTACATGGGGAATGTTAAGTAGCGAATATATCATCGGTAAAGCTTGGATATGTTACTGGCCTCCCCAATACTGGGGAACTGTCCCCCACTATACATACAGCTCGCCATAGTGAACTTCAGGAGAAGGGGGGAAGAGTGATAGCTGAGAATCAGTGTAATGTATGTCACATCGGCGTTTTGACCTTGCGATATGCTACTTACGCACGCCAGATAGATAACCAGCTTGTGTTGCTGCCTAATCTGCCAGTATGGGTATGTGATGTCTGCGGCGAGATGATCCAAGAGGCCGAGACCGTCGGACGGATCGAGATGTTGTTTGGCTTAGAACACATGCACGCCGAGCAGGCGGAAAGACAGGACACGCGCAACAACGCCATGCCAATGTTAGTGTTTGCTTCAAGCAGACGATGGAGTACATAAGCACCTATGCCCAACTTATGGCACGAGCTTCCTCCCGGTCCTGACGCGCCCAATGTGGTTTACACGATTGTCGAGATACCAAAGGGAAGCCGCAACAAATACGAATATCATAAACAGGCCGGCATCATCAAACTAGATCGAGTCTTGTACTCTTCACTTCACTACCCAGGGGATTATGGTCTCATCCCGCGCACACATTATGATGATGGTGATCCGCTCGATATTCTGGTGATGATCAATGAGCCGACTTTTCCGGGCTGTGTGATCGAGGTCAGGCCAATCGGACTATTCAAGATGCTGGACCGCAGCAAACCCGACGATAAGGTATTAGCTGTCCCGGATGGTGATCCCTTGTATCGGGATTACCATGACCTCTCTGACATCCCGCAACACTTCCTACGCGAGGTAGCCCACTTCTTTCAGGTTTACAAAGACTTGGAAGGGGCACGTGTAGAGACAATAGGCTGGGAGGATGCGGCGGCGGCCAAAAGCAGAATTGAGCATGCGATCCGGCTATACGCATCTACCTTCCAGCCCCCCAAGCTATAAGTGGGGGCAACTCATCCAACTGTGGTTGGAGAGAAGGACATGACAACTGACCGCCTCCGTGTCCTGGTTGTAGAAGACAACGCAGACAACCGCACTCTGATCTCAGACTTGATAGGGATGCTGGGAGGAACAGTTATCGAGGCAAAGGATGGAGCCGAAGGGGTTGAGCTGGCAAGCAAAGAAAAGCCTGCGCTGATCCTTATGGATCTGTCGTTGCCCCGTAAAGACGGGTGGCAGGCAGTCCGTGAAATCAAAGCCAATGCTGACACTTCGCATATTCCGATCATTGCACTGACGGCCCATGCTATGGTCGGAGACCGGGAGCGTGCTCTAGATGCAGGTTGTGATGACTATGTTCCCAAGCCCATTGACTTACTTGAGTTGACAAAGAAGATCAAAGCCTTCTTGAGTTCTAGTGAGACCCCAACTGGCTGACAGGAGCATACTAACATGAGCAGTCCACACATTCTGGTTGTGGCCGATACAACTGAAGCGGCTGATTACTTGGTCAGCCGACTGCTCCCTCAGGCAGGTTATGTTGCCACACTGGCAGAAGACTTCTCTGTACCCCCGCCATGTGACGTGATCTTATGCGATGTGACGCGCCTGCGAGGCGACCCGCTTGCCGGCTTGAAAGCCCAGCGCCGTATGGGCAGCCAAGCCCCTGCTATGCTGATGGCACATCGTATCACGGAGGAAATGGCGGCTGAGGTATTTGCGTTGGGTGTGCAGGAATTTGTTGCCAAACCCATAGAAGATGACCTCCTGTTGGGTAAACTGGCCAAGTTTGTCAACCAGGTTATGCAGGAAAGAGAGCAGTCAAAAGTTGTCGAGAGCCTTGAGAGAACTAAAGCGACGTTGGCCCGGCGGCTTGACGAGATGGCTGTTCTATCCCGGATCGGGCGATCCGTTGCCTCTCTGTCTGACACGGACACATTACTCTCGCGTATTGTCGAGGCGGGGGTCTATCTGACACGTGCTGACGAAGGAGCAATTTTTCTGCTGGACGAGGAGACAGGTCAGCTTCTGCTCCGCGCAGAGCAGGGGCTGGGCACAAAGCAAGCTCAGATCATCCGCCAGCCTTCCAACGACTCGGATGCCATGGCCGTACTTCAGAGCGGCGAGCCGATCATGAGGGGCGGCGAGACAGAACACAAGGTTAGAACGGGTTATCTGGTCAGAGCACTGATCAATGTGCCAATTGTCGTTGGTAAGAAAGTGATCGGTGTGTTAGCCGTTTACAATCACGGTACACAATCCTTCGAAGCGGCAGATCAGACTGTGCTCGTCAGCCTAGCTGATTTCGCGGCCATAGCGTTAGACAAGGTAAACTCCCTAGCTCAGTGCGAAAGACAGATTACAGGCGCGCTTGAGACAGCTCATAAGGTAAAGCTTCACGCCGAAACGCTTTTTGACCCCGTAGATGGTATAGAAGCACAGGTTGACACCCTGCTCTCAGGCGGCTTTGGCCCCCTGACGGAGCAACAGCACACAGCGGTCAGCCGTATCAAACAGGCCGCTACCCGCTTGAAAGAGATAGTCGGCTTCATCCGTGAGGAGCTAAGGGAGGCCTAGTCCGCTTGAAGGCCTGCCAGAAGATAATCTCACTGGGCATAGCGGCCACGCTGGTAGGATGTCTTTCACCGCAGAGGAACATCCCCGCTGCTTTGCCCTCCCCGCCGCCATCCGCTTTACCTCCTGTAGCACCGCCCTCTGAGCAGGTACGTGAGGCGTTCCAGACCACTGATCCCCTCAACAGGCAAGCGAACGTCCTGGACGCAGTCATGAACCTCCTCAACGATCCCGCTGTCAAGCAGATGGATGACCCGACAGCCTCGTCCTATCTCACCGAGCTGGCCTTCTCCTCTGAAGCTCTGCGGCTTTCTGACCGGGCATATGTCGCCCGCCGGGGCCACCTGGCAGTGGTGAATCTACCGGACGGGCTGGGCCTCTGGCTATACGATCTCGCTAGCGGCTCTGAAGCTGATCCCCCGCTTAACCTCAGTCAGTGGACCGTCGGGCTGAATGCTCTTCAAGTCACATGGTGGGGGACAACCAATCTTGGAGTCAGCTACATCATCCTCAGTAGCGATGGCGCCACGAATGCTCACTTTATACTGGCTGTTAGGAGGACATCGGGTTGGGAAGTCTCATGGGCAAGTGACGAAGAGCCTGACTGGTGGTTCAACGCCCGTAATGCGACGCTGGCTGTTGCTCCGGACTTGTCGTCCTTAACTCTTACGGGGGAGGCGCTTAGTGCGGCGACGGTTTTCTACGAGCAAGGCGATGCTCCCCACCGTACCTTTCAGACCTTCTGGAGGCGGCGAGGGGACAGGTATATCTTGTTCCCCCCGCCTGCTAGTTATCCCAGCCGCCGGGAATGGATGTGGCATATTGCGCTTGCCTCACCCTACGCTACGTTGGTTGAGTTTATCGAACGGCTACAAGCGCGCGATATAAGGGGAGCCAGCCAATTGACCAGCACCCCGGAAGTCTTGTCAGCGGCTCTATCCTATGGCCTTGATCTGCCGGGCCGCCGCTTCGAGATCATCGCCCAAGAGGACACGATGATCACATTCCGCGACAGGCAGGGTACTCTGGTAGCCACCTTCAGGGCATCGTCTGATCCGGATGGCACTCGCTGGCTACTTGACAGCTTGACTCCGTTTGGGGCGGCATCTGCAACTGCAACACCACCAAGATAAGATAGGTTATGTATGAGGAATCAGGGGCTATGGCTCAGAACACTTCTCTATGCAATTTTGTCCAGATGGGGCAGGTTGAGTACAGCAAGGCGTGGCAAATCCAGCGCAATCTAGCCGATGCCCGCGCCGCCGGGCGTATTGCTGACACGCTGCTGGTATTGGAACATCCGCATACTTACACGCTTGGCCGCTCTACTCAGCCGGGCCACCTGCTGATGAGTGAGGAGGAACGCGCTCGCCGCGGAGTAGCAGTCATTGAGGTTGATCGGGGCGGGGATATTACCTATCATGGCCCTGGCCAGATGGTAGCCTACCCGATACGCTACTTGGGCAAGCCCGATCTCTCAGGCCGCCTTGTGAAGGCCGACTATGTAGGGTATATCCGCAACTTGGAAGAAGTGCTCATCCACACAGTAGCTCACTTTGGCATCAGAGGCCGGCGAGAGGAGGGTTATACAGGCGTCTGGGTTGACACTCCTACAGGGCCGCAGAAGATCGCTGCCATTGGTGTACGCGTAGATGCTCGCGGAATCAGCTCACACGGTATTGCCCTTAATGTGACCACCGATCTCAGCTTTTTCAGGGGCATTATCCCTTGCGGGATCACAGACAAGCCGGTTACCTCATTAGAGGCACTGCTGGGTCACGCCACCCCTTCCATGCCTCAGGTTATCGAGAAGTTCGCATCAGCTTTTGCCGAGATTTTCGGCTGTCAACTTGCCGCCACGACCTTAGACAAGTTGCTGACATCGTAGGCAAGAATGAACAGGGCGCATTCCGAAAGGACATGCGCCCTTGGAAGTTATCACTGAATTATAGTCTTCTCTCAGAAGAGTGACCGGGGAATACCTTACCGCCGGTAATATAGCTGTACGCATGATTCACTGCAACCACTACCTGCCCAAAGCCGACTGCTATCAGGTTTAGGGGGTCAACACCCCGTTGCATTGCTACATCTCCCGCCGCATAAACACCCGGCAGGTTGGTTTCCTGCCGCTCGTTCACCAGAATGTAGCGCTTGTCCATCTCCAGCCCCCAGTACTTAATAGGGCCTAGATCAGCCCTGAAGCCTAAGTTCAACAGGACAGCATCAACTTCTAGGTGTGTTTCTTCTCCAGTGCGGTTGTCGAAGATGATAGCGCCGGTGATCTTCCCATCTCCTTCAACATCCTTCAGCTCGTTCCACAGCCGGACATCTACCGATGAGTTCATCAGCTCGGTCACACTGCTGGGATGTGCACGAAACTCCCCGCGACGGTGAATGAGCGTCACTGATTGGGCATAGTCCTTCAAATTGAGCGCCCAATCCACAGCCGAGTCGCCCCCTCCAATTACCAACAACCGCTTTTTATAGAAAGGAAGTTTATCCTGCACAAAGTAGTAGACACCCCGGCCTTCATACTGTCGAATGCTGCCTATATCGAGCCGGTTCGGCTCAAAGGCCCCGATTCCTGCGCAGATCAACACAGCACGGCTGTAGTGGACCTGCTTGTCAGTCACTAGCGCGAGCGTGCCGTCTTCCTCTCGATGCAGGTCATTCGCCCTCTCTTCAAAACAGAAGGCAGGATGCCACTGGGAACACTGCTCTACCAGATTGCGTACCAAATCCTTAGCCAAGATACGCGGAAGGCCGGGCACGTCGTAGATATATTTCTCCGGGTATAGGACGGCCAACTGTCCTCCCGGCTCCGGCAGGGCCTCGACAATCTTGGTGCGCATCTCCCGCAGGCCAGCGTAAAAAGCACCAAACAACCCGGTTGGTCCAGCCCCTAGTATAGTGACATCATAAATATCCCGCGCAGCCATTTACCCTCCCTCTTGTCGTGAAGACCGCAAGGATATATCTCAAACTCCAGCTTCAGCTTTCGGTGACCAACTCTGCGTGTAAGGCGGCCAATACAGCCTCAATCGGATTCACTACAGAGACATGCGCTGAACCTGAGAAGAGCAGACCCACCGCTCTACGTTCATAGTCAAGCACCAGCGAGCCTGAGTCACCGGGCTGGCTGAAGGGTGTCACCATGATCTGATCCACGAAGCGTGCGACGCGACCGCCATACCGAACATCCACCGTGACATCAAGCTGGGTAATTATGCCCTGCGTCAGGGCGCTCGTCCGGCCGCTCTTGATGACTGGCATGCCAAGCCTCGGCAGAACAATCCCTGTTGGCGGCCCGCCCAAGTCAATAATATCTGGGTCAAGCAGGGCAGGGTCAATAGGGCTGGCGAGTGCCGCATCCACATAGTTAGCCGCTGGAAGCGGCTTGATGGGTGCCGGGCCTGCTGTTGTAGGACGTTGAAGCCCCTTTATGTCATGCAGAAGCTGTGCCAAAATACTGCTCACAGATGCAAGACAGCCACGTGTGTTCTGTTGCGCTTCAGGAAGTGATGAGGCAGTGTTACCTTCATCAAGGAAGCGGATGGGGATAAATTCGGTCAACTGCCCGACAATATCCAATGCTGTACCGCCATCCGCAGAGGCTGGTTGCAGGATCGGGTCGCCCGGCTTAGCTTCATTGACCAGAGCCAGCACATGGTTGTTGCTTAGCATGAAGTAGTCAGCACCACGCCGGACAATACAACTGAGCGTCCCGCCCGAACCGTTTAGATGGCCGATTGATGCACCAGGGCGGACAGGGCGCATGGCTATACGCCGGTTGAGGCCATAGGCAACGATTGTACCGGTCTCAATCACATCGGTAGGGACTTCATTGACTGTCTTGGGGATCAAGTCTTCTGGAGAAAGGTCTTCCGGCGGCTCTTTGCGGATGACTGACACGACCACACTGGGAATATCGGTCTGTTGCTCTCCCTTGATCTTGTATCCAACCCCGCAGGCAACCACGTTGCGGCGTGCCATAAAGTCGGGTGTCACTTCCTTACGCACCCGCGCAACCTGAGCTATCTGCGTTGAGTCGGTCACTGCCGTGCCTCCCACTCCTTGATCACACTCTGGATGAATGCTCTAGCATCCGCATCGGCTACTTCGTCAACTCCCCCATATATGCGGCCGTCCACCTCAATCTGCACACCGCCTCCTGAAGTTGAACGAACATGCATGGAGCGATGAACCATAGCCGGGTCAAGGCTCAGCCGATATTGAAGCAGTTCCTCTATTTCATCCGCTATTGTCTTCGGGCCGCTTTCTGTCTCTTCCGGGCCAGAGGGGGTAGATTGCTGGAACAATTTGCCAAAGGGTCGGGCAGGCGGCGGCGCTTCAGTGGAGCGCTGTCCGCGTATCACTAGAGGTGGAGGGGCGGGAGGAGGTGTCCCAACCCCCGCTGGAGTAGGGATTTCAGGCTGGGTGTAGCGGGCGGGAGCAGCGGGCAAGCCGATGTCACCCAATCTCGCAAACTGAGCCAGCGCCTGGACGTTCCCCATAAAACGACGCCCCACCTGCGGATCAGTTATTTCGTTCAAGCTACGGTAGCGCCGCCGATCGATCTCGACAATTAATGAGCCGTCAGCCAGATCGCGCAGGACCCGGAATGCCTCTACCGCATCACCTTCAACTACGAACCCTGACGAACCTCCCAGGTTAGGAGCAACGGAGGGGGCGGCTGTCCTATTTGGCAACACGGACTGGACAGCCTGTGATAATTTGCCGACCAACTCTTTAACTGTAGGGTCGGGCATAGCCTCTTGTTCGGAGGGGGAGAGTGATTCCCCTTCGCTGGCAAATGATTCTTCAGGCGGCTTTTGATCTCTGGTAGAGTGCCACCAGTACCACAATCCTCCCACCGATATACTGGCCAGCACCAGTGCAAGCAGGGGGAGTATGACGAGTAAAGGATTTTCCATAGCAACCAACTCCAATCATTTCTGGCACGACGGACAGTAATGAGTACCACGCTGTCCTAGCCTTATCTTTTGAATAACTGCCCCACAGCGGGGGCAGGGTTTGCCTGCTCGGCCGTATATGTTGAAGTGATCCTGTTGCTCTCCTCTTGTACCATCCGGTTTGCGATACCAGTTAATGCTGGCGCCCTGATGCTCAATCCCTGACAACAGGACCGATCGCAGAGCGAAGTATAGGCGGGCTATCTCGTCCCGTTTAAGTGTATCCACCTTACGCCGCGGGTCAATTCCTGCGGACCAGAGAGCCTCATCTGCATAAATGTTGCCTACGCCAGCCACAAAACGCTGATCCAGCAGGAGCGGTTTAACCGTTCCCCTCCGGGCTGTCAACCGGGCGTGAAATGCATCCAGACTAAATTCCTCAGACAGCGGTTCCGGCCCCAGCCGTGTTGAGATCTCCTCAGCCGAGTCAGTCAGCAACAGTCTCCCAAAACGGCGCGAATCAGAAAAGCGCAATTCGTGCCCGTCATCCATCCCGAAGACCGCCCTCAACCAGCGGTCATCAGGATGTCCAGCCCCTGTGGGCATGACATAAAGGCGGCCTGTCATTTTTAAGTGGACCAGCAGGGCCGCTTCATCTAAGTCGAAGATAATATATTTGCCCCGCCGGTAAAGAGACAGAACTCGTCTCCCTGTCAAGCGGGATGCAAACTCCTGAGGGGAAAGGGGCGCGACTTGGCGAGGCCAGTCAATGGTAACTGCCGTGAAGACCCGCCCGACAACATCTCCATACAGGCCGCGCACAATTGTCTCAACTTCGGGTAACTCAGGCATTAGTCTCCTCAGCCTGTTAGGCTAGATAAAGTATGCCCTAGTGTGGTCCAGCCTGCTACCCTGTTCCAAACTATCCTTAATCAAGCAGGCAGATGCTCCCCATGAAAGAGGGTAAAACGTGCTATACTATCTGCGCCCAAATGCCTGTTCTAGATAAAGTCATACTGTTTGTTGTCTGAGGGGCTGGAGACATTATGTCGTTTGTCCATTTGCATGTCCATACAGAGTACTCATTGCTGGACGGCATGAGCCGAATCTCTGAACTGGTACAACATACTGCCGCCTTAGGTATGAATGCACTTGCCATCACCGATCATGGTGCGATGTATGGCATTATTGATTTCTATCGTGCCTGCAAAGCGGCAGGGATCAAGCCTATCATTGGGCTTGAAACATATCTTGCCCCCCGCGGCATGACTGATCGCGACCCCAAGCTGGACAGCCAGCCCTATCATCTGTTGTTGCTGGCAATCAACCAGACTGGATATAAGAACCTTCTCAAAATAGCCAGCGCCTCCCAGCTTGAAGGATTCTACTACAGGCCGCGTATTGATAAAGAGTTCCTTGCCGCTCACTCGGAAGGCTTGGTCTGCACCAGCGGCTGTCTGGCATCTGAGATCCCGCAGATGATGGTAGGGGGCCGCGAGGAAGAGGCGCGGCGCCTGCTGGGGTGGTATCGGGATGTGTTTGGGCCAGAGCGATTCTTTATCGAGTTACAAGAACACAATATTCCTGAACTCCGAAAACTCAACCAAGCTCTTGTTAAGTTGTCCCCTTATGCACAGATTCCACTGCTGGCAACCAACGATGTCCACTATGTGCGCCGAGAAGATGCCAGTCCTCACGACGTACTGCTATGTATTGGAACAGGTAACCTGCTCAGTGATACCAACCGCCTCAAGTTCAGCGATAACAGCTACTATCTCCGTTCGCCGGAAGAGATGAGTACTATCTTCGCCGAAGTGCCTGAAGCGCTCAGCAATACCCTCAAAGTCGCTGAGATGTGTGACATCAACCTAGACAGTCAGGGTTACCATCTGCCGCACTTCCCTGTCCCAGAGGGTTATGACGCACAAAGCTACCTCCGCCGCCTGTGTGAGGAGGGAATATATTGGCGCTACGGTGAACGCGCTGATACCACTGAGATACGCGAGCGGCTAAACCATGAATTAAACGTTATTCACGAGATGGGGTTTGATACCTACTTCTTGATTGTGTGGGATTTGTGTTCCTTTGCCCGCAGTCAGGGTATCTGGTGGAATGCACGCGGCTCTGCCGCCGGCTCGGTTGTGGCTTACTCACTTGGTATTACCAACATCGATCCTCTTGAGAATGGACTTATCTTCGAGCGTTTCCTGAACCCCGAGCGAATCAGTATGCCTGACATTGACCTGGACTATCCGGACGATCGTCGGGCAGAGATGATTGACTACTGCGTCCAGAAATATGGCGAGGACAAAGTAGCACAGATCATTACGTTTGGGACGCTTGGCGCCCGTGCGGCCATACGTGATGTGGGCCGCACATTGGACATCCCGCTTAATGAAGTGGATCAACTAGCTCGGCTGATCCCTGCCATACCCGGCAAGACGGTGACCATTCAGCAGGCTCTCGAAGAAATACCGGAATTGAAGGCGGCCTACGAAGACAGTACCCGTCCTTATATCAAGAACCTCCTAGACACCGCCTCGCAATTGGAAGGAATAGCCCGTCATGCCAGCACTCATGCGGCAGGTGTACTGATCGCTGATCAGCCTCTAGTCGAGTATGTTCCGCTACACCGGCCAACCAAGGGGAGTGAAGGCGGGAGCAACGGCGAGGCACTGGGAATAGTGTCTCAATGGCCAATGGCCATTGTCGAGTCAATCGGCCTGCTCAAAGTGGATTTTCTGGGGCTTCGAACACTGACGGCTGTTCGCAAGGCCTGTGAACTGATCGAGCGGTATCATGGCATCCATTATGATCTAACCAACATCCCCTACCGGCATCGCCCGGATGACCCAGAGCACAACCGGAAACTGGATGCGGCCTTTGCTCTGATGGCTAGAGGAGAAACCAGCGGCGTCTTTCAAGTCGAAGGGCAAGGGATGACTAAGGTGCTGATTGATATGAAGCCGTCACGTTTTGAACATATTGTGGCGGCAATCTCGCTATTCCGCCCCGGTCCCCTTGAGTATATCCCTGCTTATATCCGGCGTATGCACGGAGAAGAGGAGGTGGCTTACCACCATCCGTTGCTTGAGCCGATCCTCGGCGAAACTTATGGTATCTGCGTCTATCAGGAGCAGATCATCCAGATCGCCTCCCAGTTGTTCGGTTACACGATGGGTGAGGCAGATATGATGCGCCGCGCCGTCTCCAAGAAGAAAGAGAAGGACCTCCTCAAGCATCGTGCTATTTTCCAGAAGCGAGGCCCTGAACGCGGAATATCGGCTGAGGTGGCTGGCAGGATATTTGACGATATTGAGTTCTTTGCCCGCTACGGGTTCAATAAGTCCCATGCCGCCGACTATGCCATGTTGACTGTCCAGACGGCATTTCTCAAGGCTCATTACCCCCACGAGTACATGACGGCCCTGCTCACCACTGAGCGGGAGGACACTGACAAGATTGGAAGCTACATTGCCGAGTGCCGTAAAATGCACGTTGACGTGCTTCCGCCTGACATCAACTTTAGCGAGCACGACTTTACCATCCAGCCTCAGCCGGATGGAAGGCGGGCTATCCGCTATGGATTGAGCGCCATCAAGAATGTGGGTGAGGGGGCTGTTGATGCTATCCTCCGTGCACGTCAGAGCGGCCCCTTCGCCGACATCGCCGATTTCTGCCAGCGAACTGATCTGCGTGCTGTAGGCAAGCGGGCGCTGGAGTGTCTGATCAAAGTGGGGGCGTTAGATAGCCTTGCTCCTCGTCTGCAACTGCTTGAGTCGCTGGATCGGCTGATGGGCTTTAGCAGTAACCTGCACAAAGCCGCTGACATGGGCCAGTTGAGCCTCTTTGGGGAATCAACAGGGGCCAATCTGGAAATAAGCAGTAGCGATATATTGGTTACTCAGGTCAAGGATGAAGTATCGCGGCGTGAGATGTTGCAATGGGAACGTGAACTGGTGGGGGTGTATGTGTCTGAGCACCCTCTCCAGAAACTGAGTGACCGCCTTGCAGGGGTCATCACAGCCTATACCAACCAACTCACTGAGGCAGATCATGGCCGGCAGGTCACGATGGCAGGGACAGTGACTTATGTACGCCACCATAAATCCAAATCTGGTAAACCCATGGCTTTTGCTGGGATCGAGGACCTCTATGGCCAGATCGAAGTTGTGATCTGGCCCAGTACGTGGGATGAAACCCAGGAGCTATGGAAACCTGACCGTGTTCTGCTGGTACGCGGCAAAATTGATGCCGCAAGGGGTGAACCCAAGCTCCTTTGTGAGGAGGCCACTAACAATCTCGAATTGATAGAAGTTGCACCTCCGTCTGCTACTCCTGCCCCTGTAACCCCCGCGTATGTGTCTGACTATTTCTATAATGAATATGAAGGCCCCTATGTCTTTGAGGAGAGTTTGGGAGCGACAACATCGGCGCAGGAAGAGCAAGGGGGAACAGAACCCGGGGGAATAGTAGCCGGAGATGAGAGATGGCCTGAAACTAACCCGTCTTTGGAGCCTGTTGCGTTACCACCCCCCTCTCTAACATCCCTACTGGAGGCAGAAGCTCCTTCTGCCAGTTCGGGAATGATGGGGAGTCAGCCCAAAAGAGAACCCCTCAGGCTCAGGATTTTTGTAGAGCGGAGCGGAGAGCCGGAAAGAGACAAACGCCGGTTACGTCATATTCATGGGACGCTGATCAGCTACCCCGGTCAGGATACGTTCTCCATTGTCCTGTTCGGTGAGGGACGTGTGATCGAGGTTGACTTTCCTCACGAGACAACGCATTATTGTACTGAGCTTAGGGAGAAACTTGCTCGTATTGTCGGGCCGGAGGCTATCCAGATCGTTCAGTAACAGCCAGTAGCAGGACGGAATCATGCATGAATGAAAAACCGATTAAGCGCCTAGCAGTGATGACCAGCGGCGGTGACTCGCCAGGGATGAATGCCGCTATTCGGGCGGTTGTGCGCACTGGTATCAGTTATGGTCTGGAAGTGTATGGGATTCGACAGGCTTATCTAGGCTTGATCAACGGAGACATCGAGCCTATGACCTCCCGCGACGTGAGCGGCATCATCCAGACGGGAGGGACCATTCTGCAAACAGCACGCCTCCCGGAGTTTCAAGAGGAAAGCTATCAGCGCAGGGCCATCCGCCGCTTGAATGAGCATGGTATTGATGCGCTGGTTGTCATCGGGGGAGACGGCAGTCTCTCCGGAGCATTAGCTCTCCACCGGCGGGGCGTCAGAGTAGTGGGGATTCCAGGCAGTATAGACAACGACATTTGGGGAACAGATAGTTCCATCGGTGTGGATACCGCTCTAAACACCATCATCGAGTCAATTGACCGCCTGCGTGATACGGCCTCATCCCATGAGCGTGTATTTCTAGTCGAAGTGATGGGGCGGCGGTGTGGACATCTGGCTCTGGCTTCTGGCCTAATTACCGGCGCCGAGGTCGTCCTGATCCCGGAGGAAGAGATGTCCATTGAGGAGTTAGGTAAAGCAGTCGAGGAAGCCTACCTGAAGGGGAAGTCTCATGCCATGGTCGTGGTGGCTGAGGGCGCCAACCTGAAATGCGATCAGATCGCTGAGTACCTGAACAAACACGACATCGGTTTTGAGGTACGCACCACTATTCTAGGGCATGTACAACGCGGAGGACGGCCCACTGCCTTCGACCGCTTGCTGGCAACGCGGATGGGCGTTGCGGCTGTCAAGGCCCTCTTGGATGGGCGGTCAGGCGTCATGGTAGCCCTTGATGGAACCTCTATCACTACCCGTAAATTGGAAGAAGTCATTGGCAAACAGCGCCCCATCAACCCTCATTTCACGGAGATGGCTAAGATATTAACGCGCTGAAGGCGGAGCATATACATCCGGTCAACGAAAACTGCGGTAAAATAGGATGCGATAGAGAGAGATTTAGCCCGTCTTTCAGGCGGGCCTTTTCACGAACTCCGGTCAATCATTACACCTGGTCCAATTGAGGAGGAAGCTATGAAAATAGGTGTCTTAACTGGAGGCGGTGACGTCCCCGGCCTCAACCCGTGCATCAAGGCAGTTGTTGATCGCGGCATAGATGAGGGACACGAGGTGATAGGCATTCGGCGTGGTTGGGCTGGTCTACTGAACTACAATCTAGATAAAGATGCAGATAACACCTCCTGCGCAATACCGCTCGACAAGATGGCTGTCCGCCGAATTGCCCGTACTGGCGGGACATTCCTGCATACCTCACGCACTAACCCGGCTAACGTCAAGGCCAAAGATGTACCAGAGCATCTGCGAGGTAGCGACTGGTCCCCTGATCAGGGAATAAAAGACTACACCCCCCATGTACTGAAGGTCATCGAGCAGATAGGGCTTGATGTTATTATTGCCATCGGCGGCGACGACACCCTCAGCTATGCTGAGCGTCTGCATCGGGAAGGGGTGCGTGTTATGGGCATCCCCAAAACGATGGACAACGACGTATTTGGCACAGACTACTGCATCGGCTTTAGCACGGCAGTCACGCGCAGTGTGGACTTCATCAATAACCTGCGTACCAGCACGGGTTCACATGAACGCATTGCAGTGATTGAGCTGTTTGGCCGGAACTCTGGCGAGACCTCGCTGATCGCGGCTTATCTATCAGGCGTTGATCGGGCCATCATCTCGGAAGTGCCTTTCGACCCGGAGAAGCTGGCCAAGTACCTCGTAGCGGACAAAAAGAGCAACCCCAGCAACTATGCCATGATGACCATCTCAGAAGGGGCCAAGATGGAGGGAGGGGACATTGTCCATCAGTCTGGCGAAACAGATGCATACGGGCACAAAAAGCTGGGCGGGATCGGCATGATCACGGGCGAACTGATCAAGGAGATTACCGGCGAAGGCATTATCTACCAACAGCTTGCTTACCTCATGCGTTCTGGCGCTCCGGACTCGCTTGATCTGATGGTAGCATTCAACTATGCCCATATGGCCATGGACATGATCCTCAAAGGTCAAAGCGGCCGCATGGTTGCCCTGCGCGGCGGCGTCTATACGGATATTCCCATCAGCATGATCATGCAAGGGCGTAAGCATGTTGATGTAGGCGAGCTGTACGATATTGACCAGTATCGTCCTAAGATTCGCCACGTGGCAGGAATGCCCATGTTCCTGAGTTAGAAAGCAACGGAGACCCTTGAAGCGAGCAGGGGCATGACCGCCATGCCCCTGCTGAATGAGCACTGTCTGTTCCGCAAGGATAGCCATGATCCCCATCAGACTGGAACTGCACAACTTTCTGGCCTACCGCGACCCAGAGCCGCTTGATCTGTCAGGCCTCCATGTCGCCTGCCTGGCAGGGGCAAATGGTGCGGGGAAATCCTCCTTACTTGACGCTATCACGTGGGCATTGTGGGGAAAAGCCCGTGCACATCGGGATGATGAGCTTATTCACTTAGGCCAGACTGAGATGCAGGTTTCTCTCACCTTTGCTCTAGACGGGAGCCTATACCGTGTCACGCGCTATCGTTCCAGCAAAGGAACAGGACGCAGTCTTCTCTCATTAGAGGTTAAGAATGGAGAACAATGGTTGCCCAGAAATGAGGCGACCATCCGAGAGACGCAAGAAAATATCAACCGGCTCTTGCGTCTGGACTACCAGACCTTTATCAATTCTGCGTTCTTGGTGCAGGGTCGTGCTGATGAATTTACCCGAAAGACGCCAGCAGAGCGGAAAGCCATCTTAAGCGAGATCCTCAGCCTCGACGTATGGGAACAGTACGAAGAACGTACCAAGCAATACCTGCGTCAGGTAGACGCCGAACGACTTCAAATAGAGGCAGAAATCCATGAGATTGACGCAGAACTTGCGCTCGAGTCCGAATATAGGCGTAGCCTGGATGAGGCTAAGCAGGAGCTGGCGACAATCATTGAGCAGGTTCGGGAAGCTGAGGCACGCTACAATCAGCTTGAGCAGGCTCGGCTGAAGTATGATGCTCAGCAGGCACGTTGCAACGATCTGGAACGGCGTCTGCTACAAGATGAAGCAGAACGTCTTCGTATCACACAGGAACAGCAGAAGTTACTTGAACGGAGAGCTGGTTTTGAGGACATACTTGCCCTACGAGAGGAGATCGAGGAGGGGTATGCCGCTCTGAGGGCCGCTCAACAGCAAGAGCAGGCATTCAACAACTGCCTGCTTGAACAAAATGACCTTCTCCAGCGCCAAAACAAGCTACAAGAGGCTATAAACGCTATACATGGAGAGCTGTTAGCTCAGCAACGTGTCCTCCTACAACAAAAGGCTGAGCAGGAGCGCGTTATTCGTGAGGGCGAATGCGACGAGTCTCTGGCAGAGACCCAATCCAAGATCGCCGCATTGGAAAAGCGGCAGTCTGAGCGCGATGACCAGCAACAAGCACTGTCTTCGCTCAATGAGGAACGCGCCGCCCTAGAGGCGACTAACCGTAGGCTCAAGGCTGACATAGACAGAATTGAAGCAGAACTTGCACAGCTCACACAGAGTGCTACGCCCATTTGCCCATTATGCGGACAGGAGCTGAGTGAATCGCTACGAACTGAACTTCTGGAGAGGATGGAGAAAGAAAGGGACGAGAAGAGAAGGGGCAGGCAGGCTAACCACGAGCAGATTGAAGCGCTTAGGAGCGAAATTGTTCGCCTTGAGAAGGAGATCAAGGCGGCGGAAATTGAACTGCGTAATTTGCCCCCCCTTCTGGATTACGCGGCCCGTTTACATGAACGAAAAAGCCGAGCTGATCAGGCTTGTAGCGAATGGGAAGTAATACAGGACCAGTTGTCCGAGCTGGAAAATATCTTGTCCACGGAAGGCTATGCACTGGCTGAAAGGGCTGAGCTGGCGGAGGTCCAAGCGCAGATGAGTAACCTCGGTTACGACGAGGCCGCTCATCGGGCCGCCCATGCGGCTGTACAGGAGTATGGGATATTCGAGGTCCGCAAGCGGGAATTGGAGCACGCTTTACAGGCATCTCCGGAGATCGAGGAGGCTCTGACCCGGTTAGATGAACAGGCCAGAGCGTGGGGGCAAAGGCTGGCAGAGGATCGTGAAACATTTGCCCAGCTGCAGGATGAAGTCAGAGCACTTGAAGGACAACTGGCGGAATTCGAGCGGTGTAAGCAAGAGCTTGAATATATGCGCGACAAAGAAGGTCAGGCGCGTTACAAGGTTGGCGCGGCAGAACAGAGGCTCAACGCCCTTGAACACCGGCGGGAACGACGCGCTGATCTGATTGCCCGGCAGACCCAGTTGGGTGAGAAGCGTGCTGTTTATGAGGAGCTGCGGCTCGCCTTTGGCAAAGACGGCGTTCCTGCCATGATTATTGAGGCAGTTATCCCGGAGATCGAGGCGGAGGCAAATCAGCTCCTCTCTTACATGACAGACGGGCAAATGCATATTCGGTTCGAGACCCAGAGAGAGAAGGTCTCTGGCGGCACAAAAGAAACTCTCGACATCAAGATCGCAGATAGTCTAGGCACACGGGACTATGAGACTTACAGCGGAGGGGAGGCCTTCCGAATCAACTTCGCCATTCGGCTAGCATTGTCCCGATTACTGGCCCGCCGGGCGGGGGCGCAATTACGCACGTTGGTCATTGATGAAGGCTTCGGTACTCAAGATGCACAGGGCCGTGAAAGGCTCGTACAGGCCATTCGAGCCATTCAGGACGAGTTTGACCTGATCTTGGCTGTTACCCACGTTGACGAATTAAAAGATGCCTTCCCGGCGCGTATCGAGGTAACCAAAACTCCTCATGGCTCGGTTGTTGAACTGATTTAGTTCCGTCATTGCGAAAAGGTATATATCACTATGACCCTGCACGCAGGACCCGACAATCAGATTGTGGTCGTGCCACTGATAGGCAACCAGCAGACTGAGGAGGCACACTGGCTGGGTGCCATGCTCAGCAGACTGCTGATCGAGCACTTAGACGGGGCCGGGCTGTCAGTGCTTGAATATGATGCTGTGGTTCGACAGATTGTTGACGCCAAGTTGCAACTCCCGCTCACGCAGACAGGAATGGAGACGGTATCCCGATCTCTTAAGCCGCGTGCATTGGTCTACGGCCGTTATGTGCTTGACGAAGAGTCGAAGATGCTGGGTCTCAACCTGAGAGTGGAGGCTAAGGATATTCCCCCCGCCCCTCTTGAGATGGCCGCTCCTCTTGCGAGCTTCAGCCGGTTTGTTGAACGCGCTTCTCTAGCATTAATTGAGCAACTGGGTGAAGCTATAGATGAGGGCCTTCGGCTTAGGGTTAGTGCGGTACAACGCCCAGCCAATTTTGAAGCCTTCCGACAGCTTGTGCAGGCACGGCTGGCATGGGCTAGGGGGCAACATGAATTGGCACTTGCCGCCACCACATCGGCGCTGGCATTGGACCCTGATCTTGAAGAAGCCGCCTCCATAGAGGTCGCTGTCGCCTGTGCAGTGGATGACGCAAAGACAGCACGGGACGCCTTTCGACGCTGGGCAAATCTGGCTCTCAAGCATCAGCGCCCCCTTACCGCGGCTGAACGCCTGCAGATGCTTGGTCACTGGCTGGTTACACGGGGTGAATGGACAGAGGCAAGGCGTGTTTATGACGATGCCTGCAATCTGTACGAGCGTGCGCACAATGCGAGGGGCAAGGCACAGGCTCTCAACAATATTGCCAGCCTCGATGTCATGCTGGGCAAGACGCAAACGGCCATCCAGACCTACCGGCGTAATCTCCGGGTCTTCGAGTCGGATCCTCAGTCTCAGCAGGACACTGCCATCACCCTCTTCGACCTGGCACTAGCACATAAGAACCTAGGACAACATGACGAGGCGTTACGCGCCGTTGAGCAGGCCCTCTCTCTGGCCCGCCGTCTCAAAGATACTCATCTAGAAGCCCACTGTCTCACACAACGTGGAGCGATCCGAGATGACATGGGGCAGTGGGCGCAGGCCGAAGCTGACTATACTCAGGCCATGCGGCTGTTTGACATCGTGGGGGAAGAAACCGGGCTGGCCATTGTCAAAAGCCATCGGGCTTTACTGCACAGACAGCAGGGGGCATACGCGCAAGCAGAATCGCTCATGCTTGAGGCGCTCAGCATCCTTGAGCGACAAGGTGACCAACATGAGAAGGCAGTGCTATGGTTGAATTTGGCTGACCTGTATTTTGCAATGGGGGTGTATGAGCAAGCATGGGGGTATGCCGAACGCGCGCAGGAGATATTCAACAACCTGAAATCCAGTTGGAGCGAACGTGGCCGGATTCTCTTAGACATGCTGGAGCGTGTCCCCCGTCAGGCACCTGAGATGGAGCGTCCATTTGCGGGCGGGCTGGAAGCGGCAAGAGAAGAGGACCTTCTGGATGAGACATCTCCCTCCGAAGACGAAGGACAGGGTCTTTACAACGGACAGGATTTATATGATAATGAGTCTGATGATGGATAGGGGTGACGAGGGCAAAGGTTAAATGCAGCTTTAAGGCCGCACACCCGTGATGTGATCGAGCCTGTTGGCCCTAAGCAGTCACCCCCTCATTGCAGACAAGCGGCTTGCCTTCCCAATGGCAGCCGCCTTTTTTGCCCCTGAGTTGTATAAGAATTGCATTGGAAAACCGCCTCAGGCCTCTTTTCTACTTGACAACCCACTATAGCCTGCGTATACTAGGCGCAGATTTAGCACTCTTAAGCCTAGAGTGCTAAATCTTAGCCCAGTTCAATTGACAGCAACTCAGTATCCCTGAAGAAAAAGGAGGCATCTGGTTATGGCACTCAAGCTACGACCATTGGGCGATCGTGTAGTAGTCGAGCCTATCGAGCAGGAGGAGACTTTTGCCGGTGGGCAACTCGTCTTGCCCGAAACAGCTAAAGAGAAGCCCCAGCAGGGGAAAATCCTTGCCGTCGGAGCGGGCCGTAAGGACGAGGCCGGGAAACGCATCGCGATGGACGTGGAGGAAGGGCAGACTATCCTGTTCGCGAAGTACGCTGGCACTGAGGTCAAGGTCGAGGGCAAGAAGCTCCTCATCTTAAAAGAGAGCGACATCCTCGCAATCGTCGAGTAACATGCAGACTGATATTATATGGAGGTCAACTGATCTATGGCGAAGCAGTTAGTTTTCTCAGAGGAAGCACGCCGTCGGCTTAAGCGCGGCATTGACACAGTAGCCACCGCTGTTGCCACGACACTCGGCCCTAAGGGGCGTAATGTGGCACTGGACAAGAAGTTTGGCGCCCCCACGATCACCCATGACGGCGTGACCGTGGCCAAGGAAATTGAGCTGGAAGACCCCTATGAGAATATGGGCGCTCAGTTGCTCAAGGAAGCCGCTACTAAGACTAATGACATCGCCGGCGATGGTACTACCACCAGCGTTGTGCTGGCCCAGACTATGGTAAACGAGGGCCTGAAGAATGTGGCCGCTGGTGCTAATCCCATGTTGCTCAAGCGCGGTATTGAGGCGGCTACCGAGAAGGTGGCTGAAGCGATCCGCGCGCAGGCTGTTGAGATTGACACCCAAGAAGAGATTGCCAGTGTTGCCAGCATCTCAGCTCAGGATCGCGAAATCGGTGACCTGATTGCCGAGGTAATGTGGAAGGTTGGCAAGGACGGCGTCATCACGGTCGAGGAGAGCAAGGGCCTCGAATTTGAGAAGGAGTATGTCGAGGGTATGCAGTTCGACCGTGGCTATATCAGCGCCTACTTCATCACCAACCCCGAATCGATGGAAGCTGTCATCGAGAAGCCGTACATTCTCATTCATGACAAGAAGATCACCGCCGCCGCCGATATTATGCCTGTCCTTGAGAGGCTGGTTAATCGCGGCAAGCGTGAGCTGGTCATCATTGCTGAGGATGTAGACGGTGAGGCTCTTGCCACCCTGGTGCTCAACAAGCTGCGCGGCATGCTGAACGTGCTGGCCGTCAAAGCCCCCGGCTTCGGTGATCGGCGCAAGGCCATGTTGCAGGACATTGCCATCCTGACGGGAGCAACGGTCATTACCGAGGAGCTGGGCCGCAAGCTTGAGAGCGTAACCATCGAGGACCTTGGCACCTGCGAGAAGGTCATCTCAACCAAGGATGACACCACCATCATTGGCGGCGCAGGTGACGAGAAGGCCATCAAGGGCCGTATCGAAGAGATCAAGGTTGCTATCGAAAAGACTACCTCGGATTATGATCGTGAGAAGCTACAGGAGCGGCTGGCCAAGCTGGCTGGCGGTGTGGCGATCATCCGCGTTGGGGCCGCAACCGAAGTTGAACTGAAGGAAAAGAAGCATCGGGTCGAAGATGCGCTGAGCGCGACTCGTGCCGCTGTTGAGGAAGGCATCGTGCCGGGCGGCGGTGTGGCCCTGATCAATGCCATCTCTGCGCTGGATAATCTCAACATGACCTATCCTGATGAGCAGACAGGTGTCAACATCGTGCGCACCGCGCTTGAGGCACCCATGCGTAAGATCGCGGCTAACGCCGGTCAGGATGGCGCTGTTGTGATTGATACAGTCCGCCGCCTGCAAAAGGAGAAAAAGAATCCCAACATCGGCTATGACGTGATCACAGGTGAGTACACTGACATGATCAAGGCCGGCATCATTGACCCCGCCAAGGTTACACGCGGGGCGCTGGAGAATGCCGCCAGCATCGCCGCCATGATCCTGACGACAGAGGCGTTGATCACGGACATTCCCAAGAAGGAAGAGCCGGCTACCCCGCCCATGCCGGAATACTAATCCGGGCGTATAGCACAAGACCACAACAGCCCCTCCCTCATGAGGGGCTGTTTTTCTTGCCTAGATAGATGCCCCTACTTGTCTTGCGCTCTTACCAAAACACGTTCATCGCCTATACGCTTGGTCACACCAACAGCATCCAGATACTCCAAGAGGGCAAGTACATATTTCCGGCTTGTGCCAAACAAGTCCCGTGCCTGAGCAACTGTGATTGAGCCGTGCTCGGTGATAAACGCGCTAACCTGCTCTACCAGTTTCACATAGGTGTTGGCATCAAAGAACACATCCTCACTGACGGGGACAAGGTCTCCTTGTTCAAACAGCGCCTGTAAGACTTCTTCCCCTATTATGCTTACCGCCTCTTTGACACTGGGCGGCATTAGAGGATTAGAACGGATCACTGTTTGCAATTTGTCAATAGCAGTTTGCTGTTGAGCAGAGAAACGTATCGTATGCTCAGACAGCCGCACTGAAGTTCCTTCAGTAACGACCTGACCTGTGAACACTGCATGTTCTATGATCCTGCTGTATAGCCGGGCATCTATGGAAAGACGACTACGAAGAGCCTCGCGCGGCATTCCCTGCCGCAAGGGATACTCGCGATGGTAAGCCTCCAGTTCGCATCTCATCTGGGTTATGATACGCCGCCATGAGGCCTCTGACATCAGCCAGCCATCCGATAGACTGATCAACTCCCCTCTAGTCTTTAACGCCTCGATAGCTGTCTCGACTTCGGCGGGCGCCAGACCGGTTAGCCCTGCTATCTGTTCCGGCATCAGAGCGATACGTTCCTCCAGAGCGCGGAGCAGAAGCTCTTCCGGCGAACCTGCCGCCAGCGTTTCAAAGCGGGCCAATACCTCTGGCCTAAAACGCCGCCATCTGTGCGGCGGGTGCGGATCAAGTACAGTGCCTCCTCCTATCGTCTGCGGCGGTGACGGATAACGCAAGATAAAACGGTCTCCCCTATCAAGAGCTAGTGGGTGTTCCAGCCGCAACTGCAACCATCCGCTACCGCCGGGGGGTATCTCTCTATCACCCAAGAGGCGGACATGAGCCACCGTCTCAGCGGCACCGCTAAAGAACTTCACCTCAGCGTTATGCCTTAAGGCTCGTTCTACATCGGCTAGATGCCGAAACCTGACATCAACCAACGCTGTGCCGCTGATGAGGCCGGGCCGAGCTACCACATCCCCCCGTTTTATCTCCTCTACAGGCACTCCTCCTAGATTGATGGCCACACGGCTACCGGGAAGGGCAACCTGTACGGCCTCCTTATGACTCTGCAGGCCGCGAATACGCGCCTTTTTACCGACCGGCAGTATTTCTACCTCATTCCCCACTGTGAAACTCCCGCCAGTGAGGGTCCCTGTCACCACTGTCCCGAAACCGCTAATCGTAAAGACCCGATCAACAGGCAGACGGGGTCGTCCCCGATCAGGGCGTGAAGGGCGCTCTGCCAGCAGAGCATCAAGCGTGCTTATCAACTGAGATAGCCCTTCACCCGTGCGGGCTGAGACAGGAATGATGGGAGCTTGCTCTAAGGTAGTCCCCTTCAAGGCATCTGCTACATCCTGCCATACCAGCTCCAGCCACTCGCGATCCGAGAGCAGGTCCACCTTGGTCAGCGCCACTACCCCACATGGCACTTCCAACAGATCGAGGATAGCCAAGTGCTCACGTGTCTGAGGCATGATCCCTTCATCTACCGCTATTACAAGCAGAGCAAGATCAATGCCCCCCACACCCGCCAGCATATTTTCAATGAAATCCTGATGGCCGGGCACATCCACAATCCCTACCGGCTGACCGCTTGGCAAAGTCAACCACGCGAACCCTAAGTCGATCGTCATTTCGCGTGCTTTCTCTTCAGCTAGGCGGTCAGGGTCTATCCCGGTCAGCGCCTTCACCAGCGTTGACTTACCATGATCAACATGTCCAGCGGTACCAATCACGTAGGACATGATGCCCTCACGTCAAGGAAGAGAGTGTCTTTGTGCTCTCGTCAATACGTTCACGAACGGGCTGGAGAGTATCCGCAAAGGTGCGCAGGATTTCCTGTTGTGCGGCGGTTAGAAGTTTGACGTGCTCTAGGAGCCGGTCTGTACGTTCACTGAGCCGGGCCAGTTGACCCAGCATATCCTCAACGCGCTTGGCATTGGAGCGCCATGCCTCCTCGTTTGTGAGGGTGAACTGCCGCCAACGCTTCTGGTCATCCTGCAAGAACTCCTCCCACTCGGTACGGAAACGTTCCTCGGAAAGGCGTTGCATCTCAGATACCTCATTCAAACGCCTTTCGACGCGATCAACCAGACGATTAAAGTCATCCAGCCCCTTCTTCATTGCACGATGCGTCTCGGACCAATTCTCCACCTGCTTGGCAAAGGAAGCCATATCCTCGGCGAATGCATCCATACGGCGAACCATGTCTCCCATGATCTGTTCGCGCTTCTGAGCCGCCAATGCTTCTTGTTCCATCCAGCTCTGGCGTTGTTGCTTGAACTCCATCATGGTGCCCGAAAGCTCATTGAGGGAACGTTCATTTCTGCGACCCAATTCTTCGAGTAATTCAGCCTTCGATTGCTGGCCCTCCATACGTTTGGTCAGCTCAAGAAGCTCCCCATTGATGTCAGACAAGCGGCGGCTGTCTTGTCGTCGTTGCTCTTCCAGAAAGGCCAGTGTCCGTTCGAATTCTTCTAGATTCCTGCTCAAATGATCAGCATAGCTCTGCAACTCGGCGGCCACACGTGCGAGGCGTTCCTCTTCAGCCTTGCGAGGTTGTAGCTCTCGCTCAAGGCGGTTAGATACTTCCTGCCGTATGTCATCAAGTGCTCTAGTCATCGCCTCGCGGTCCAGCTCGCGGACCTTCTTTGCATCCTGTTCAACCGCATTACGGCGGCTCTCAGCTTGTTCGAGTGCTACGTTTAGCTCAGAGCGCAGGCGGGAAATCGTCTCATCAAAGAAGCTAATAGTTGGTGTTGTGTTGCGCAGAGCGGCCAGTTCGCCTTCCAGCGCCTGAATACGCCGTGCCTGATCTTCTAAGAGGGCGGCCTGAGAGCTAGTCCTCTCCTCTAGCTTTGCAATGAGAGCCTTGTCCTTACGGCGTTCCTCATCCAGCCATGCAACCATTTGTGCTGTTTGGGTTGGTTCCATATAGCGATCGCTCCTACGCCAATTTTGTTAGCAGGTTGACACCATTCTATCAGATACTGAACCCGAGATCACACTAGAGTAGTTAGCTATCCACCTGCATGAGGGCGATATCTAAGCAAAAACCGGGTTCCCTGCTGGAGGGACACCCGGTCTACTCTAGATACCAGACTCGCCAACTAGGCAGGTGCTGGAGCCGGGGGCAGGTCCAAGGCGGAAGGAGCATCCTCGCTACCCGAAGGCCCAACGGGTTTCCTTTCTGGCTTCTGAGGGGTCTGTTGGGGACTGCCTTTCGGCTGTTCTTCCTGACCGCTCATAAGCCGTACAAATGCCTCTCGATCAAGCGTTTCAACTTCCAGCAAGGTTTCAGCGATCAGTTCCAGTTTGTCACGATGCTCGATCAGAACAGCGCGGGCATGCTCATAAGCCTCGCTGATAATACGACGTACTTCTTCATCTATTTCTTCGGCGACGGCCTCGCTGTAGTCCCTCTGCTCGCCAATCTCGCGTCCCAAGAACACCAGCTCCTCTTTTTGGCCGTAGATCATCGGCCCCAGACGTTCGCTCATCCCGTAGCGGGTCACCATCGAACGCGCCATCTTGGTTACCCGATCAAGGTCGTCGCTGGCTCCTGTCGTCACCTCGTTAAAGACCAACTCTTCAGCAATACGCCCCCCTAGTGCCATTGAGATCAGATCAAGAAACTTGGAACGCGAGACATACCACATGTCTTCGCCCAGAGACATGGTATAACCGCCAGCCATTCCCCGTGGAATAATGGTAACCTTGAGCACCGGATCACAGAAGGGTAAAAAGTGTGCTACTACTGCATGCCCGGCTTCATGATAGGCCGTGATCTTCCTCTCCTGCTCGGTCAGCAACCGACTGCGTCGTTCGGGGCCGGCGATCACCCGCTCAATAGCCTCCTGCAGTTCAGGCATATTGATGGTCTTTTTACCCCGACGAGCGGCCAGGATGGCGGCCTCGTTAACCATGTTCTCGATGTCAGCACCCACAAAACCCGGCGTAGCACGGGCCAACACGCTCAGATCAACATCATTGCCCAGCGGCTTGCCGCGCACATGGACTTTCAGGATGGCTTCGCGGCCACGCACATCGGGGCGATCGAGAACAACGCGACGGTCAAAGCGGCCCGGTCGGAGAAGGGCAGGGTCGAGAATATCAGGACGATTGGTGGCGGCAATAATGATCACATTGGTATCCGTATCGAAGCCGTCCATCTCAACCAGTATCTGGTTGAGCGTCTGCTCGCGTTCATCATGAGAGCCGCCCAACCCGGCCCCGCGATGACGTCCCACTGCATCAATCTCGTCCACAAACACAATACAGGGGCTGTGCCGCTTAGCCTGATCAAATAGATCGCGCACGCGGCTGGCGCCGACGCCGACAAACATCTCAACGAATTCAGAACCAGAAATGGAGAAGAAAGGCACTCCTGCCTCCCCGCTGACTGCCTTAGCCAGCAGGGTCTTGCCTGTGCCGGGCGGCCCCACCAAGAGAACGCCTTTGGGGATGCGTGCTCCAAGCTGGATGAACTTCGCAGGTTCACGCAGGAACTCGACTACCTCGCGCAGTTCCTCTTTCGCTTCATCACAACCCGCGACATCTTCAAAGGTGACAGTCGGCTGATCTCCGGTAAACATGCGGGCGCGGCTCTTACCAAATGAGAGCGCCTGATTGTTAGACCCCTGCGCCTGACGAAGCATCAAGTAAATGCCGCCCAGCACAATAACCAGCGGCAGGAGGTAGACAAGGGCAGTGATAACGCCCTGCCAGTTTGTCGCCTTCTGGTTGACCCACTCTATTTTTGCTAACTGCTCAGGGGTCACACCAAGCTCTGCTAGTTGCTGAGGGGCAGTTCCGTTGGGGTCTTTATTCGACTGGGCTTTAGAGCCATCGGTCAGGGTAATGTCCAGCCGGTCAGTGTCAGTGACAACAATCCTCTGGATACGGCCATCGCGGGCCGCCGCCGCCACTTGACTCAGCGTCCACTCATCGGGGTTATCATTCTTAGCAAAAGCCCCTAAGATAATGACCGCAACAGCAAGTATGATCAATAAATATACAAAACCATGTCTAAGACGGGTTGAATTCACGTTCTGCACTCCCATATGGCAAACGGCGCCTGAGCGCCGCCGAGTTCATGTGCCTTAATTGATCTCTCCCAACAACGACCAAACTGATACTAGAGCAAAGCGCCGCTACCTAAAGAGGATTATACCTGTTTCCTTGTACCCCTTCAACGTACTCACTATGGCCGCATTACTCCACTCAACGTGTGAGCGTTAGATAAACCGTTACCCACAGCGGGATTAGCCCAAGCCATGCAACTCCTGCTAGGACACCCAGCACAATACCATATATATCGACTCCGGGCACGAACTCCTGCTCAGCAGTGAAATAGCCCTCGTCAGGCAGAGGTGGTTCGTAGTAAGGCTGTTGCTGAACCGGTACCCTACTGCTCACTGCCCTGAGGTCTATGGGGGGCAGGCTGGGAATAGTGGGTTCGCTCTGATCCATCGGAGGAGGAACTTGTACAGGACGAACCGGCGCTGGTGCAGGCCGAGGAGGCGGGACTGGCGCCTGTACGGTGGATGGTTTAACCACAAAAGAAGAGGTAGGCTGTAAGCCCTGTTCTCTGTATTTCTGCAAAATACGGCCTAACTGATCGGCTGTCCGATAACGGGCGGCTGGCTCCTTTGAAAGAACTTTGCGGACAATCCGATCCAATTCGACCGGCAGGGCAGGATTGATCTCCAATAGAGAGGGGGGTTCCTGCTTAATATGCGCCAGAGCCAACTCTCGATAATCATGCCCTACGAATGGCAGTCGCCCGGTTAGTAGCTCAAACAGCACCACTCCTATCGAGTAAACGTCTGAGGCAGGCGTTGGCGGTTCTCCGGCGGCCTGCTCAGGGGAGAAATAATGCGGGCTACCCCATACGACGTCTTCTCCCTCTGTATCAGGTAATGGCCCGGCTAGGGCACGGGCAATGCCAAAGTCGGCTACTTTAATTGTGTTGTCGGGCGTAACCAGAATATTCTGCGGTTTGACATCACAGTGCACTAGACCAGCCCGATGAGCATAACCAATGCCCTTGCATACCTCCACGATGATGGCCAGAGCCGCATCTACCTCAAAGACGCCACGCGCCCGAATCAGCTTCTTGAGGTCCTGCCCCGGCACATATTCCATGACAATGTAATGAGCTTTGGGGCCGTCCTGCCCAACATCATAAACCGTCACAATGTTGGGATGTGAGAGATTGGCGGCGGCCTGTGCCTCACGCTTGAAGCGCATCAGGAATTCAGGGTCGTTCACCAGACTAGGACGTAACACCTTGACAGCTACAAGGCGCCCAAGCTCTAGGTCCTGAGCCTTATACAGTACGGCCATGCCGCCGGCGCCGATCTGTTCAATGAGCCTGTATCGTTCATTTAGGATTGGATTCTCTACCATAGTCTGTATTCTACCCCTAATCCACTCTACTACAAGGCAACGGGAGGAGACAACATCACAGGCATTGTTCCGGCCTATTATATACTTACGCCCGTCCTGCCAAGTGAGAGTGTAGTGACGGCTACAGCGCATTTAGTGTGCGAACAGTGCAATCTTTAAGCCAGGGCACTCGTGCGGGAGAAACAATACAGCCGACCATCCCAACTTACTACCGCTGATGATGGTCAGCACACAAGAGGAAAATCATCTTAGTACCCCCGACAGGATTCGAACCTGCAACCTCTGGTTTCGAAGACCATCACTCTATCCATTGAGCTACGGGGGCTTGAACTAGATCATATCACTCCAGCGGCAGGCTGACAAGCTCAATCCTCTTTTATCTCGCGGCGTCCCTCTAGAGCATCACTCAGCGTGACACTATCAGCATACTCAAGATCACCGCCGACCGGCAACCCCCGTGCCAAGCGTGTTAGTCGTACCAGCCCCCGTAACCGCTGACGGATATACATGGCTGTTGCGTCCCCTTCAAGGCTGACGTTAGTTGCAAGGATAACCTCGCGGACAGCCCCCCTTTCAACCCGCTCAATCAACTCCTTAATTCGTAGTTGATCAGGGCCAATGCCACTCATCGGGTTGATCGCGCCATGAAGGACATGATAAAGGCCATGATACCTGCCTGTGCGTTCGATAGCTATGACATCCAGTGGTTCCTCAACCACACAGATGAGCGACGAGTCACGTTGCTCATCGGCGCAGACGGCGCAGGGGTCTTGTTCAGTGATGTTGTAACAGATGGAACAGTAACGAGTTGATTCTTTCAGGTGCCGAAGCGCATCAGCCAGAGACAGCGCCTGCTCGTCAGGAGAGCGCAACAAGTAGTAGGTTAAGCGGGCGGCTGTCTTAGGGCCAATACCCGGCAGTCGGGAGAACTCATCTATCAGGCGCGTGACAGAGGCAGGAATAGCTTTGCTCATATCCGCCTAAAGTCCCGGCAAGTTGAGGCCACCAGTCAAGGCTTCCAGCCTCTGGGCGGCCATAGCCTGTGATTGCTCAATAGCCTGATTAATAGCCGCCGTCAGCAGGTCTTGGAGCATGTCAATATCATCAGGGTCAACTACCTCCGGCTTCAGGATAATGGAACGCACTCTCTGGTGGCCAGTAATGACCACAGTGACCATGCCGCCACCTGCTGAAACCTCCAAGGTTTCTTCAGCCAGTGCCTCTTGCGCTTTGGCCATCTCTTCTTGCATTTTTTGGATCTGTTGGGCCAGGTTACCCATTCCGCCCCGTGCCCCGCCGCTCATAAGGGGGTTACGTCCCATTCCTTTTTTCTTGCTCACCTTGAACTATTCCTCCTCATTGCTCTCAACATGCTTGATTTTGCCCCCCAGCTCATTGACCATAAAGGATGCAACCTCGTCAGCAGTCAGCAAGTCGTCAGCATTGAGGGAGGGCTGTCCGCCATCTCGCGGGGGCTGGGTCTGACAGCGGACCCTCAAAGGTTGTTTGAATACTTGTTGGAAAATTGCTTCTATGACCCGGCGATTCTCATCCTTCTCTATTTTCTCGCGGACAAAGTCTCCTACTGCCTGCAAGAGGATTGTGCGGCCCTCCACCTTGCAAGGAGTACTGGAGAGGAGCAACGCCTGAAGGGCTGGGTCCTTCTGACGGGCCAGGCTACAGACCTTTCCCCATTGGGAATGAATCTCGGACAGGGGTGGTACACCTGATGCCGGTAACTCAGAGGTTGGCGCCTCATCAGAGGCAGGCGGGGGTGGAGCAGTAACGCCGGCAGGGGGAGTGATGACCCTAGAAGGTCTCTCTAAAGCCTCTTGAGAAGTACTCTGTAGTGGTGTTTCAATGCTCTTTAGGAGGGCCATTTCCAGCGGCAACTGGGGTTGCCAGCCCCAGTGCCAATCCGACGAAACTGCTTCAGCGAAAGACTCCAGTGCCCTGAACAGGCCCTGGCGGGTAAACTGTCCGGCGAGCTGGGTAATATTTTCTAGCTTTTCACCAGATTCTAAACCTTCGACTAAGCCGGCTCCACCAGCTTGTACCAGCATGATCAGCCTAAGGTAATCCACCATCTGCTTGGCAAGCTGACGGGGATCGACTCCTGCATCTACTATTCGGTTGATCACATCCAACCCCGTTGCTGTATCTCCAGTGGCAACAGCTACCGTCAGCTCATGCAAACCCTCACTGGCCGTTGTTCCTAAGATGGCTTGCGCTAGCTCCAGTGTAAGTTCTCCCTGCGAACTGGTCAGCAACTGATCAAGCAGACTGATTGCGTCACGCAGTGAGCCTGTCGCGAGCCGAGCAATCAGCTCTAGGGCAGATACATCAGCCTGTAATCCCTCAGCCTCGACAATTTGATACAATCGCCGGGTAATCTGTCCCACAGACAGACGCCGAAACTCGAATCTCTGACAACGGGAAAGTATCGTCTGAGGTACTTTGTGGCTTTCAGTTGTTGCCAGAACAAAGATGGCGTGAGGGGGCGGTTCTTCGATTGTTTTCAATAAAGCATCAAAGGCGGCCCCTGAGAAACGATGTACCTCGTCCACAATATAGACCTTGTACTGGCCCTCGTTGGGCGCAAAGACGATTCGGTCGCGCAATTCCCTTACGTCATCTACACCTGTGTGGGAGGCGGCATCAATTTCAATGAGATCGAGAAAGCGACCCTCATTTACAGCCACACAGTAAGCACACTGGTTGCAGGGGCGAGCCAGCGGGTCCTCAGCCAGACAGTTTACTGCCTTGGCCAACAGGCGGGCCATTGTGGTTTTCCCTGTCCCGCGGGGACCGGCAAACAGGTAAGCGTGGGCAACGCGCCCGCTTGCCAGAGCGTTACGAAGGGTGTAGGTTACATGCTCCTGCCCCACGACATCTTCAAATGTCATCGGTCGCCATCTAAGGTAAAGGGCCTGTGGAGGCATATTGGGTCCCCGTTCAGTCATATGCCGGATTGCTGTCGGACGAGTCTATCACCCGGCAAACGGCAATGCAACCATGCGCAATGCGCCATGGCCTAAGAATCAAAACGGCCCACGAAAGGGGCCATTGGTGGGCTAGTGGCGATGACTGGATTTGAACCAGTAACCAACGGCTTATGAGTCCGCTGCTCTGCCATTGAGCTACATCGCCCTTCTGTTAAACTATTATATCAGTGGAGCGAGGCAGGGGCAAGAAGGATTCTATGCTTATGTCGGGGAGCCGGTTGTCAAGCCTGCATCACTAAAAGGATCGTCAGTCAGCAAGAAGACCAGCTAACAGCAGTCTATCTTACCTGAAAGGCGGAGGGCAAATTCATGAACTTACCGGAAACGCTTGATACGAACGAGCGGCTTAATCTGCTGGTCCGGGCGGGGGTGTTGTTGCTAGAAAATGGAGCGGCCACCTATCGTGTTGATGAAACGCTCAAGGCACTAGGGAGGGCACTTGAACTTGGCGATATTGAGGTGTTCACGACCCCAACGGGTTTCACCCTTCAAGCCGGCGGCTCTTCCTGTCCGTTGACACGCGTACACCGCATCACTCATGTAGGCGTTGACATGAATCGCCTTGCCGCTGTGAATAACCTCTCACGAGAGGCGTTATCCAAAGCACTTACCCCTGAACAGATCGCTGACCATCTTTCCCAGATCGAACAGCAAAGGAGCATCTATCCCGCCTGGCTGCTGGCCGCAGGGGTATCAATCTCCTGCGGCGCGTTTGGCATGTTGATGGGCGGAGGATGGACCGAATTTGTGGCTGGCGTGCTGGGGGCACTGGCGGCAATGCTGATCAGACTGAGGTTACGCCGGACACTCGTACTGCCGCTGATGGTAACGGTAGTAACAGCCTTTGTAGCTACAGCAGTGAGCAGGATAAGCTGCCATGCTCTACACTGTACCTCCCCTGATCTGGCATCCGTGGCGGCGGTTTTGCAACTAGTCCCCGGCGTTCCGATGGTGACATCTGTACTCGATTTGGCTACAGGCGACATTCTTTCAGGTGTGACCCGCGGCGCTTACGCCGCCCTGATGGCAGTTGGCATTGCCCTAGGAATGCTCCTTTTCTTGGTTTGGGGGTTGCGATAATGTCAGTTCTTTTACTCTACCTACGCGAGTTCGGGTTGGGTTTTGTTGCCACACTGGGCTTTGGTATGCTGTTCAACGTACCCCGTCGGACGCTGATCGCTTGTTGTGTAACAGGGGCAGTTGGACGGACGGTCCGATTGGCCGCTGTTGACCTGGGGGCCAGCATTGAGGGCGGCTCCTATATTGGCGCACTGGCTGTCGCAACAGCAGGATATTTTCTAGCCCGCTTCTACAAAGTCCCTCGTACTATCTTCACTGTCACCGGCGTAATTCCTATGATACCGGGGGTGCCTGCCTTCAGTACCATGTTAGAGTTTGCGGCTGGGAATATAGATGCCGGGCTGGTCAATGCTGTCAAAACGATGCTGATTGGGGGAGCGCTGGCAATGGGTCTGACCACTGTGAGGGTATTGACACAAGTACAGGGACGATCAGGAAGTATGGCATGAGCCGCATGAGCAGATACAATAGGAGCATGAGTAAGCCGTTGTTACCTATTCTGCTCGCTGTCGCACTCTCGATCCTAGTGGCCTCAGAACCGGTACATGCCCAAGATCAAGCCGCTCTGATAAGCAGAGTGCTGGCGGCAGTCAATGCCGCGCGTGTCTCTATTGGGTTACCACCCTATGCGCTCAATCCCCTGTTAACCTTATCTGCGCAGGCTCATAGTGAGTACCAACGTAGTATTGGGCAGTTTACTCACGACGGGCCGGGCGGCACCCGCCCTCTGGATCGCGCGCTGGCAGTAGGATATCCAGCCACACGAGTCAATGAGAATGTATACGTGGGTGCAGGCGGCCCTGAAGAGGCGGTCAACTGGTGGCTGACAGCAGACGAATTGCACCGCAACAACGTTCTTCATCCTGTACTCCGCGAGATCGGGATTGGGGCGGCCACTGATGCCAACGGCATGACCTACTACACCATGGATATCTCGGCCCAACCCAACGTGCTTCCCATTTTTATCAACGGTGATGCTTATTCGACCAACAACCCCTCAGTTACCTTAACCCTCTGGAACGAGGGGGTCTTTGGCAGTGCTCCAGGACGTATTGGCTGGGCTGCCCAGATCATGGTCAGCAACTCGCCTGATTTTGCAGGGGCTTCGCCGCAATCTTGGGCACAGTATGTGAGCTGGACACTGGACACAAGTGGCGGAGAGGGGACAAAGACAGTCTATGTGCGGTTCATAGATACTTATGGGCGCACTGCCGATTCGCAAGACAGTATCCTGTTGAGCGCGAGTGGAGAGAACACACCTCCCGCTGTTCTACCACCCTCACCAGCGGCCCAGCCAACTCCCGCTGTGCAACCCACCATCACCCCCTCCAGTGCGACCACTCCGCCTGTCATCTCTTCACCGCTTCCGTCCCCTCAGGTGATCACTCCCGTCTTATCTCCCACTATAACGCCGGGCGCAACCTTTGCCCCTTATCCCACCTGGACACCTGAGATAGCATTCGCCCCCCTAGAGGGAACACAGCCGGCCTTAGCCTCAGATGCTGGTGGAGGGAAAGTTTCGGACAGCGCAGAAGAGGCAACGTTCATCGGGCTTAGGATGACGCAGTGGCATGTGATCTTGATAGGGGCATTACTTATAGGGCTGATTGCCATCACTGGCGGCGTGATAGGCCTGCTTTTGCCTCTCAACCATAGGACCAAACTGAGGGAGTAAGTCCGTGGATACAATCAATGTACTGATTACCCTGCCATTTACCGCTGACTTAATTGAGGAGCTGGCAAGCATTTCCCCCCAGCTATCTATCTCACAGCGCGAAGCTCGTAGTGTAGAGGATATTGCCGATCTCATCAGCGAAGTAGACATTTTATATGCCTGGCAGATACTCCCACTACCAGAAGCCGCCCCCCGCCTGCGCTGGGTTCAACTTCACGGAGCAGGGATTGACCATCTTCTGGAACATCCTCTCTTTACTCAGAGTGAAGTCATGTTCACAACTGCCAGCGGAGTACATGTTATTACAATGGCCGAGTATGTGCTGGCTCAGATTCTCGCTTTTGCCCATCGTCTCCCTCGAATGTTTGAGGATAAGGTTTCAGGGACGTGGTCCAGGCCGCGCTGGGACCGTTATGTCCCGGATGTATTACACGGTGCGACACTTGGCATCATCGGTTACGGGAGTGTGGGGCGGCAAGTGGCACGGCTTGCACAGGCGTTCGGTATGCGGATACTGGCCGTCAAACGTGATGTGAGGCAGTTGGCCGATAACTCCTATACCATAGCCGGTACAGGCGACCCCGAAGGAGAGATTCCGGAGCGAATCTACCCTCCTCAGGGGCTAAGGTCGTTTCTCCGAGAATGTGATTATGTAGTACTGACTGTTCCCCTCAACCAGCAGACACATCATCTGATCAATGCGGCCATGCTTTCTGCTATGAAGTCCAGTGCTATTTTGATCAACGTTTCGCGCGGTAATGTGGTAGATGAAGCTGCGCTGGTCGAGGCACTGGAGAAGGGGATTATCGGTGGAGCGGCACTGGATGTCTTTAGCGAGGAACCATTACCGCTCGACAGCCCTCTATGGAAGCTCCCTAACGTCATTATCAGCCCCCACGTCGCCGGCTTTATGCCGGATTATTACGACCGTGCCGCCGAGCTATTTGCTGAGAATCTGCGGCGTTTTTTAGCGGGCGAGCCGTTGTTCAACCTAGTTGACCGCTCACGGGGATACTAGGTAGGGCAAGACGCGTGAACAACCTCCCAAACCCAGAAGTCCTGCCATCTATGCTAAAATCTGTCTGGCGCTCAGGCTTTGCTTCTTGACTGCCAGACGATCAGCCAGGTTGGTTAGTTCCTCAAGACGCTCCAGGCGGGCGATCCAGTCTTGGGGGAGGCCTTCCAGCCCAACCCGCCCTGCAATAATCCCCCCGGTGATACAAGCCACCGAGTCCGAGTCGCCGGGGATATTGGCGGCTAGACGTACAGCCCCCACATAGTCGTCTGGGTAGCGCATGGTACAATACACGGCCATCGCGACAGCCTCGTCGCCAACCCAGCCGTCACCGATATGTGTGATGGCCGCGAACTCATCATCCCAGCCGCCCACGTGCTCGGCTCGTTCCAGAGCTGATTCAAACTCGTCTGAGATGCCCTTTGTGAAATCCATGGCACGACCAATATATTCGCTCGGCGGGATACCATCTAGTGCCAGCTTGATCAGGTAGGCGGCGGCAATTGTAGCGGCATCAGCCGCTGGATGAGCATGGGTAACGATGCCGGTCACATGGGCAACCTCACGCAAGCGTTCTGGATCATGCTGATAAAGGAAGCCGATCGGCGCGACGCGAATAGCAGAACCACACCCCTTACTGCTACGGCTTCCTGACTCCTGCCATGCAATGCCGCTGTTAAGCCTTCCAAGCGCTCCCATGACAGTGCGACCGGGGGCCCGATTGTTTTCTGGAGATTTACTCCACGCAATAAGACGGCGTGAGACAGCGGCCATAAGTGTGTTCACATCTGCCTCGCCAGCCTCAAGCAGTGCTTCACTAATAGCTATGGTCATCTGGGTGTCGTCTGTGAACAGGGCTGGATCAGGTGGTTGCAGGATACCTCTTTCCCCATAGACCGCCTTGATCTGCCGCATGGAGTAAAACTCTACAGGCCAGCCTAGCGCATCGCCTAAAGCTAGCCCATACACGATTGCCCGTGCTTTCTCCTGTTCTGTATACATTATTATTCTCTTTCTCTCATGACATTAGATGCCCGTAAGTATATACCTCATCGGAAAATAGGGGCGGAGGTCCATATTTTCATTCTAAGGGGATTCTTATGTTTTCGGTGTTACAATTAGGTCATGTCAGCCGTAGGATGATAGACATAGAAATCACTCAGGGAGGTAATCTATTTATGTGGTGGCCATTCTACTGGAATCCAACTTACTGGCTCTTTGTCGCTCCTGCTCTGCTTCTGATGCTGTATGCGCAGTGGCGGGTCCAGACCGCCTATGCGAAGTGGGGGCGTGTACCAAACAGCAGGGGTTTGCCCGGTGTCAAGGCCGCTGAATACTTGCTGGCCGAAAACAATCTGTATGGAGTCCGGATACAGGGTATCGGTGGTCAGCTAACTGACAACTACGACCCACGCACTAAAACGCTCAACCTCTCACAAGGGACAGCCATGCAAGGCTCTGTAGCGGCTCTGGCTATTGTTGCCCATGAGATCGCCCATGCCCAACAGGACGCCAGTGGAAACCTTCTGCTCCAGTTGCGCACAGGCATCGTGCCGGCAGTGAACATTGGCTCGCAACTTGGGCCGATATTGTTTATCATCGGCTTCTTCATGCGCTTCTCGCCGCTCATGTGGCTGGGCATTGCCTTTTTCTCTCTGGCGTTCGTGTTTGCATTGATCACCCTGCCAGTTGAGATTGATGCTTCATCCAAGGCGATGAGGATGCTCACCAATAGCGGGCTACTGGTGGGGGACAGCGAACGGCGCGGCGCTCGCGCTGTGTTATCGGCGGCGGCACTCACTTATGTAGCTGGCCTGCTGATGGCCCTCTTCCAGTTACTCTACTATGTTGTGCTGGCAGGCAGTGGACGTCGTCGTCACTAGCACTCTTTGGCCTATCAGTGCCTAGTCTATCCACAACTATGATGGATGAGATTGTGCAGTCTCTATGTTGCCCGCCAACTTGAAGGTATAAGGGATTTGCCCTCTCCCTTCATTATGGCGGGCCTTTTGATTACTTAGGACTGTAACGATTTACGTCACCTCACCTTGGAACAGGAGATGGCCTCTTGACTACCACGCCAATCTCGCTTGACAATCCGCGTCATATGGTCGAGACTTCTTTCCGTGTCCGCTTTGCTGAGACTGATGCAATGGGAGTTGTTCACCATGCCGCCTATGTTGTCTACCTCGAAGAGGGGCGCAGTGAATTCTCGCGCCAGCGAGGTACCCCATATGCCGAGCTAGAAAACAGCGGCTTTTCGCTGGCAGTCAGCGAAATTAACCTCCGTTACCTTGCCCCTGCTCGATACGATCAAATGATGACTGTCCGCACATGGGTAAAAGAGGTTCGTAGCCGCGCTGTAACTTTCGCCTACGAGATAGTGGATGCCGCAACCGGCCAATTGCTCGTCACAGCTACAACCAAGCATATTTGCGTTGATCGGGCCGGCCAGGTATGTCACATTCCAGCGCGGTGGGCTAGGGGTCTACAAGAAGCATCCTATTCACAGAGCTAGCCTTGCTCAAGTGAGCAAATCTTCGATCATAGAAGGCTCATTGTGCCTCGAACAAGGTAAGAGTACTATAGGGGGCGGCAAACGGGGTGGCATGGATGAAAGGCTCCGTTCCAGTGAGTGTCAGAAAGATATTCCGGCGCATACGTAACCTCATCTTGGCGATTGCTATTACATTCCTAGCAACTCCGGCATATCCGGCCACAGCTCAAAACTCGGTCACCCACATTGTACAACCCGGTGACACACTGCTTGATCTTGAGCTTTTCTATCACACCCCGTTACATGAGCTGTCATCCCTCAACAACCTCGACATGGACACAGGTATCGGGGCGGGGCAAAAACTTCACATCCCCGTGACATTCAACGTTAACACACTCCCCCGTGAAGGACCTATCACCTATACAGTACAACGGGGCGACACGTTGTTCCGTATTGCTACCCGCTATGGCGTCTCTGTAGCTAGCCTGGCTTCTATCAATGCCATTTACAACATTGATACTATCTACGCGGGGCAAGAATTGGTTATTCCCCCCTCAGATGAATGGGCTGAACAGGCGACACAAAACAGAACAGACCTCCCTGGTGTGCCGACACCAACTCTGCCAACAGGCAAGCAAATCATCGTTGTCCTTTCTCAGCAACGCGTATATGCCTTTGAGGACGGGAATCTATTGAGGCAATTTGTCGTCTCGACCGGCCTTCCAGCCACACCCACTGTTGTAGGCAGTTTCTCGATCTATCTGAAAGTTCCGTCTCAGCGCATGACTGGTCCGGGGTACGATCTTCCCAACGTGCCATGGGTAATGTATTTCTATCGAGGGTACTCATTCCATGGCACATACTGGCACAACAATTTTGGGCGGCCCATGAGCCATGGATGTGTAAACATGCGCACCGCAGAAGCAGAGTGGCTTTACAACTGGGCTCCCATCGGAACGCCAGTGCTGGTGATTCGCTAGATGGCAAGCGAAGTGGTAATAAGTCGCTATATGAGTAAATATCATAACTTACTAGGTGACACACAACATTGCACAATGTGCTCAAAAAACAGAATTCTCTACTAAGGACGAGTGAATCCTATCATGAACCAACAGTCAAACACCCCCAGGACTCGCCCGGCGGGCATCATACTTGATCGCAGAGCGCACCAGCTACGTATCAGTTGGGAAGATGGACATGCTAGCAGCTATCCCCTTGATGCTCTGCGCGAAGCCTGCCCCTGTGCCGTATGCAGGGGCGGGCACGAAAACATGGGGGTAGAGCATGCCCCCGACCTGATTGAGTTAAAGCCCGCCCGCTCGTACGAGGTGAAGAACATCCAACTAGTGGGCAACTACGCTATCCAGTTTCGGTGGGATGACGGCCATGATTCGGGCATCTACACATGGGGGTATTTAAGGCATATCTGCCCATGCCCGAAGTGTCAGGCCGAGCGCAAGGGGTGAAGCAGTCACATTAGATTAAAGAGGAGTATAGTCTAAGAGGAGAGGTAGTCTTTCAGGTTGTGCTGTACGGCATAGGCAGCAGCTTCTGCCCGATTTGCTACGCCAAGTTTGCCAAGAATGTTGCTGACGTAATTGCGCACTGTACCTTCGCCCAGATAAAGGGCTTCTGCAATTTCGCGGTTGGTGCGCCCCTCCGAGACAAGTTGTAAAACTTGCATCTCCTGATTGGTCAGCTCTGCAAAAGCGGATGCCTCTTCGTCCCGTTGAGCCTTGCGGACCTGATCAAACACACGTTGTGTTAAGGTAGGATCAAGCAATGCATCACCACGTCCTACTGCCTCAATGGCACGGACAAGGTCGTCACCACCGATCTGCTTAAGGACGTAGCCTGCCGCTCCAGCCCTTATTGCGGCAAACAGCATTTCGTCTTCTGCATAGGAGGTCAACATGATGACCTTGGTTTTGGGGAACCGCTCGTTGATCTGCTGGCATACTTCGACGCCACTCATGCCCGGCATCCGGATGTCAAGTACTACTACATCTGGTTGAAGGGTAGCAACCTTCTCCAATGCTTCCCTTCCGTTACCAGCTTCCCCTACAATCTCAAATTCGGAGTGACGTTCCAGCAAAGAGCGCAACCCCAGCCTGACAACCTCATGATCGTCCACTATGACAATACGCTGGCGGCCCATAGGACTGCACCTCACATCCACTCCCGTGATAAGGTAGAAGTAATTTTATTTTATCTAAAGTGTCTAAAGCAAAGTATAGCTGGCAGACGGGATTCTAACAACGAGTCTCTACGGTACAATCATAGGAGCAAGGAAGTGGCGATGAGAATGCGTGTTGCTGTTATTTTCGATTGGGGAGGCGTCCTGATGCGCACAGAGGATTATACTCCCCGCCACAACTGGGACCGGCGCCTGGGGCTTCCAGCAGGCACGATTGAGTCAGTAGTACATGGAATCAGGGCTTGGCAACAAGCCCAACAGGGGAAATTAAGCCCAGATGCGTACTGGGCGGCGGTGGGTGCTGAACTTAAGCTTGAAGCTGATCAGCTCAATAAGTTGCGCCAGGATTTTTACCGTGGGGATCGGCTCAATGAGAATCTAGTTGCTTTGATCCGCAGGCTACGAGGTGACAACGTTGCTGTCGGCCTGCTGAGCAATAATATTGCTGACTTAAGGAAAGAATTGATCCAGACAGGGTTGGACGCTCTGTTTGACACCGTTGTTATCTCTGCTGAGATCGGGGCAATGAAACCTGCGCCTGCCGCTTACTACACTGTTCTTGAGCGGCTCAATCTCTCACCTCATGAAGCTCTCCTTGTGGACGATTCCCCTGCAAATGTTGCAGGCGCACAGGCGGTTGGGATGAAAGCTGTCCTTTTCACCCCAACTCTTGAATTGGAAACTATCTTGTCTAAATGGCTTGATCAGTATGCTGGCAACAAGACCTGAGGCGATTATTTTTGACTATGGGGGTGTCTTGGAAGGCCCCCTTGATCCTGCCGCTTTCGAAGCCGATCTGGCTGAGCTGGCACGGGAATACGGTCTGCAGAGCGGCAGTGCCCTATGGGATCATCTGTATGTCAGCCCGGCATGGGAGAAAGCTAAACGGGGACAGATCACCCGTGAGGCATTTTGGAAAGATCGGCTTGAAGCGCTGGGCATTTCATCTGAGGAGGAAATGCGGCTCTTTAAGATGCGGCTTTTCAGGCATCGCGGCATAAGACCAGAGATGCGTAGTCTGCTGGCTGAATTACATGGACGCTATCGTTTAGCAGTCCTGAGTAACACTTCACGGGTAGGCTTTGAGGAGTACTTGCTCAAGCATCGCCAGCTAGAGGGGCTATTGGATGTGGTGATCAGCTCAGCAGAGGCTGGTATTGCCAAACCGGACCCGGCAATCTACCTGCTCGCCCTTGCACGGCTGGACATCAGGCCGGATCAAGCCCTGTTTATTGACGATCTAGCCCGTAATATCCTGGCGGCTGAAGCACTTGGGATTTCTTCTATCCTCTTCACTTCAGTGGCAGACCTTCGTGTGGAGCTTCAATGCAGGGGGATACTGTGATTACGCACTTCCATTGCAAGTGGTGTTATTGTATTATGGGGACAGTTACGGCTGGGAGGAGATGTCTTCCAACGCCACTTGCTTGACTGAGTATGCTTAGCGTAGTTCCCCTTGAACTATTGACCAGATGCCTTGCTGGAGGGTCTCCTATGTCTCAACAACCCGATCTGCTATACGTGATCGCAAACAACACCGTCGGCGTGCTGACTGTTGCACCACAGCACAAAGAAGCCTGGTTCAAGAACGCCCAGCAGATACGCGCCCAGGCGCAGGCCGCCGGGGACACGCCTAGAGCCGTCCTGACCGCTGACGGATCGTTGAGCAGTATTGCCTGAAGCCTTGGATCGGTTCAGTCCACAGAAAGGAGAAACCTCATGCCACTCTTTGGGAAGAAGAAGCGACCCTCGTTCGAAGATATTGCGCAAGCAGTGATAGACTTCCTCGAGGCTGATGACTGGGCGGCAGGCAAGCGCGTCGTCGAGGAGCGGCGCGACCTGCTGCTGACCGACGAGGCGGATCAGGTCTTTGCCATGCTGCTGGAACAGGCCCGTGACGACCCACAAGCAAGGCGCATGCTGGAACGGCACCGCGACCTGCTGCGCCGTTGCCGGTCGGAAGGGGTTGACGCCGCCTTTGCACCGCTGCTGGCCCCGCGCGGGATGCCCGATGTGCCGCCCGAACTGCTACAGCGCCTGCTGTCGGTCGGGTCCGAGGAGGAGCTGAAAGCCCTGCTCGAGGAGCACCCTGAGTTGTTGCCCCTCATCGGGCAGATGGTGCAGCAGGCGCTGGCAGGGCAGAGCGCAGGATCAGGAGACGATGACGAGCTTGTCCGCATCCTGACCGAACTGCGCCAGCCGTCACGCAGCGCGCTGGACATGCCCCGCCGGGTGGACCTGTGCCGCCAAGCGCTGGCGCTGTTGCCGCGCCAGCAGAACCCGGAACTGTGGGCCGCCCTGCAAAATGAGTTAGCCAACAGCCTGGCCCAGAACCCGCTGGGAGACCGGGCCGACAACCTCGAGCAGGCCATCCACCACTACCAGCTGGCCCTGGAGGTGAGGACCCGCGAGGCCTTGCCGTCCGACCATCGCCTGACACAGCGCAACCTGGGGAACCTGTATTTTGGCGAGCGGCGCTGGGTGGAGGCGCTGGAGGCCTATCAGGCGGCCATTGCCGCCGGCGACGACCTGCTGAAGGCGGCCCACACGGAAGCGGGCAAACGAGCTGAGGTAGGCGAGACGGCACAGCTCTACGCCCGCGCGGCGTACTGCCTCCTGCAACTCGGCCAGCCCGCCGAAGCCCTGCTGATGCACGAGCGCGGCAAGACGCGTCTGCTGGCTGAGGCGCTGGCGCTGGCTGAGGCCAACACCAGCCTGCTGTTGCCAGAAGAGCACGCGAAACGGCAGGCCTTGCAGGAACAGGTTACAGCGCTACAGGAGGAGATGGCCTTACCCCTTGATAACCCGCGCCGCCGAGACAACGTAATCCTACTGTCGCTGCTGGAAGCAGCCTGGGCCGAACTGAGGGAATACACTGCCACGCTGCAGGAGAAATATCCCGACTTCATGCCGCAGGGCCTCGACCTGCCGGACCTGCTGGTTCTGGTGCCGGAGGGTGGCGCGCTGGTTGCGCCGCTGATCACGTCGCAGGGCAGTGTTGTGTTCGTCGTGCCGCATGGGGTGCATAAGGTGACCGAGGAGCACGTCATCCGGCTGGAGGGGTTCAAAGACGATGAACTCCAAACACTGCTGAAGGGCCCGCCTGACGATCCGGCCTGGGGCGGCTGGATGGGCGCATACTTTGCGTTTCGCCGCAGCCCCACCCGCCTGACAGAGGCAGCGTGGCAGGCGGCCATTGAGCGCTTCACCGGGGAGCTGTGGGAGGCGCTGGTGGCGCCTGTCCATGAGCGATTGCAAGCGCTGGGTGTGCACTCCGTCATCCTGATGCCTGCCGGGGGGTTACAGCTTCTGCCTTTGCACGCCGCTTGGCGCATGGAGGACGGAAAGCGGCGCTGCCTGCTTGACGACTACGAGGTCGTTTACGCGCCTTCCGGCTATGCGTTGAATGTGTCGCGCCGCCGGGCGAGTCAGCGCCAGGGTCAGGCGGCGATGGTGGTCGGCATCAACCGCTACGCTGACCCCAACGTGAATCCGCTCATCAACGCAGCGGCTGAGGCAATCGGTGATCTGCTGGGTGCCACCCCCCTGCTGGATGCGGAGGCGACCAAGGAGACGATCCAGGCCGAGGCCGCCGGCAAGGCCACCCTGCACCTGTCCTGTCACGGCTATTTCGCCTGGGGCGACCCGCTGGCGTCGGGGCTGGTGCTGCATGATGCCCCCCTGACACTCAAGGAGATCATCAGCGCGATGAACCTCGACTCCTCGCGGCTGGTGACGCTCTCGGCCTGCGAGACGGGCATCACCGAGGTGCGCCAGTCGCCGGATGAGTACATCGGACTGCCGGCGGGGTTTCTGCAGGCGGGCGCACCGGCGGTGGTCAGCACGCTGTGGACGGTTGATGACCGCAGCACCGCGCTGTTGATGGAGCGCTTCTACCGTAACCACCGCGAGCGGGGTATGTCGCTGCCCGCCGCCCTGCGCGAGGCGCAACTCTGGCTGCGTGACGCCACGCGGCAGGAAGTTGGCGATTACTACGATGCGTACATCCACCCTCGCATGAGCGTGGCCGAAGCGACAGAGGCCTATGTTCAAGTCATGACCGGCGGCGATCCGCAGGACCGGCTGTATGCGAATCCCTACTACTGGGCCGCGTTCACTTTCAGCGGAGCATAGCACGCACAAAGGAGAGCACATCATGTCACTTGGAAATCCTGACAGCATGCTGGCGGCGCTGGATGCGCTCCACCATCAACTTCCGGCCCTGGTCGGAACGGAAGGCTGGGCGAAGATCGGCCCGCGTGTGGCAGAGGCCCACGCCCGTCTCAGGGCCAGCACAGACGAGGCCGAGCGACTGCAACTGAGCGCCGAGGTTATCGGGTTGCTGGCGCCCTACGCCGATGCACGCGAGGCCCTGCGGCGTGAGATCGATCCGTACTACGCCGCGCTCAACGATCTGGCCGCTCTGGCGCCCGACCTGGGGCTGGATCAGCAGGCGGCCGCCGGGCTTAAGTCTGCCGCGGAGGTCAGCCCGGGCCAGCGAGTACTTCTCATCCATCAGGGCGGCACGGGGGAGGCGACCAGCATCAAGGTGCGCAACCTCGAGTTCGAGTTCGGCTCGATGGGCGAACTGGCCGCAGGCATCATCCTGGGCTGCAAGGACGTTGTGGACCAGCCCAACGAGCTGTTCGCGGCCGCCAGCGCCCTGCTGATCCTGGTGGCGCTGTACAAGGCCTTCAGTGTCAAGATCAAAGAGCGTGAGACGAGTGTGTTCTGGGGGTTCATCCAGGCCTGCCAGGGCACAGGCAAGACCGCCAGCGTAGAGGACATCCACCGGTACACCAACATCGAGCGCGAGAAGGTAGGCAAGCGAGAGCTGAGCCTGGACGAGGTCAAAGACGCGCTGCATGTGCTGGCCGAGGCCAAAGCCGTAGCGCGCGTCGAGGGCCAGCCCGACATGTGGGAGATCAAGGAGCGGCATTTCGTCGTCGGGTGATACGGTGCATGCCACACAACGCCATCTACAGGCGGAAGGGTTAGGCCTTGTCAGAGCAACATACCGGGGGAGTCGGCTCTATGCTGAAAGCTAAGTATAATACTCGTATCCCAATCTTCCCTGATTAGCCGATCTAATGCTCTTTCAGCAGGAGACAATCTATGCGTACTATCTTCGAGGCTTGCCAACCCCGCCCAGAGGTGCTAGCAGGAGAACTGAGCGAAGAGATATTTGCCGCCCGTCTGCGTGACGTGGTTGAAGGGCGCGCAGATCCAGTCTACCAAGACCCGGAAGTATTTTTTGAGAACACCTATTGTACCGATGGCCTCAAGTTACTGCTTACAGAGGCATTGGGACGGCTAACAGGGGCCGATCCCGCCAACAATGCCATTATCCGGCTGGAGACTGCTTTCGGCGGGGGCAAGACCCATAACTTGATTGCCCTTTATCATGCCGCACGGGGCTACCCTCCTCCGTTCGTGGACGCCTCGCTTGTTCCGGCAGAAGGTGCTATCCAAATTGCTGGTGTCGTTGGATCTGACCTTGATCCCTCCAACGGCCTTAATCATGGAGATGTGGTCACTTATACGCTGTGGGGCGAGATAGCCTATCAACTGAGGGGGGCTGAAGGCTATTCTTGCGTCAGGCAGAGTGACCTTGACAAAGCGGCCCCGGGCACTGCCGCCCTTGAAAACCTCATTGGTGATGCGCCTGCCCTGATCATGATCGATGAGGTTGCCCGGCACCTGCGCACAGCAAAGAACATCATGCCCGCCGGCGGGGGATCGGACCTAGCTGAACAGACAGTAGCTTTCTTAATGTCCCTTCTTGAGTTTGTTGCCAGCAAGCAGCATGTTGTAGTGGTATTCACCCTGGCCGACCCGAGTGATGCATTCGGGAAGGAGACGGAGGAGTTTACTCAGGAGCTGGCTGAGACAAAACGTATCTCGGCACGCCAGGAGCGCGTGATCACCCCGACTGCTGAGACCGAGATCGCGGCAATCGTCAAGCGCAGGCTGTTCAAGTCCATTGACATGGCGGTAGCCGCAGAGGTTGCTTCTGTTTATGCCAGCACCTATCACCGGTGTGTACAGCAAGGCGCCAATATTCCTCAACGGGCCTTGCGGGCTGAGTACGGGCAGGAGATCGAATACTACTATCCCTTCCACCCGGAGCTTTTGAACACCCTTAACCGAAAGACCTCAACTATTCCCAATTTCCAGCGGACGCGCGGTGTATTGCGTTTGCTCGCGATGGTAATCCGCGAGTTATGGACCTGCCGGCCGGAAGGTATCTGCCTGATTCACCCCCATGACGTTAACCTGGCTGTTGGAGATATTGCCAATGACCTGACCAGCAGGCTTGAGCGCCCGCGTTTCAAGCAGGTCATTGAGGCCGATATTGTCAGCACGCTTGAAGGGTCTCTTGCCCATGCCCAAAGTCTTGATGACTACTATGGCGGAACTCCTTATACTCAACGGGTCGCAACAGCCGCGTTCCTCCACAGCCTGACGCAGGGAATCGCTTCAGGCGTTGATCCTGCCGATCTGGTGCTGGCAACAGTGACGCCGGACGATGATCCTGCGTTGCTACTCAAAGCGGCCAATCAGCTCGTTGAGAACGGTTGGTTTTTCGAATACGATGGGCATCGCTACCGGTTCAAGACTGAACCCTCCATCAACAAGATCATCAACGATGAAATAGGTATGGTGGGGATTGTCAACTCCAAAGCGGAGCTGGATCGGCGCATCCGGCAGATCTGGAAGAAGGGCTACTTCCTGCCGGTCTTCTTCCCTAGTGAGCCGGGTGATGTACCCGATGACGCCGAGGCTCCTAAGCTGGTTGTGATGCACTACGATGCCGCAGTGACAGCCGCAGGCAGCGGGAAGCCGCACGAGCTGGTTGTGCGAATATTTAACTATGCCGGGTTACAGGAAGGGTACCGCCGCTTCAAGAACAACCTGATCTTTCTGGTAGCCGACGAGGATCAGGTTGAGAATATGGTCGAGCAAATGCGCCGATACTTGGCCATTCAGCGCATCATCAACGATGCAGATCGGATGGGTGAGTTCTTCCCCGAACAGCGCAACCAGCTCAAGAAGAAGGCTGAGGCGGCTGAGCTTGATGTACGTGTAGCTATTACGAAGGCATACCGTTGGCTCTACTACCCCAGCGCAGAAGCGCCAGAGTCTCAAAGCCATCTTGCTCGTGTTCAACTGGCCCCTCAAGACCAGGGAGACGTAGCGCCCGATCAGAGCACAGTGGTGTTGAATGTCCTGAAGGACCTGGACAGGGTTATCACCCAAGAATCGAATGTGTTGAGCGGCAAGTTTGTACGAGAAAAAGCCTGGGATGTCGGACAGACTAGCATCACGACTGAAGACCTGCGCAAGGCTTTTGCCCGCCGGATGAACCTGCGGATGCTCCTCGACATCAACCAGCTTAAGAAGACCATCCGCAATGGCATTGAGAAGGGAGTATGGGTCTATTATGATGCCCATGAACAGATAGGCTACAATGCCCATTCTCCTATGCCTGCTATTCAGATCAGTGACGAGGCCATCTTATACACGCCGGAGCAATATGCGGAGCTTGGATGGCCGATCAAGGGAGAGGAAGTCCAACAACTGCCCACGACTATGCCTCCCTCGACTATGCCGTTTGACCATGTCCCTGCCGTTGGGCCGTCTGTTCGCCTGCGCGGCAAGGGTGCACCTGCACAGGCCTTTCAGGCCTTGCGCGATGCCTGTGTTGATCAGGGGATCAGGCGGCTCAGGGAGGTGAACGTTGAGTTTGAGGGAGACGACCATCAAGGGGCACTCGAGGTGCGGTCGCTGGGCCTGACGATCCCTCAGTTAGGCAGAGGGGAGTTCTGGATCGAACAAAACCTCGCCGCTGAGTTTGGGAATGGAGAGCAGATCGAGGTGAACTTTGCCGGAGGCTGGGATCGCTATAAGCGGCTCAAGCAGGTGACAGACAGCTTTGGGCAGGAAGCGCAGAAGCTCAGCGCCCAAACCCGCTTGCGTATGCGGTTTCCTGGCGGCCTGGATGTATACGGTGATCAGTTCCAGACGATTATAGAGGTGTTCTCAGGATTCGAGTTTGGCCACTTGGTCGTGGACGCTGAACCATTCGAGGAAGTCCAGTGAAGGCGCTCTCCATCCGACAGCCCTGGGCAGAGCTGATCCTGCAAGGGCGCAAAACGATTGAGCTTCGTACCTGGAACACCAGCTACCGGGGGCAGGTTGTCATCCATGCCGGGCAACAGGTCAAGGAAGAACACTGCCGCGCATACGGCCTTGACCCGGAGGAGCTTGTGCGCGGAGCGCTGGTCGGCACGGTCGAGATTGTGGACGTGATTGCCTTCAATGAGGACAGCTATAATGCCCATGCCTCTGAGCACCTGCGGCTGGGCAAGTGGCCCGGCGATGTGCTGGGCTGGCGGCTGGCAAACCCGGTACGTTTTGAGACGCCGATCCCCATGCGCGGGCGGCTAGGGCTGTTCGACGTTCCTGAAGAAGTACTCCAAGGGGCATCGGTACCGGCATACCTCGCTCCACTGCCGACGCCTAAGCCGCAACCGGCAGGTTACGATCCTCAAAAACCGTTCGAACTGCGTGTTGAGCCGCGCGGCGGGCACAGCTACGCGCTGGCGCTGTACCAGTGGCCGGTGAAAGCCAACGGCGTCCATCCGGAACCTAAACGGGTGGTAGCCCTGAGCGGCGACAGCCTGCGGGCAGTGGCCGATCATGTGCTGGAAGCCTTGCGGCGGTCGGGTTACAAGGTAACCGACCTTTCACCTCGACGCCGAGAGCCATTCCGGATGGAGGAAGAGACCGGGGTGCGGCTGGGACTGCTGTTCCTAGCGGTAGCGCCGCTCTCGCGCATGGACCGCGTCGAGGCTATCTCGCATGAGCTGTGTGCCATGCCCCCGGAAGAGGCATATTACTGGTATAGTAAATGCACAGCGGCATCCACAGCGGCCCGCGCCCAGCGGGCACTGCGTGTGCTGTTGTCTGCGGAATGAAGGAATATTGGCTATGGCAGAAGCGAAGCATGGCCGCATCACGGTTGACCCGCGCGTGATGGCGGGCAAGCCCTGCATCCGGGGGTCGCACATCCCTGTTGAGCAGGTGCTGTTCAAGCCGGCAGGCGGCATGACGGGAGCCGGCATTCTGGATGCACATCCCCGTCTGGCGGCTGAGGACGTTTACGCGGCGGCCTATGCAACGGACGTGGTTGCCAGCAAAGACATTGACGTGAACCCAGACAGGAGACAGCCCCATGACCTATCCCCCCGTCCTGATTGAAGACTGGCTGCCCTTTGAGGCGCTGGGGGTCGAGAGCCAGCGCGAACATTCTACAGGATTGCACCCGCCGCCTAACCGCCTGCACGTGTGGTGGGCACGGCGCCCGCTGATCGTCAGCCGCGCCGCGGTGCTGGCAGGCGTCCTGCCGCGGTGGTCGGCGGACTGGCCTGCGCACCTGCGGCGGCACTTCCCCGATGAGCAAGCCTACCGCGCCTGGTTCATGCGCCTGCTGGGCATCCGCGGTGATCCAGTGGCCGGGCGGAAGGAGGTGAGGAGAGCAACAGAGCTTGGGATCATACTTGGCCCCCGTGCCTATGGCGGTGCGCCCCGTGCCTTCACCGTTAATCCCTCTCCTGACGACCTGCGCCTGCTGGGCGGCCTGCTGGAACACACGTGGGGCACGCGCGAGGCGGCGGTGCTCGACCCGACCGCCGGCGGCGGCTCGATCCCCTTCGAGGCCCTGCGCTACGGCTTCACGACGTATGCCAACGAGCTGAACCCGGTGGCGTCGGTGATCTTGACGGCGACGCTCGACTACCCGGCCCGCTACGGACGCGGGCTGGCTGATGACATCCGCAGATGGGGCAACGAATGGGCACGGCGCGTCAAGGAACGGCTAGCTCCCTATTTCCTGAACCAGCCCAATGACTACAAGCCCACCTACCTGTGGGCGCGGACGGTGGCCTGCCCGGCGACCGGCAAGCCGGTGCCGCTCTCGCCCAACTGGTGGCTGAGCCGGGGCGATGATCCGGTTGCCGTGCAGGTGATCGCTGACCCTGCCTGGGACGTGCCGCAGTTCGTCATCAAGCGCGGAGCAGAGATTGACTTCGACCCGGACGCGGGCACAGTCAGCCGGGGGGTGGGGCGCTCGCCGTGGACGGGCGAGGCGATTGACGGGGACTACATCAAGGCCGAGGCGCAGGCCGGGCGCATGGGGCAGATGCTGTATGCAGTGGCCAATAAGAGACCCGGCACGCCCGATTTCCGGC
>DAOTYH010000042.1:0-7818 GCA_034435015.1 Anaerolineae bacterium | reverse complement strand
AAGGATCGCCGTATTGACAAACGGCGGTATCCTGGCATTTACATCCTTCACCTTTTTTGACAGAGAGAAAATCACGCGGCTGTACTGAACACGCTGAACGTCTAGAAGGACCGTTCGGCATCAGACAAGCCGCCGCTAATGCCATTCCCAGACAGAATCGCCGCGCAAAATGCGGCGGATTTGGTCAGGAAAACGGTCAGGATCGAGAGGTTTGCCCAAAAAGCCATCAAAACCGGCTTTCTGAGCTTTGCGCAATTGCTCCTCACTGGCCTCCGCCGTCACGGCGACCACCAGGGTATCTTTTAAACGTTCGTGGGCACGAATCTTCTGCAATGCCTGATAGCCATCTTCATAAGGCAGACGAATATCCATCAGGATCAGGTCTACCCTGGGCAGCGTATCGGCAAACTGCACCACCTGCCAGCCGCTGGTCTTCCACTCACAATGCTGCACTCCCATAAAGGCCAGCATCCGCGCCACCAGAACAAAGTTAGGGACGTTGTCCTCAACCACAAGGATATGAGCGTCGCCCGGCTCAATGGGCGTTTGAAGCTTCGCCATGCAGAAGCTGCTCCTGGAGGTAACGCTCAGCGCGTTCTCAATACCACTTGCCGACGTATGGATGCTCACTTCAAGTGTATCAGAGAATCACCTTCCTCCAATACATCTGGGTTTAGTTTACCAAACTTTCCCCCAACCTGAGCAATAATCAGCCAGGGTCGTGCTCTGCTACACCCAGCCGAACTGCCAACACCATTGGCCGGGGCGTGAGCCGCGTCCTTGCAGCAGAGCAAGTAAACAGAGGATAAATTAAATTCGGGCTTTTGGGAAAAATAAGCCTTGACATCTCCCCGGACGTAAGCTAAACTACAGGCACAAATAACAAGCAGGTGAGTTTGTTTTTGAACACAGTGAACACCGTCTAAACAGTCCAGAACATAGACATGGCGTGAGGCTTGAATGACAGCCCGACGCGATGTCGGGCTGTTTCATTGACCGTGCAGGTCTGCGGCGGGCCGGTGAAGTGGAGCATCTGTTGCGCTTCAGCGGCGGGTCGCAGACCCGGAGCGCACCTTAACAAGTGAATAGGAAGACGAGAGAGAAGCAAGCAAGAACTTCAATTTCTCCGTATCACGCAGAGAAGAAGCTACAAAGGGCACATGGTGGATGCCTTGGCGTCAAGAGCCGATGAAGGACGTGGTACACTGCGAAAAGCCCCGGTCAGGTGTGTGCAACCGTTTGAGCCGGGGATGTCCGAATGGGGAAACCCGCGCGGGGGAATGCCCGCGCATCACCGGGTGAACACATAGCCCGGTGAAGGGAACCTGGGGAACTGAAACATCTTAGTACCCAGAGGAAAAGAGACCATTCCGCTAGTAGTGGCGAGCGAACGCGGAACAGCCCAAACCGCCCGACTTGTCGGACGGGGTTGCAGGACCCGACAACACGGTGGGGAAGCCAGTCGAACGGCCTGGAAAGGCCGACCAGAGACGGTGACAGTCCGGTAGACGACGGCACAAGCACCCGGTCGGTGTTCCTGAGTACCACGGGACACGCTAACCCTGTGGGAAGCTGGGGGGGCCACCCTCCAAGGCTAAATACTCTTGATGACCGATAGCGCACCAGTACCGTGAGGGAAAGGTGAAAAGAACCCCGGCGAGGGGAGTGAAAGAGAACCTGAAACCGTGTGCCTACATCCGGTCAGAGGGCCCTGGTGGCCTGATGGCGTGCCTCTTGGAGAATGAGCCAGCGAGTTCATGTCTGTGGCGCGCTTAAGGGAGTCACACCCGGAGGCGCAGCGAAAGCGAGTCTGAACAGGGCGTCGGGCGCAAGCCCCCGTCGCAGGCATGAGACACGAAACCGGTGTGAGCTACCCATGGCCAGGGTGAAGCGAAGCTAACCCTTCGTGGAGGCCCGAACCTTTCAACATTGCAAAGTCGAGGGATGAGCTGTGGGTAGGGGTGATATGCCAAACGAACCCGGAGATAGCTTGTTCTCCCCGAAATCGCTTTTGGGCGAGCGTCGCGCCTTCAGTGGCGGAGGTAGAGCACTGGATGAGCTAGGGGCCGCAAGGTTACCGAACTCAACCAAACTCCGAATGCCGTCACTCCACAGCGCGATAGTCGGACGGCGAGAGATGAGTTCCGTCGTCGAAAGGGCAATAGCCCAGCCCCTCGGCTAAGGTCCTTCAGTGGGTGCTTAGTGGGAAACGAGGTGGGCGTGTTCAGACAGCCAGGAGGTTGGCTTAGAAGCAGCCACCCTTTAAAGAGTGCGTAATAGCTCACTGGTCAAACGCGCCTGCGCGGAAAATATAACGGGGCTCAAGCACCCCACCGAAGCCCGGGCTTTCCCCCTCACGGGGGGAGGAGTAGGGGAGCGTTCTGGCAGCAGTGAAGGATGACCCGGTAAGGGCCTCTGGAGCGGCCAGAAGTGAGAATGCTGGCATGAGTAGCGTCAAATGCGTGAGAACCGCATTCGCCGTATGTCTCAGGTTTCCGACGCAAGGTCAGTCCGCGTCGGGTCAGGCGGGCCTTAGCCGAGGCCGTCAGGCGTAGGTGATGGACAGCCGGTCAACACTCCGGCCCCGGGTTGGGAAGCTACACGGGGACGCGGTAGGATAGCTCAGCCTGTTAGCGGATTCAGGTGGCAAGCGGGTAACCCCCGTGACGCCGGGCGGTAACGCCACAAGTGAGCCAGTCCCGCCGCCAAGAAAAGCCGTTAGGCGTTGAACCAGCCCGCCCGTACCGCAAACCGACACTGGTAGACGGGTAGAATATACCCAGGCGAACGGGAGAACCCTCGTTAAGGAATTAGGCAAAATGGCCCCGTAACTTCGGGAGAAGGGGCGCCCCCACCCGGGGGCCGCAGTGAAATGGCTCTACCGACTGTTTAACAAAAGCACAGGTCTCTGCCAACGCGTAAGCGGACGTATAGGGGCTGACACCTGCCCAGTGCCGGAAGGTTAAGGAGAGGGGTTCGGGCGCAAGCCCAACGCTCTGAACCGAAGCCCCGGTGAACGGCGGCCGTAACTATAACGGTCCTAAGGTAGCGAAATTCCTTGTCGGGTAAGTTCCGACCCGCACGAATGGTGTAACGAGTGGGGCGCTGTCTCAACGAGGGACCCGGCGAAATTGCAATCTGCGTGAAGATGCGCAGGACCCGCAGCAGGACAAAAAGACCCCGTGGAGCTTTACTGCAGCTTGCCATAGCGTGAGAGCTGTGTCTGTGTAGGATAGCTGGGAGGCGAGGAAGCGTGGACGCCAGTCTGCGTGGAGCCGGCCTTGGAATACCAGCCTGATACAGGTCTGACCCTAACCTGCGCTGGGGAAGCGTGGGGACGGTGGCAGGCGGGCAGTTTGACTGGGGCGGTCGCCTGCCAAAAGGTAACGGAGGCGCCCAAAGGTTCCCTCAGGCTGAATGGAAACCAGCCGGAGAGTGTAAAGGCAGAAGGGAGCTTGACTGACAGGCAAACGGGCCGAGCAGAGACGAAAGTCGGGCTTAGTGATCCCACGGCACTGAGTGGAAGGGCCGTGGCTTACCGGATAAAAGCTACCCCGGGGATAACAGGCTAGTCTGGTCCAAGAGTTCACATCGACGACCAGGCTCGGCACCTCGATGTCGGCTCATCGCATCCTGGGGCTGGATCAGGTCCCAAGGGTTGGGCTGTTCGCCCATTAAAGCGGTACGTGAGCTGGGTTCAGACCGTCGTGAGACAGGTCGGTCTCTATCCGCTGTGGGTGGAGGAGATGAGAGAGGAGCTGCCCCTAGTACGAGAGGACCGGGGTGGACCGACCGCTGGTGTGCCAGTTGTCTCGCCAGAGGCAGTGCTGGGTAGCTACGTCGGGACGGGAGAACCGCTGAAAGCATCTAAGTGGGAAACCCACCTCAAGACGACATCTCCAAACAGACCGCTGGAAGACGACCAGTGAGATAGGCGGGGAGTGAACGCACGGTGACGTGTTGAGCTAACCCGTACTAACGGTCGAACGCTTGTCTTGTGATGCGGAGACCCGGCTTGTTTTCTCGGGCCGGTGCACTCATCCCCTGTTCATGGTGCTTATCTGCAGGTCTTGTGGTGATTAGAGCGGCGGGGACACACCCGGTCCCATCCCGAACCCGGTCGTTAAGCCCGCCAGCGCCCATGGTACTGCCCTGGTAACGGGGTGGGAGCGTAGGCCATCGCCGCGAGACCTGTTTTGCTTTCTTTTGGGTTCGTTAGCCGCTCCCAAACTCCCGCGCTTACGCAGTTTGACAGACCTATCAATATGCCTATAATGAGCTGTGTTTGAAACTATACCACTTCGGTCAGATTTTAGAGAAGAGGAGGAGCAACAATGGATTTCGTACGGGCACTGACATTCCCATTCGATGATCAGGATTGGCTGAAGAAGCTAGCGTTGGCTGTCTTAATCGCTTTCATTCCGCTCATCGGGGCCTGGGCATTGCAGGGTTGGTCTTTTGAGATCACTAAGCGGGTGAAGCGCAATGATCCCGTTCCCTTGCCAGACTGGAGCAACTTCGGTGGACATCTCACAAAAGGATTGATGCTCTGGCTGGCCTTGCTTATCTATCAGATACCAACGCTCATCTTTGCCTGTGTCGCCTCTTTTGTGTGGGTGATCCCCGCAATGGGTGGCGATAATGAGAGCGCCATGGCGGCGTTAGGCGGCCTAGCGACTGTGGCTGTGATTTGTTGTAGCTGTCTAATATTCCTGTATATCATAGCGGCCTCGATTGTCTACTGGGGTGGTGTTATCCGCTATATTGATCGCGAGGAGTTCGGCACCTTCTTCCAGATCGGTGAGAACTTCGCTCTGGTTCGCAACAACATCGGCGATTTTGGCATGGCAATCGTGTATGTCCTTTTGGCAGGGCTGCTGGCTGGTCTCGTGTCTGGTACCGTTATTGGTGGTCTGCTGGTCGCCCCCTTTATGTCCTACTTCAGCGGGCATATTCTTGGCCAATTGGCGGCCAAACTTGCTGACGGCCAGACAGCGATTCCGCAGGTCTAGCGTTTATCTTTTTGCCTTGCTGAACAAGGCGCGGCCCTCCCATGAGAGAGCCGCGCCTTGTTGTCATTGAAGGCCCAAGGCAGACTCAAGCGCTGGGTGAGCCGGGTAGTTTTGAGAGAATCTGTTCGAGGCGGTCAATGTCCAACGGCTTGACCAGATAATCCATTGCCCCAACTTCGCGTGCCCTTTGCATAATGCTGGGATCGTCCTCTGCGGTCACAAAGACAACAGGGGTATCTTGTGCCATCGGGTCGCGTTTGATGTACCGGCACACTTCCATGCCGTCCACGCCGGGCATGTTGAGGTCAAGCAGGATCAGGGCGGGGGGAGTCCGTTGCAGCACCTGCAGAGCGGCACGCGGGCCGTGCGCGATCTGAGTGTCCCAGTCAAACAGCCTCACCATGGCGGCAATTGCTTCGGCTGTATTCTTGTCGTCATCAACAATCAAAATGTAAGACATGATACCCTCATACGTACATGTCCCCACCCCATACCCAATTATAACCCAAGAAACTATAGGAGGGGGGTCCTGCTTTCCTGTCGTGAGGACTTTGTTATCTTGAGTGCCATAGAAGAATACCCTATGAACGGACGCAAGGGAAAAAAGCCGTCTGCGGATCAGGCAGGTCCTGAAAGCTGATGATGAAGCTGACAGGATGTTGGTCCGACACAGCGGCTTCCTCTATGGTTTGTGCGGCGGCAGGCCTGAGCATACAATAGGCCCCGGAGCCGGATTCTCTACGAGGTGGCACATGACCGATCACTACGACGTGTTTCTGTCCTATGCCCGCACGGATGACGATCCCGATTACACCGACCCCCAAAAGTCGTTTCTGCGACGCTTATACACCGACCTGACAGACGCCGGATATACGGTCTGGTGGGATCGTGAGTCCATGCCCAGCCGCGCCCTGACGTTCCTGCAGGAAATCCGCGACGCGATCACCGTATGCGACAAACTGATCCTGGTGGTAGGGCCGGGCGCCTTGACATCGGATTACGTGAAAGCCGAATGGGAATACGCCCTGAGCATCTGCCTGCCGGTGATCCCCATCCTGCGGGCGGGCGATTACCCGCTCGTCCCGCCGGCGCTGAATAAACTGCACATACCGGACTTCCGTGAGACACGCCCTTACAAAGACGCATTGGACGAACTCAAGCGGATTCTGGCCGAACCCGCCGCCCCGCTGGGACGCCTGCACGCGGTGCCGCCGTTGCCGCAATGGTACATCCAGCGCAGTGATGACCTGGACGCCCTCGCCCAGGCCGTCTGCGCTGACACCCGCCAGCCGGTGGTGACCACCCCCAAAAAGCAGATTGTCGCCCTGCAAGGCATGGGCGGGATCGGCAAAACGGTGCTGGCCTCTGCCCTGTGCCGTGAATGTGACGTCCGGCGCAATTTCCCGGACGGCGTGTTTTGGATAGAGGTGGGCAAGGACCCCCAGATCGCGACGCGCCTGGGCGACATTGGGCACGCCTTCGGCGACGACCGCGCCGAATACCCCGACGAACAGCGCGGGCGCTCGCGCCTGACGGCATTACTTGAAGGCAAGGCCGTGCTGATCGTGCTTGACGACGTGTGGGATCACAAGCACGTCGAGGCTTTCCGCGTGGTGGGGCCGCGCGGGCGGCTGGTGATCACCACCCGCAGCGGGCGGCTGGTTACACGGGCGGGCGCAGTCAGCCAGCCGGTGGACACATTCACCACGGACGAAGGCCGTGCGCTGATCGCCGAACGGGTGGGAGTTCCCGTTGCCGACCTGCCGCCCGAATGCGCCGCCATCGTTGATCTGCTGGGCGGGCACACCCTGGCGGTCTCTATCGCGGCGGCGCAGTTGAGCGAGCGCGGGCTGGACTTTGCCCCCGACCTGTTGGGCCGCCTGCAGAAGCGCCTCGGCGGCGACACCCCCTTTAAAGGCTTGGTCATGAGCGACGATGACAAGAACCTAAACCTGGAACTGAGCCTGTCGCTCAGTTACGACGATCTCTCGCCGGACTTACAGCGCCGCTTCCGGCTGACCGGCGTGTTTGCGCCGGGCGGGACCTTTGACCGGGCGGCGGCCCAGGCAGTCTGGAAAGATTCCGATGAAGACGACGCCGACGACGCCTTGAACGACCTGGTCCGCGCCGGCCTGCTGGAGGCCCAAGCAGGGCGCTATCGCCAGCACGCGTTACTGCACGCCTACGCACGGGCACTGCTGTACCGCGCTGGGGAGCTGGATGATGCCCAGCGCCGGCACTTTGAGCACTATGCCGCCTTGTACAGTGATGAAGAGGCCAACAGTGACGAAGACCGCCACCCGGCCATCCAGGCGGACTTTGACAACGTGCGCGAAGCATTGGCCTGGGGCTGGGAACACGACCCCAAGGGGGCGGTGGACCTGGCGGCGGCATTGGATTACTACATGACCCTGCGCGAGTCATTGGAAACACACCGCCAACTGTTGACGGCGGCCTATCAGGCGGCAGAACGATCGGATGACCGGCAGGGGCAGGCGAATACGCTGTTGGCGCTGGGCGATGTGGCGTATATGGAAAATGAGCCCGCGGCGGCGCGGGGCTGGTACGAGCGGGCGCTGGCCGTCTACGAGGCGGTCGGAGCCCGGCTGGGGCAGGCGGATACGCTGTTGGGGCTGGGCGATGTGGCGCGGATGGAAAATGAGTATGCGGCGGCGCGGGGCTGGTACGAGCGGGCGCTGGCCCTCTACGAGGCGGTCGGGTCCCGGCGGGGGCAGGCCAATACGCTGTTGGGGCTGGGCGATGTGGCGCTGGCTGAAGATGAGCCCGCGGCGGCGCGGGGCTGGTA
>DAOTYH010000041.1:0-43288 GCA_034435015.1 Anaerolineae bacterium | reverse complement strand
ACAACACCGAGAACGACATCAATGCGACTGTCACGCTTCAGGCGCAAGGTGTGACGACGCTGGGCGACGTTGAACAACGGGTCTCTATCCCGGCGGGCGGGCGTGTCGAGGTGAGCTGGCCGGTCAGGGTCAACGCCGATGCTGAATGGGTTGATCTGGTGTTCAGCGTGACGGGCGGCGGGCTGAGCGATGCTTCCAGGCCGCCGGTCGGCGACCCCGATCACAACCAGATGCTGCCAGTCTATCACTATGAGGTCCCGGAGACAGTCGGCACGGCGGGCCAGTTGATTGAAGCCGGCTCGCGCGTTGAGGGGGTAGTCCTGCCCCCGACTTATGATGTCACACAAGGGAACTTGACCGTCCAGATTGACCCCTCGCTGGCGGCCACTACGCTCAGTGGTCTGACATGGCTGGAGCATTATCCCTATGAATGTACCGAGCAGACCGTCAGCAGGTTCTTGCCAAACGCGCTGACGCTGGTCACACTGCGGCGGTTCAACTTGTCTAACGCCGAGCTGGAGGCGAACCTCCAGAGGCAGGTCAGTATCGGTCTGCAAAAGCTGTATGCCCAGCAACACGCAGACGGCGGCTGGGGCTGGTTTGTGGAAAGCCCCAGCAACCCAACGGTGACAGCTTATGTGGTGCAGGGCCTGATGGCCGTCAGGCAGGCGGGCATCGCTGTGGATGAACAGGCGGTTCAGCGGGCTGTTGCTTACCTGAGAGGAGAGCTTGGGGCACTCACTACTTTAGATGCCCAGTATGCCCTGCACCGGCAGGCTTATATCCTGTATGTGCTGGCTAAAGCCGGCCAGCCGGATGTGAGTCGTACCGTTCAGCTTTACGAGGCCCGCGCTGGTATACAGCACTGGGCGCAGGCACTGCTGGCTCAAACGTTGTGGATGATAGACCCGTCTGACGGGCGGCTGGTGACACTCCAGTCTGACCTGACCAATAGTGCCATCTTGAGTGCTACCGGCGCACACTGGGAAGAAGACAGCCCCGACTCGTGGAACTGGAACACGGACACCCGTTCGACCGCCATCATCCTTGATACCTTTGCCCTGCTCTGGCCGAACAGTGATCTTGCGCCGAACATTGTGCGCTGGCTGATGGCGGCCCGTCAGGGCGGCCATTGGGAGACCACACAGGAAACGGCGTGGGCGCTGATCGGCCTGACAGACTGGATGACTGCCACCGGTGAGCTGGATGCCAGCTATAGCTGGGATTTCCTGCTCAACGGCCAGTCTTATGCCAGCGGACAGGCCAGCCCTGAGACGGTACGTACCTCAACTGAGGTGACTATCGGGGTAACCGACCTGTTAGCTGATCATGTCAACCGCCTGACCTTTGTACGGGCCGAAGGGACAGGCCGCCTGTACTACACCGCCCATCTGACGGCTTATCTGCCGGTCGAGGAAGTGGAGCCGCTCAGCCGGGGCGTGATCGTCTCGCGGCGCTATCTGGATGCAAGCGGCCAGCCGGTCACGGAGGGGCGGGTAGGCGACATCCTGACGGTGGAGTTGACCATTATCGCTCCCCATGACATGTACTATGTCGTGGTGACTGATCCCTATCCGGCAGGTGCAGAGGCAATTGATGTCGGCCTGCTGACGGAGAGCGTGCTTGGTCAGCGGCCTGTTCTCCAGCCAACTGATCCGCTGGCAGAGGGGTGGGGCTGGTGGTGGTTCTCCCAGACTGACCTGCGTGATGAGAAGGCGGTGCTCTTTGCCGACTATCTGCCGGCAGGCACGTACCAGTATACCTACCAGATCAGGCTGGGGGTGGTGGGGACGTTCCGTGTCATTCCGCCGGTGGCGCAGGAGTTCTACTTCCCGGAGGTGTACGGGCGCGGTGCAGGGATGCTGTTCACCGTGTTGCCGGCACAATGATATGAGGTGTTTTGTGATCGGGGGCGCGGCTCACGCCTGAAGCCCCCCGGCCTCACCCTGTGTGTTTGTCTTCCTCTCTCGCTGGAGCGGGTAAGAGAAAGGGGGTGAGGCCGGTTCTTGCTCTCACGGATAGTGCTCTCATGCAAGTTCACCCTGTAACGGTCACGGATCGGGAGACGTGGAATGCCACACTGGCGCTGATGCCCTATGCGCATGTCTTGCAAACATGGGAGTGGGGGGAGTTCAAAGCCGCCACGACCGGCTGGATACCCCAGCGTATTGCCTATATGCATGAGGGGACGGTGGCGGCCATGGCACAGATTCTAACCCGTCGAGCGGGGCCGCTGGCGGTCATGTACGTACCCAAAGGCCCTGCCCTCGACTATGCCAATCCGGCTCTGCGCCAAGCCGTCCTTGATTCTCTCAAGCGGCATGCCCGCCTGAGCGGTGCAATCTTCATTAAGATAGACCCGGACGTAGTGATTGGGGTAGGCGTGCCGGGCGAGTATGGCGCCTACGAAGACCCGTTGGGCGCTCAAATCGCCGCCGAGTGGCAGGCGGCAGGCCTGCGCTTCTCGCCTGAACAGGTGCAGTTCCGCAACTCCATTGTTGTAGATTTGCGTCTCAGCGAGGATCAACTGCTGGCGGCCATGAAGCAGAAGACCCGTTATAACGTCCGCTTGGCCTCAAGGCGCGATATTGTCATCCGTCTTGGCACAGCGGATGACCTCGATATGCTCTATCGTCTGTATGCTGAGACGGCCCGCCGCGATGACTTTGTGATCCGCCCGCTGGCATATTACCGCCGTGCGTGGGCTGACTTCATGCGGGCCGGGCTGGCCCAGCCGATCATCGCTGAGTATCGGGGACGGCCTGTGGCACATGTCATTATCTTCGGCTTTGGAGGGCGGGCGTGGTATTTCTATGGTGCGTCCTCAGATGAGGAGCGCAACCGGATGCCTGCCTACCTGCTCCAATGGGAAGCCATCCGCTGGGCCAAATCGCAGGGGATGCTGGTGTATGACTTCTGGGGTGCGCCGGACGATTTCACCGACGAAAATGATCCGCTGGCCGGGGTGTTCCGCTTCAAGGAAGGGTTTGGCGGAGTCGTGGTGCGCCGCATCGGCGCATGGGATTACCCCGCCCGCCCGACGCTCTATATGCTTTACACGCGGATCATGCCGGCTGTGCTGGGACTCATGCGGGGGACGGCCCGCCGGCGTCTGCGCGGCAGGGGGCAGGGAGAATAGTGTATCGTATCAGGGGGAGACAGTATAATCCAGTGCGGTTCTGGTACTGACCTATGGAGGGAGAACAATGAACGCGGCAGAAGAAGTAGGCGTGTCTGCGTCCATTCAGCCGTCATGGCGGCAGGCTGTAGCTCCCTATCGGCATCCGATCCTGCGGCGTAGTCTGTGGCAGCTCGCCAACACCTTGATCCCCTATTTTGCGCTCTGGTATCTGATGGTGCTCAGCCTGCAAGTGTCTTACTGGCTGACATTGGCGCTGGCGATACCAGCCAGCGGTTTGCTGGTGCGCATCTTTGTTCTTTTCCATGATTGCTGTCATGGGTCTTTCTTTCGGTCGGCAAGGGCCAACGCTGTTGTTGGATTTGTGCTTGGCGTGCTGACTTTTACTCCCTACTATCAGTGGCGTCATGACCATGCCATTCACCATGCTACAGCGGCTAACCTTGACCGGCGCGGTGTGGGGGACATCTGGACACTGACGGTCAAAGAGTATCAGGCCCTCCCTCCTCTGAAGCGTCTGGCGTACCGCCTCTTTCGTCACCCGCTGATCATGTTTGGGTTGGGGCCGTTGTATTCTTTTGTCATCAGCCAGCGCCTGCCCCGTCCGGGGATGGGGAGACGGGAACGTCATAGTATCTGGTGGACGAATCTGGCCTTACTGGTGATTGTGACAGCGGCGGCACTGACTATTGGCCTCAAGGCCTATCTCCTGATACAGGGGCCGATCATCCTGCTGGGCGGCGCCGCTGGTGTATGGCTGTTCTATATCCAGCATCAATTCGAGGGTGTGTATTGGGAGCGTCAAGACAAGTGGAGCTTTGAAATGGCCGCCCTCAAGGGGAGTTCCTATTACAAACTGCCCGCCATCCTGCGCTGGTTCACGGCTGATATTGGTCTCCATCATATTCATCATCTCAACCCGCGCATACCCAATTACCTTCTGCAGAAGTGCTATGACGAAAATCCTATCTTTCAGACTGTCAAACCTGTCACACTGGCATCAAGCTTGAAGTCGCTCAAGTTCCGATTGTGGGACGAAGATCAACAGCGGCTGATCGGGTTTAGGGAACTTAAAGCAATGGGGACGGCTTAACTCCTTCAGGAAGGAGAGGATATGCAGCGCATCACCGTTCGGACTAGCAGAGCACGGCAGGTCGTTGACATCACCGGCAAACTCAACACGCTGATCAGCCAGCAGGGGTTGATGGAGGGTCTGTGTCATGCTTTTGTCCTGCATACGACCGCCGCTCTCTCGACGGCTGACCTCGATCCCGGCACCGATCTGGACATGCTGGATGCCTTCACGACCCTGATCCCCCGCCTTGAGTACCGCCATCCTCATAATCCTGCTCATGTTCCTGATCACATCCTCGCTACACTGCTTGGCCCGTCGGTGACCGTGCCGGTTGCGGGCGGCCAGTTGATATTGGGGACATGGCAGCGTGTTGTGCTGTTTGAGTTCGACGGGCCGCGTGAGCGGCAAATTGTGGTCACGCTGGTAAAGTGAGTCGAGGGAAGAGAGGCCAATGATGCAGATCAGCGACATTCTGACGCTCTACGGGTACAACTACTGGGCCAACAGGCATCTTCTGGATGTGGCCGGCCAGTTGAACGAAGCACAGTTCGCGGCGCCGGCGCCGGTCAGCCACAAGAGCCTGCGCGGAACGCTGGTACACGTCATGAGCGCAGAATGGCTGTGGCGCTCGCGCCTTCAGGAGGGGGTCTTCCCGACCGCTATGCTGGACGAGACGGACTTCCCCACGGTCGAAGCCCTGCGCCTCCGCTGGGAAGATGAGGAGCAGGCAATGCGTACTTATCTCTCGTCCTTGACCGATGAAGCACTTAACAAGCCGGTTCATTACCGGACAACGAAGGGCACTCCCGCTTCAATGATCCTGTGGCATATCCTGTTTCAGGTTATCAATCATGGGATGCAGCATCGGAGTGAGGCGGCAGTGGTGCTGACTGACTACGGCTACTCGCCCGGCGATATTGACTTCACTGTCTATCTGAAGGAGCTGAAAGACTGAAAGGGCAGGCTAGAGGTGAGCATATCACAGATTAGGCATCTCCCCCGTGTGCGTCTGGCTCATTTGCCGACCCCCATTGAACCGTTGCCCAACCTCAGCCGTGCGCTCGGAGGGCCGGAGCTGTGGATCAAGCGGGACGATCAAACCGGGCTGGCGACCGGCGGCAACAAGGCCCGCAAGCTCGAATTCCTGATCGCGCAGGCGCTGGAGGCGGGTGCAGATACGGTCATCACGGCTGGCTCAACGCAGTCCAACCACGCCCGTCAGACTGCCGCCGCCGCCGCCCGTTGCGGCCTTGCATGTCATCTGGTGTTGTTCTCTCCGGCTGGAGAGCCGGCCCCGCTTAGCGGCAATGTCTTGCTTGATGAGTTGCTGGGGGCAACCATTCACTGGACAGATGAGCATGCTCCCTACCGTCAGACGCTTGGCCGTGTGGAGGCTGATCTGCGGGCGGCAGGCCGGCAGGTTTACGTCGTGCCTTACGGCGGCTCAAACGCAGTGGGGCTGATGGGGTATGCGGCGGCTGTGGAAGAGGCTGTCGAGCAGATGAACGAGGCCGGCCCGTTTGATGCTCATGTCTTTGCTACCTCCTCTGGCGGGACGCAAGCCGGCATGATACTGGGCGGCTATCTGACCGGCCTGCTGGGGGAGACCCGCCTGCTGGGCATCAGTGTAGATGAACGCGAGGCTGTACTTGCGCCTCGTGTGGCTAATCTGGTCAATGCGGGGGCGCAACTGCTCGGCCTTGACTGGCGGGTCAATGACGATGCGGCCGACATCAACGATGACTATCTGGGCGGCGGCTATGCTGTCGTTGGAGAGCCGGAACGTGAGGCTATCCGACTGCTGGCCCGCCATGAAGGGATACTGGCTGACCCCGTGTACACGGGTCGGGCGTTGGCCGGCCTGTTCGACCTCATCCGGCGTGGCGAGTTTAAGCGCGGCCAGCGTGTGCTCTTCTGGCATACCGGCGGGGTGGCCGCGCTCTTTGCCTTCGCTGACGTGCTGAAGTAAGGGTCAGCCTTCCTCTGCCAGGTGATAGAATGCCCTCACTGCCGCCCCGCGCAGATAGGCTAACTCTGCGTTGGCCTTGACTTCCACCGCCAACGGGTATAGGGCATGGATGTCGAGGCGCGTGACAGCGAAGAACGGCCCCGGCTGTGCATAGAACACGTCATGAACCTTGGTCTCTACCGACATATGGAATGTCCCGCGCAGGATATAGGTATCCGTGAAGCAGATCAGGCGTTCGGTCTTTGGAAGGGGTCTCGTCTCCGGGATGAAGTTGCCCAGTACGATCACCTGAGGCTCATGTTTGGGAACATGAAGCTCATCTGTGGTGACTGCGCCCAGCCGCATCCCCTGACGCAATGGCATGAGCGTGGCGTCGTAGACCGTTAGTGTCGAGACATTCTGATCATTAAGAAAGAGGACAGGGTCGCCGCGCGTGCGGATTTCGCCATACACGCGGTAGTGGGCGGTCATGATGTCCACTGGATAGCTTTTGACAATGACGTCCATCACCATAGGTGGCCTCCCCTAGGTCTTATTCAGCTTGTGACAAGGCGTGCGACAGCCGCACGCCGGTTGGCCTTTACTGAGTCTGGAAGACCCGCACTGCCGGCCTATAAATGAAGGCCAGATCGGCCTGCCCGCCGATTTCCTGTGTCAGAGGACGCAGGGTGAAGATGTCCAGATCGGTGATGGGGAGGAACAGGGATTGGACGGAAAACACGTCGGCAGGCTGTGTCTCAGCCCCGACATGGAAGGTGGCCCGGATGGCGTAGGTGTCCGTAAAGCAGACCAACGGCAGTTTCTTGGGCATCAACTGCGCTTCTTCAGGCGGAAAGTCGCCAATGATCAGCACCTGTACTTCGCTCTTGAGGACGTACAGCGCCGGTGAGGGGATCACGCCAGTGCGTGCACCCGGCATAAGCGGCGTCAGTGTGGCATTGGTGATGGTCAGGCTGGATACGTTGGAGTCGTTGAGGAAAATGATCATATTGCCGCGCGGCTGAAATTCACCGCTGATCTGGTAGCTGGCGGTCAGCACTTCAACAGGGTAAGTTTTCTGCATGTATCCCATTGTTCATCTCCTGAAGGTCATGGAGTGGCGGGCCTGTTTACCCGATCCACAAATATCTCCGTTAGGAATGGAAAGCCTGCAAAACCCGCTCACGGTCACAGGATGCTCACCGCGATCAACGTCCCTTCGGCCAGTTAATGCCTCTTGACCTGTTGCCTCCCGCTTAGTAAAGCCGGCGGCTTACCCTTCACTGCCCCGCCGTAGTCTGGCGTACAGGGTATAAGCTCTGTAGCCCAGCGGCTGGTAGGCCTTGTCCCATGTCCCGACTGCCCGCACGACCCGCCCGCCGAAGCCGCGCTTGAAGCCGTATACGCCCCACAACCCGTCGTGCCGCCCCCCAAACTGAGCTTCAAGTTCTGCTTCGTCGGCATCAGGGATACCCCATAGATCGTAAGTGGTGCAGGTCCGCTCCCGTGCCCAGCGGATAGCTTCCCACTGGAGGGCATGGTTGGGCATCCGTTCCCGCTCCTCATTGGATGATGCACCATACAGATACAGCGCTGTCCGGCCCCACGCAAAGACCATCAGGCCGGCCACATCCTTCCCTTCGTAAGAGGCCATCAGCAGTGCCGCATGATCCGGCGCAAACAGCTCAAATGCCTGCCGGTAGTAATCCGGGCTGTGCACCCCAAAAGCGTCGCGCTGTCCGGTGACCTGCATCAGCGCGTTGAAGGAGACAAGGTCGCTGATGTCTCCCCGCCGCACTGTGATTCCCTTCCGCGCGGCCAGCCGAATCTTGCGCCGTGTCCCTTGATTCATGCGGGCCAGCAGTTCTTCTTCTGTGCCGCTCAGATCAACCACAATGGTCCGCGGCGGTTGTACGGTCTGCGGGGAAGGGCAGAATCCGAGCTGTGACAGCCTCTCGCGCAGGGAGAGTGTGTCAAGGCTGTCTGGTTCCAGTTTGAGCAGGATGGCCCGGCGTGCCCTGGCTGTTTCATCGAGAGCTTCCATGAGGGCCTCTGCCTGTGCCTCATCGGACCAATCTACGACCGGCCCGCGCGGCACATAAGCAATTGATCCCATGCCAAACGGCAGTGGCCGGAATAGCATCAATGCCCCTGCCGTGATCCTGATGCCGTCGCTTAGCGCGACAATCTGATCCTGCCAGCCGAAGGATCGCTTGAGCCTGCCCCAGCGTGACGTTTGCAACAGGTGCCCCCCTTGTGCTTGGACAAAGGCGTCCCAGGTGTCGGGGTCGGGCCGGCTTGGGATCAGACTCATAGAGGCCGCCTCCTTACCCACAGAGCATGGGTCGGGATCGGAGCAGGGTGTGTCTCGTAAAGAAGTTAGGATGTCAGCTCCATTGAGATTATAAGCGCAATTTGCAGGCTTGGCACATGAAGCGGGGAGAGACAATTTGCGCGGCAGATGTTGTATGTTACCATTCGAGGTGGGCACACGGCATGCCGTGTCTTTCTGGTCTTTCTGGCTTGCGAGGAGCGTGATCAATGGTGCGGATTAAACCGGTGGCGTGGGTTACGCTGTTAGTGCTGGTGTGGCTGACCGGCTGTTCACTGTTTACGGGAGGACAGCCCCCCGCGCCGCCGCCTCCCCCTGAAGCACTGGCCTACATCCCGCCTACTGCAACCCCTGAGCCTACCCCAACGCTGGCCGGTCAGCCGGCCAGCGGAGCTGAGCGGGGTGAGATCGTGTTTGTGAGGGGCGGGCAGATCTGGGCTGTTGGAGCAGATGGGACGGGCGAGCGAACCCTGACTGCTTTGCCGGATGGCTCCTCCATCCGCGACCTGACGATGGCGCCGGGCGGGCAGTATGTAGCTTTCTCCATCAACTCGCAACAGGTCGCTGTACTAGATTTTGCCCGGCAGAGGCTTGTGACAGTGGCGCAGGTCTCATCGGGCAATGTGGGGATGTTGAAATGGTCAGTGCAAGGGGATGCGCTCTACTATCATCAGATCACCCTCGACGCACAGAGCCTGCCCATAACCAGCCTGATCTGGCGGGTAGCTATGCCGCCTGATTCGGCGCCCGTGCCTGTCCTCCAGACTGATTTGACATCCTCGACGTATACGTTCTACCCCGGCGCGGCCCTGAATACCGACCTGTTGATCCTGTACCAGGTGGTCTTTGAAAGCGATGACATGGGGCGCTGGCTGGTTTTCACCCCCTCCACTGGTGCATCGGCTCCGCTGGCGGACGGCTACGGCTTGTGGGATGTATCGCCTAACGGTGATAAAGCTCTGCTCTATAATCAAGCTGAGGTGATGGGATTCCCTGCGCCGCTCTACATGGGGGCGTTTCCCCAGCCGCCCGGAGCGCTGGTCAACATAGGGAGAATATCGCCGGAGGGGTCGGAGGCCGCCTTCCGCTTGGCCCGCTTTGCCCCTGACAACATGCGTATTGTTGCTATTCAGACGAGCGTTGAGCAGTTGGGGCAAGTAGTGCTTTTCCAGATTGAGCCGTCCGGCCTTTATCGTGTCACGCCGCTTGATCCACAGCCGGGTATTCAGGATATGGCTTTTAGCTGGCACGGTGAGGATGGCGTTGTCGTTCAGCGCTGGATGCCCGGAGAGGACAGCCCTTCGCTGTGGCTGTTGCCGCTGGACGGGTCGGCAGGGTTCCGCCTGACTAGCGGTGAACAGCCGTTGGTAGTGGGCGGCAGGTAAACTGCTCGATTGAGTGGGTTATACAACCCATCGAATGGGTAGTATGTGCCCAACCGAGCCATACTGTTGCCTTGCGGTTGGCGGGATGTTATACTTTAGCGGCAGGCTTCACAAACAGTGTTCCCGACATGGGTGCGGGGGGATAGTGTCGTCCCGCCCTGCACCGTGCAAAGGAGCTTTTCTCCCGTGAGTGAATGGACCTTCATCGCACTGCTGTTTGTCATCTCGCTGGTCACACCCCTCCTGCCGATCATCCTCGGTCGTATTCTGGGGCCGCACAAACCTAATGCAATCAAGAACGATACCTACGAATGCGGTATCGAGACGGTCGGGGATACCTGGGTGCAGTTTAAAGTTCAGTATTACATTTTCGCGCTTGTCTTTCTGGTTTTCGACATCGAAGTCGTCTTTATGTACCCGTGGGCGGTCGCCTATAACCGTCTGCCGCTTTTTGGCGTTGTGGCAGGGGTCATTTTCATTGTGACGCTTGCCGAAGCCCTGATCTACGCATGGCGGAAAGGCGCTCTGGAGTGGCTGTAATCACACAGCCAAGCCGGTAGCCGGGCTGGTTATCGGCTTTTTTGTGTTCCTGCCCCGGCCTGCTTGAGGAGAAAATGTTGACATGGCAGATGTCTTTACCACGATCTACGACTGGCTGACCGGACTGCTGGCAGGGTGGGGGGCTAGCCAGCTTGTGATCGATCTGGTGATGGGGTTGTTAGGCTCGATCATCACCGTTGTTTACCTGCTCACGCTGGCGCTGGTCATCATCTGGGTTGAGCGCAAGTTCATTGGCCGTGTTCAGGATCGCATCGGCCCTAACCGTGTAGGGCCGTGGGGGATCTTCCAGAATATCGCCGACGTAGTCAAGTTGCTGTTCAAGGAGATCATTATCCCCAAAGGGGCGGACCTGATCCCCTTCATGCTTGCCCCGGCCATCACGGTTGCCAGCGTGTTCCTGATCTGGGCGGCCATCCCCTATGCCCGCACCTTGATCGGCACGGATGTCAATATTGGCGTGTTGTACTTGGTGGCTGTCAGCTCGCTGGGCGTCATGGCTATCCTGATGGCAGGCTGGAGCAGTAACAACAAGTATGCTCTGCTAGGAGCGTTCCGCGCGGTAGCTATGCTGGTCAGCTACGAAGTGCCGATGATCCTTGCCCTGCTGGTGCCGGTCATCCTGTCAGGGACGTTGCGCGTCAACGGCATTGTGGAAGGGCAGGGGGTATGGTATGTGTTCTCGATGCCGCTGGCGGCCCTCATCTTCTACATTGCACAGGTCGCTGAGGTGGGACGTTCGCCGTTTGATGTGCTGGAGGCCGAGTCGGAGATCGTGGCCGGCTTCCACACTGAGTACAGCGGGATGGCCTTTGCCATGTTTTATCTGGCCGAGTTCCTGCATGCCTTTACCATCTCGGCCATGACGGCTACTCTCTTTTTTGGCGGCTGGCGCGGCCCGTTTGCCCAGCAGTATCCGACGCTGGGGATCGTGTACTTTTTCATCAAGACATTCCTGCTGTATATGCTGAATGTCTGGGGGCGGGCTACACTGCCTCGCCTGCGCATTGACCAGATCATGTCATTTTGCTGGAAGTTCCTGACGCCCTTGGCTCTGGTCCTGCTGGTGCTTTCGACGCTGGTGGATAAGGTCGCCTCGATCCTGCTGGAAGACGTAGTGCCCAATTACTACGCCGCCGGCAGTCTGGTTGAGATGCTGCCCCGCTCGGCTGTCCTGCTGTCCGTTAACCTGCTGGTTGGACTGCTGGCTGTGGTGTGGATTGCGCGGCAAGGACGCAAGGAGCGTCAGCGGCTGGCGGCTCTTACCAGCCCGGCTCCAATTGAGAGGCAGGCCGCGCGGTGAGAGGGCCAGCCTGCATGTCCGCTCCGGATCAATAAAGGCAAGAAAGTATGACTATAACACCCGTTACAATTGCCTTTGCCATCATGGCGATCTTTGCACTGGGCGGTGGTCTGGGTGTGGTGGCCAACCGCAACCTTGTCCATGCGGCCCTGTTCCTTGTGCTGTCGCTGTTTGGGATTGCCGGCTTATTCGTTTTGCTGGAAGCGCCCTTCCTAGCGGCAGTGCAGGTGCTTGTCTATGTGGGCGCGATCTCGGTGCTGATCACGATCACCATCATGGTAACACGCCGCATCATGGGCATCACTGAGACGATCAACCGCCAGTGGCCGGTAGCGGCGATCGCGGCGGCGCTGACACTGGTGACACTGGGCTTTGTCATCCTGAGCCAGTTCAGCGGGCAGATGCCGGTCGCCGACGTGCCGCCAGACACGATTGCCCGCATGGGCGCGGCCTTTGCCAGCCATCAGGGCTATATGTTGCCTTTTGAGGTGGCCTCGGTGTTACTGCTGGCGGCGCTGATCGGTGCAATTGTCGTGGCCCGTGACTAGCGCGGGTGATTTCAGGACGGGAGAAGGCGCATGATCCCTCTACATTGGTATCTTCTTGTGGCCGCTGGTTTATTTGTTCTTGGGCTGTACGGCGTGCTGGCTCGCCGCAACGCTGTGGCAATTCTCATGAGTATCGAGCTGATGCTGAATGCGGTTAACATCAACCTAGTGGCCTTCTGGCGCTATCTGGCTCCGGAGGCGCTCAACGGGCAGGTGTTTGCCGTGTTCGTGTTTGCGGTGGCGGCGGCGGAAGCGGCGGTCGGGCTGGCGCTGATCATCTCGATCTACCGCAATCGTCAGACGGTCATCGCCGAAGATGTCAACATGCTGAAATGGTAGCAGACGACCATCCCTCTGGTTGAAGGGAAGCAATATGCTGTTTATGAACATGAGTCCCCAGATGCTCCAACTGCTGGTCTGGCTGATCCCGATCCCGCCAATTGCGGCGTTTTTTATCATCCTGCTCTTTACACGCGGCAACAAACTTGCGAGCGACCTTGTGGCGGTCGGCGCTATCCTGCTGACGTGGGTGATAGCTGTTCTGGTCTTGATCGCCGCTCTGCTGATGCCTCATCTTGGCGAGGAGCCGATACAGGCTTCGTTCCTGTGGTTACCGCTGGGTGAGGCTTCCGGCTTCAGGATGGGGACGCTGGTTGACCCGCTTGGCGCGGTGATGCTGTTCTTTGTGCCGCTGACAGCCTCCATGATCTTTATCTACAGCACCGGATACATGGCCTCCGGCTCATATTGGACGGAAGTCAAAGGCGAGGCGCACGGCACAGAATCGCACGGGTCGGACGAACATGGTGAAGTAGCGATAGACAGCGCCGGACGCAAAGTCACCCGCTTCGATGCCACGCGCTGGAAGGCCCGCTTCATGGCTTTCATTGGTCTGTTTGCCGGCGCGATGCTTCTGCTCAGCGTGGCTGACAACCTGCTGATGCTGTTCATTGGCTGGGAGATCATGGGGCTGTGTTCTTACCTGTTGATCGGCTTCTGGCACAACCGCATCTATCCGAACCAGCCCAAGCGTATTACACCGGTCGGGGCGAGCATCAAGGCCTTTATGACCACCCGCGTGGGTGATGTGTTCATGCTACTGGGCATCGCGTGGTTGTACAGCTTCACCGGCACGCTGAGCTTCCGGGACATCCTGTATAATCCAGAAGTGCTGAATGCCCTGAACACACCGGCCTTCCCCAATATTCCGGCGCTCTACCCGATGAGCGTGGCAGAGGCAATCGGGGTCTTGCTCTTCATTGGCACGATTGGTAAGAGCGCTCAGTTCCCGCTCCACACATGGTTGCCGGATGCGATGGAAGGCCCGACCCCCGTCAGCGCGATGATCCATGCCGCCACGATGGTCTCTGCCGGTGTGTACTTGATTATCCGCATGTTCCCGCTCATGACGGTCGGCTGGGATGGACATCACCTGACGCTCCCCATGCAGGCCATGACGGTGATCGGGGCGTTTACCGCCTTGTTTGCGGCCACGATTGCCACCGCCCAGCGCGACATTAAGAAGGTGCTGGCCTACTCGACCATCAGCCAGTTAGGCTATATGGTGGCGGCAGTCGGTATTGGGGCGTATGTGGCGGCGGCCTTCCACCTGATGACCCACGCTATTTTCAAGGCGCTGTTGTTCATGGGGAGCGGCTCGGTGATCCATGCCGTTGAGCATGGCGAGGAACATGCCCACCATCACGGGCATCACTTCCCTGTGGATTTCGATGCACAGGATATGTTCAACATGGGCGGGTTGTGGAAGAAGATTCCTGTCACCGCATGGACATTCCTGATCGGCGGGCTGGCGCTGTCCGGCTTCCCGCTGGTGACGGCGGGCTTCTGGTCAAAAGATGAGATACTGGCTGACGCTTGGGCGCACCAACCGATTGTGTTCTGGGTGCTGGCGGCGGCGGCCTTCCTGACGGCTTTCTATACGATGCGGCAAATCGGCCTGACCTTTGCCGGCCAGCCGCGTACCCCTGCCGCCGAAGAGGCGACCCAGCGCGACTGGCGTATGAACCTGCCGCTGGTTGTTCTGGCGGTGTTTGCCATCTTCGCCGGATATGTCGGGGTTCATGAAGAGTTTCCGGTACTGGGGCATCTGCTGGGCGGCAACTTCTTCCACCGCTTCGTCGGCTCGACTCTGCTGGTCGAGCCGGAGAAACTGCCTTTTGACTGGACGCCGGTCTTGCTGTCGGTCGGCATTGCGCTGAGCGGTCTTCTGGTTGGATGGCTGGTGTATATCGTCAAGCCGCTCAAGGCGGGGCAGTCTGATCCGCTGGCGAGACTGCTTGGCCCAATCTATACCCTGTTGGAAAACAAGTATTACTTCGACGAGCTGTATGACCTGATCTTCGTCCGACCAGCACGCTGGTTTGCCGAGAAGATCGTCTATCTCCTGCTTGATAGAGGGGTGATAGACGGCTTCCTGCACTTTGTAGCCCGTACCTTCGAATGGCTGGCCTTCCGCAACAAGGACTTTGACACCTACATTGTCAACGGCGCGGGCGACGGCGTGGCGGAAGGGATCGGCAATCTGGGTGACTCGTTCAAGTATGTTCAGTCGGGCCGTGTTCAGCAGTATCTGGCGGTAGTTGCCCTCGGCGTGTTGATGCTGGCGGGCGTGTTTGCTTGGGCACTGTTCCTGAGGTAGAGGGCAAGTCCCTGCCTGTCAACGGTGGTACAAGAGGAAAACCTCAATGACCCTTGAGCAATTCTTACGAACTAATGTGCTGACGCTGGTGACCTTCATCCCGCTGGCCGCATCAGCGTTGATCCTGATCCTTCCGCGCGGGAGCAAGAATCTGGCACGATGGACAGCATTGATCGCCAGCCTGATCCCGCTGGCTTTGTCCATCTTGATGTGGGTCTGGTTTCAGGCCGACCCCTGCACTGACATCACTGTCAGGGCCTGCTTTGAGCAGAAGGTGCTTTGGTTTCCATTGCTGAACAGCTCGTACCATCTGGGCGTGGACGGCATCAGCCTGACAATGGTCCTGCTGACCACTCTGCTCACCCCACTGGCGGTCATCATCTCGTGGAGCATCGAAGAGCGGGTTCACCTGTATATGTCGCTCTTCATGTTGCTGGAGATGGGGATGCTGGGTGTGTTTGTTTCGCTTGATCTCCTGCTGTTCTTCGTCTTCTGGGAGTTTGGCCTTGTCCCGATGTACTTCCTGATCAACATCTGGGGGAGCGCCAACCGCCAGTATGCCAGCTTCAAGTTCTTCATCTACACCATGGCGGGGTCGCTGGGACTGTTGCTCAGCATTCAGCTCATCGGCTGGACAATGGGGACCTTTGACATCCCTGCCCTGACGGCTACTCCGCCCTTCTCCAATGTGGCGGGCGGTACACTGATGGGGGTAGCTGTCAACGTCATCAAGAATGCGGCCTTCTGGCTGTTCACGATTGCCTTTGCCATCAAAGTACCGGTGTGGCCGTTCCACACGTGGCTGCCTGATGCCCACACAGAGGCCCCTACTGCCGGCTCGATGATCCTTGCCGGGGTACTGCTCAAGCTGGGCGCGTATGGCTTCCTGCGGCTGGTACTGCCGTTCTTCCCGGAGCAGGCTCATGCTTTTGCGCCGGTGCTGGCGGTGCTGGCCGTTTTGGCGATTGTGCTAGGCGCGTTTGCCTCCTTTGCCCAGACCGACTTTAAGCGGCTGGTGGCGTATTCATCGGTCAACCACATGGGCTTTGTGGTGCTGGCGATTGCGGCGGCGGGCTGGGTTGGTGCCGGAAGTTCTGATGTAGCTAACCGCCTGAATGCTATCATTGCAGTCAATGGTGCAGTCCTGCAAATGTTCAATCACGGCCTCAGCGCGGCGGCCATGTTTGCGCTGGTCGGCATGATGTACGACCGCCTCCACACCCGCGACCTGACCCAGATGGGGGGGCTATGGCTGGTCGCGCCGGTGTATGGCGGAATCATGATCTTCTCGTCTATGGCGTCGTTGGGCCTGCCGGGCCTGAACGGCTTTGTCAGTGAGTTTATGGTGGTGCGGGGAGTGTGGGCTGTCTCGCCGTGGTTTACGCTGATGACCGCTGTCAGCATGTTGGGGTTGTTGTTCACAGGCGCGTATATCCTCAAAGGGATTCGCCACGTGTTACATGGCCCGCTGAATCAAGATGCGGTGGAGATGGCACATGGCAGGCCGCTGGAGATCAGCGTCCGCGAAGTGATCGCGATGGCCCCGCTGTTGGTGCTGATGCTGGTGATCGGGGTGTTCCCTTCGTGGATTGTGGGTGTGATCAACGATACGGTGACACGCCTGTTGTCGTAGAACGCCTGATGGGTCTTCCCCCCGCTTCCTCTTGTTTGGGGTAGGGCGGGGGGCTGTAATAAGTGCCCTGTGTGTCTGCCGGCGCATAAGCAAGAGGGGAATGCAAACGCTCGCGGAAACGCAACAGAGCATAGAGGATAGAACATGGGTTTTCCTTTCCTAACGATTATCACCTTTACCCCCATTGTAGCGGCGGTGATCCTATTGCTGATGCCTGACGAAGGCAAGATGGACTCTGTCCGTGACAAGGCCCGCATCGCCTCATTGCGGACTGCGATCCGTGTGATCGCGGCTGTAGCCACTTTCATCAGCCTAGCACTGGGCTTGTACCTTTACTTCGCTGTCAATCAGGCTTATGCCGCTGGTCAGAGCGGCCCATTCTTCTTTGAGGATGGCCCGTGGGCATGGGTCCCGCAGATTGGCATCAGCTACCATCTTGGCGTGGACGGTGTCAGCGCACCGATGGTTCTATTGACTGGTCTCGCCTCCTTCTGTGGTGTGCTGATCTCATGGGGCATTGATGAGCGGCCCCGCGAGTTCTTCGCCTTCTTCCTGCTCCTGACAGCGGGCGTGTACGGCGTGTTTGTTTCGCTTGACCTGTTCCAGTTGTTCTTCTTCTACGAGCTGGCGATCTTCCCGATGTACCTGCTGATCGCCACATGGGGCTGGAAGGTCACCCGTGAATATGCCGCTATGAAGCTCACGCTGTACATTCTGGTTGGGTCAGTGGTAGCGCTGGTCGGTGTGATTGCTATGTACTTTCTGGTCAAGGGGGCCGGCCTGACAGCCAGCTTTGACCTCCTCGACCTGATGCGTGCCCGCGATGCCGGCGTGTTTGATCAGCCCTACCTGCGCCTGCCCGACATCCTCGGCGGAGAGATGGTCAGCTTCGCCAAGGTGTGGTTTCCTTTCATCTTCATTGGGTTTGGGGTGCTGGCTGGTGTCTTCCCCTTCCATAACTGGAGTCCGGACGGCCACGTGGCGGCCCCGACTGCTGTCTCGATGATCCATGCAGGCGTGCTGATGAAACTGGGGGCATACTCAGCCCTGCGGGTGGCGGTGTTCCTCCTGCCGGAGGGGGCCAGAACGCATCTGCCTTGGCTGGTCTTTCTGACGCTGGTCAACGTGGTGTACGGCTCGCTGATCGCCATGGTGCAACGCGACTTCAAATATGTGATTGGCTTTTCATCCGTTTCACATATGGGGCTGGTCAGCATGGGCTGGGCTACCATGAACCTGACCGGCATGACCGGCGCAGGTATCCAGATGTTCAGTCATGGGGTGATGACGGCTCTCTTCTTCTCGTGCGTCGGCATGGTCTATGACCGCGCCCACACCCGTGACATCCCATCGCTGGGAGGCTTCTGGCAGAAAATGCCGACGGTGGCGCTGGCCTTTATCATTGGCGGTCTGGTCAGTATGGGCATGCCGGGGCTGTCGGGCTTTGTGGCAGAGTTCCCCATCTTTACCGGTATGTGGCGGGCCGCTCAGGAACTCACCCTGCCAAACGGCCAGCCTGCCTTCTATTATGCGGTGATCGCCATCATAGCCGCGCTGGGGATTGTGGTAACGGCGGCTTACGTGTTGCGCGTCGTACAGCGTGTCTTCTTTGGCCCGTTTGACGAAGCTAAGTGGCATGGCTCGGTCGGAGATGTCACCGTGCTGGACAAGATCGCACTGGCGATCCTTGTCTTCTGGCTGATTGTGGTGGGCGTCTTCCCTTCCATCATACAGACCATGGTAGCCGCCGGGATGGAACCCATCGCCCGCCTGCTTGGAGGTGCGTAGGTGTTTACTGAAACCGTCCCACCGCTTCAGGTGGTTATTCCTATCCTGCCGGAGATCGGCCTGCTGGCTCTTTTGCTGATCGTCCTGAGCGTTGACTTGTTCCTGAAGCCGGCCCGCCGCCGCACGGTCGGGCTGGTGGCCGGCGTGGGGATGATCCTCATCCTGCTGGTCAACCTGTTCGTGGGGCTGTCTTTCGTCTCCACCCCCGGCTTTGAGGGTGTGATGCTGGGGGGGATGATACGTTATGACATGCTGGCGCTTATCTTCCGCACCATCGTGTTGATCGGCGGTGCATTGACCTGCCTGATCGCGCTGGACGTTCCTAAGCTGGGGCGTCAGGGTGAGTTTTATGCGATTGTGGTGGTTGCTGTAATCGGCATGAGCCTGATGGGCGCCGCCGCCGACCTGATCATGGTCTTCGTGGCGCTGGAAACAGCCTCGATCAGCCTGTATGTGCTGGCCGGCTTCCTGCGTGACACACCCCGCAGTGCCGAGGCAGGCCTCAAATATTATCTGTTTGGCGCGTTCATGTCAGGTCTGTTGCTGTACGGCCTCAGCCTGCTGTACGGCTTTGCCCGCACAACCAATATCTATGCCCTGTCCGCCCCCCTCGGAGAGCTGTTGAACAGCGGGGTGGAAGGAGCGTTTGGGCTGGTGATCGCCCTGTTGCTGGTGCTGGCCGGGTTTGGCTTTAAAGTGGCGGCTGTGCCGTTCCACTTCTGGACGCCCGACGTGTATGAGGGCGCCCCGACACCTGTTACCGCTTTTGTTTCGACGGCCAGCAAGGCGGCCAGCTTTGCCCTGTTGATGCGCGTCTTCAGCGCTATTTGGCCGGTAGAGGTGATTCCCTACTGGGCGGGGCTGGTAGCCGCCATCGCGGCGGTGACCATGACTCTGGGCAACATCCTGGCGCTGGTGCAAAGAAATATCAAGCGGATGCTGGCGTATTCGTCTATTGCGCAGGCGGGTTATACGCTGATCGGGGTGGTAGCTCTTACCCAGACCAGCCTTGGCGCGGCGGCAGTAGCATTCTATATGTTTATGTATGTGCTGACCAACATAATGGCCTTTGCCGTGATTATCATTGTCAGCAACACAACCGGCAGTGACCAGATCGCGGACTTTGCCGGCCTGTCACGTCGGTCTATGCCTCTGGCGTTGATGATGGTGTTATCGCTCCTGAGCCTGGGCGGCGTGCCTCCGCTGGCGGGCTTCTTTGGCAAGTTCTTCTTATTTGCGGCGGCAGTGGAGGCGGGCTATGTGTGGCTGGCAGTGCTGGGTGTTTTAAACGCGATTGTGGCGCTTTACTACTACCTGACGGTGATCAAGGTAATGTTTGTGGATACGACGGAAGACACTCGTCCTCTGGCTGTCTCACCGGCTTACGGGTTTGTGTTACTGATTACCGGTGTCGGTATTCTGGCCATGGGGACGTTGGCCGCGCCATGGTGGAGCTGGGCGCTTGATGCGGCTCAGAGCCTTGTGGCGGCGATCCCATGACCGGCTCTGACGTGCGCAGTTAAAAGCGAATTTTCGGACAATTTTTGACCACAATTAGGTTTTGTGATATTATACGCAAGGCTCGATTGGATCGGGCTTTCCGGATGAAGCTGAACAACAGATGGATGACGACAACCGGCGCCTGCCTCTGGCTGGGCTGGCAGTGATGGGTGCCAATCTGGGGGGGCTGGGCTGCACGATCCCGATCCTGATCATGGCGGCCATCTTTGCAGGCCGTGCGTTGGATCGCTGGCTGGGCACACAGCCATGGATTCTGCTGGCGTTGTTGTTGCTTGCTGTGGTGCTGGGGCTGGTGATCATGGTCAGCTCAGCCCTCCAGTCGGCGCGGGCCGCCCAACGTCAGTATCAACAGCGTCGAGGAGAAGGCAGGCCGCCTTCCCCGCAACACTGACAGGGAGGAGGATGATTGAAGAACCTTCGAAACCTTCTCATTTTTCTTGTAGTGCTGGGCTTGGCGGTAGCCGCCTGCATCGGGCCGGTGCTTTTGCTGAGCGGGAGCGGGATACCAGTGGCGTTCCCGCATGTTCAGCTTCCGCCTGAGGCGTTGACCGAGCGGCCAATACTGGGCGTTCCCGGGTTCTACCTGACCAATACCCTGCTGTCACTTCTGATCGCCGATCTGGTGGTGCTGATCCTGGCACTGATCGCGGGCAGTGCCGCCCGCCGTCGTCTGAAGCTGTATGAGGCTAACCCCAAAGCGGTGGATGCTGAAGGTGATGACCTGATGGTCCCGAAGGGCTGGCATAACACCTTCGAAGCCCTGATCGAGTTCATCTACAATTTGGCCAATCAGGTTGTGGGGGCTGAGTGGGGGCCAAAGGTCTTCCCTATTGCCGTGACGATCTTTCTGGTAGTGCTGACGGCCAATTGGCTGCACTTTATCCCGCTGGTGGACAGCGTCGGGATCATGCACTGCGCCGAGCCAAGCAAGGGCGTGGTAGGGTACATCCCGGTCGAAATTGGCCATACCGGCATCTATCGGCTGGGTTTTGAGGAAGATAACCGTATCTTCCCCAGCGGCCAGACTTCAGCGGTTTGCCCCGAACATGGCGCGGAGGGAGATACTGCTCATGGCGCCGGCGAGGGTGAGCAAGCGGTTGATGAGAGCGGCATCCGTGTAGTGGTGACGCCTTTCCTGCGCACTGCCGCCACCGATCTGAACATGACGCTGGGGCTGGCGTTGGTAGCGATGGTCAGTGTGCAAGTGTTTGGCGTGATGAAGTTAGGGCCGTCTTATTTCTTCCGCTTCTTCAACCTGCCTGCCCTGTCCAAGGGTTTTGTCGGCGTGATTGAGCTGGCCGTCAGTGTCTTGGAGGCTATCTCCGAGTCGATCAAGGTTGTCTCACTCAGCTTGCGTCTTTTTGGCAATATCTTTGCCGGCGCCGTGTTGCTGATGGTGATTTCGTTCCTGATCCCTGTGGGTGCACCGTTGATCTTCTATCTGTTGGAAGTCTTGATCGGTGCGTTGCAGGCGTTTGTGTTTGCCATGTTGACGCTGGTCTTTTCTTCTGTGGCGATGGCCGGTCATGGCGATCATGCAGGGGAGCATCACTAAGAAGTGCCGGCACAACCACTCAAAAATCGAATACCTACTTCTTGACATCAAAGGCGAGGAGGAATAATGGAGATTACAGGCGAGGCATTGAAACAGGTAGCACAGCTTCTAGGCGCGGCCATTGCGATTGGGCTTGGGACGCTGGGACCCGGCATCGGTATCGGCCTGCTGGCCATGGGCGCGATGCAGTCTATTGGCCGCAACCCGGAAGCGGCTCCCCTTGTTCAGACCAACATGATTCTGGCGATTGCCCTGAACGAAGCAGTGGCGATCTATGCGCTGGTAGTAGCGCTGGTGCTTGTCTTTGTGGGTGTTGGGTAATCGGGCGGCAAGGAGTAGTGACCATTGGACGCACTAGGTAAGCTGGGGATCAACGCTGGCCTTCTGATCGCCAACGTTGTTAATCTGTTGCTGATGGTCGTGCTGTTGAGCGTGGTGGCTTACAGGCCTATTACCAAGATGCTCAGACAGCGCCGCGAACGCATTGCCGAGGGGATCAATAACGCCCGCCGGGCGGAGGAGGCTCTTGCCAGCGCTGAGGCTGACAAGCAGGCTCTGCTGGATCAGGCCCGCGTTGAGGCACAACGCATTGTTGCTGAGGCACGCCAGCGCGCTGAGGAAGCCGCCAGCCAGATCAAAGCCACAGCCAATGAAGAGGCTAACCGTATCATTGAGCAGGCTAAAGAGGAGGCCGCCGCTGAACGGGAGGCCCTGTTGGCGGGGATGCGCGATCAGATTGTCTCGCTCAGTATTGCCGCGGCCAGCCATCTGATCGGTGCTAATCTGGACGATAAGCGCCAGCATGAGCTGGTGCAGGATTTCTTTACCCGCCTGCCGCCGGAAGCGAAGAATCTAGGTGACGGGCTGGTTGTTGTCACGGCTGTTCCGCTCACGGCTGAGGAGCAGAAGCGCTTCAAGAAGGAGCTGGGTGCAGAGCAGGTGCAGTTTGAGACTAATCCCGCTATCCTTGGCGGTGTGATCGTCCGGGCCGGTGCACAGGAAGTAGACGGCAGTTTCCGCCGCCAGTTGGAAGCGCTCCGCGTTTCACTTTCGTAGCCAGCGGTCTATCCTCCTTACAAGACGGCCCGCTAACGGAAGGGGTGCTCTGTCTGTTGCTTTGTGTCAGGCGGGGCGAGCCGTATCCCGTGATGCCCCTTGGGCTGACAGCCGAGGGGTCTTTTTGTTCCCCTCGCAAAGGTAGTCTATACTGAGAAAGTAGCATCTATGCCGGCCTGTCGAGGTCTCAGGTGAGCGCCCAGTCCATTCCTCCTATTGTCATAGCTGGTATCACCTTCTACGTTGGGTTTTACCAGCTTCTGACCTATACCTTCCGGATCAGGCGAAGCGGGGGACTGTTGTTGGGCGTCGTGAGCCTGTTGGTCAGCCTCTACTGCGTCTTTTGCGCCGGCTTGTACAACGTCACCACGCCTGAAGCAGGCGTTCAGTGGCAGAGGGGACAGATAGTTGCTCTCGCCCTGATCACGATTGCCTTTCTATGGTTCATCTCCCTCTATACCTCGTGGGTTAAGAAGCCTGTTCTGTATACCTTCACCGGTTTCTTTGTGCTGGCAGGGCTGGCCCAGATTATTTTCCCCGGCGATTTGACATGGACGCTGACACCGCCTTCTATTAAAGAGGTTGCCCTTCCCTTTGGCCTGCATGTGACCTATTATGAGGCTGTGCCCGGCCTGCTCACCAACATCCACAGTGTCGGAGGCCTGCTGGCCGCCGCCTATGTCCTCTGGGGGGCGGCGCGTTTCTGGCTGAAAAAGCGCGACCGGGAGTCTTTAAACCTTCTGATAGCGCTGACTCCTTTCATCCTGGCGGCGTTGAATGATACAGCCGTCAGCAGCGGCCTGTATCGTTTTGTCTATCTGATTGAATACGGCTACCTGGCCATTGTCCTGCTGATGACCTATTTCATGTCCAGCGCCATTCTGGAGGCGGCCTCCCTCAGGGACGTGCTCTATCAGCGCCAGCTTGCGCTGGAAAGCCTTCTGGATACCAGCGGCGATCTGCTAAGCGTGCTTGACCTCCAGACTCTGCTCTCGCTGATCGCACAGCGTGCCCTGATGCTTCTGAAGGCAGATGAGGCAACGATCTTCCGTCTTGAGGAGGATGGAATCACCTTGCGGCCTGTGGTGGCCTATGGGGAGTACGTCGAGCAGATGATGGACCACCGTCTGCGGGTGGGAGAAGGAATCACCGGACACAGTGTGGCACAAAGAGAGCCTCTGCTGGTCAACAATGCCTCGCATGACCCGCGGGTGGTTCATGTCCCCGGTACACCAGTGGATGAAGATGAGCATGTCATGGTTGCCCCGCTCATTATCCGTGAGCGCACTATCGGGGCGATGCTGATCACCCGTCTCAGAAAACAGCCCTTCAATCCGGAGGACCTGCGCCTGCTGGTTGGCTTGGCACGGCTGGCCGCCATTGCTATTGAGAATGCCCGTCTGTATGAGGAGTCTCAGCGCTATGCCGCTGAACTGGCCGATAAGGTTGCCGAGCGCACTGCCGAGTTGAATGAGGCCAACGAACATCTGAAAGCCCTTAGCCGTGTCAAGGATGAGTTTGTTTCCAATGTCTCCCACGAACTGCGGACACCAGTGGCCAATATCAAGCTGTACCTGCATCTGCTGGCTGTTCGCCCGGACAGAAGGGAAGAGTACCTGCAAACGCTGGAAAATGAAGCGGGGCGTCTGGAAAGTCTGGTTGAGAGCATTCTGAAGGTCTCCCGCCTTGATCAGGGGACTATCCAGCCTGACTTGGTGTTGGTTGATTTGAATCAGGCGCTCGCTTCATTTGTCGCCGACCGGCAGATGTTAGCTGAACAGGCCGGGTTGTCCCTGTCTTTCGAGGCGGATCAAGCCCCTGCTTATGCCCGTGTGGATCGGCTGATGCTCGATGAGCTGATCGGCATCCTGTTGACCAATGCGCTCAACTACACCCCTGCCGGCGGGCGGGTGACGGTCCGTGTGCTGAGTGAGGGCGGCGAACATCCTAAGCGGGTGGGGCTGAGCGTCTCTGATACCGGCCCCGGCATTCCTCCTCATGAGATCACCCGTGTCTTTGAGCGGTTCTACCGGGGGGGCGTAGGGCTTGTATCCGGCAAAGCCGGCACTGGTCTGGGGCTGTCTATTGCCAAGGAGATCGTTGAGCGCTTCCGCGGTACGATAGAAGCGGCCAGCGAGGGCATCGCCGGTAAGGGAACCACCTTCACGGTGTGGCTGCCTGCCGCCCATGTGGAGGAAGGGGAGGAGCGGGACGTCTTTTTCTCTTAAATCCAAGGAAGATCACTGGAACATACGGGGACTATGAATCTCTCTGATTTGCTCAAAGCCGTACCCAATATCGTAGATGACAGCGCAGTCACCTCTGACCCGGCCATCACTGCCCCCATCTGTGAAGACAGCCGGGCGATCCAGCCAGGCGGGCTGTTTGTAGCCCGCATGGGCAAATCTACTGACGGACATATCTACATCCCTGCGGCGGTGGAGCGCGGCGCCGCCGCTGTAGTGGGGGAATATCCTCCTGATCAGGTCTCCTGTTCCGTCCCTTATGTACAGGTGGCAGATGGAGGGCTGGCACTAGCCTACTTGAGCGCGGCTTTCTTTGGATTTCCGGCCCGCCGGCTTGTCATGATCGGCGTGACCGGCACAGATGGGAAAACCACCACCACTAATCTGCTGTTCAGCATCCTGCAGACAGCCGGTGTTCCCGTCGGGATGATCAGCACCATCAATGCCGTGCTGGGCGATCAGGAGGTGGATACGGGTCTGCATGTGACCACCCCTGCCGCCCCGCAGGTGCAGGAGTACCTGGCCCGTATGGTACGCTCCGGCCTGACCCACTGTATTCTGGAGACTACTTCGCATGGCTGGGCACAGCATCGTGTGGCGGCCTGCGACTTTGACGTGGCTGTCATCACCAACATTCAGCATGAGCATCTCGACTTTCATGGCACTTGGGAGGCCTATCGCGACGCGAAGGCCATGCTCTTCCGTGACCTGATGCACGGCATGCGTAAGACAACCGGCCTGGCGGCTGGTCTGCCCAAGACCGCTGTGATCAATCTGGATGATGATCCCAGCGCAGATTACCTGCTGGCCATCCCTGCTGACCGGTATATCACCTATGCTATTGACCCTGCTAAGGGGGCGGCAGTCTCCGCTCTGCAGGTGGAGTACGGCCCTGATTCGACCCGCTTGACCATCAGCGGGCCTGACGGTATGACTCTGGCACTGAGCAGTGCGCTGATCGGGCAGTACAATGTCAGCAACATCCTAGCCGCCGTCTCAGCGGCCATAGGATTAGGGGTTGAGCCGGAGGCAATCCGGTTAGGGGTTGAAGCGGTACGCGGCGTGCCGGGGCGTATGGAGCGCATTCACGAGGGACAGCCGTTTCTGGCGGTGGTGGACTTTGCCCACACCCCCAATGCGCTGGAACAGGCTCTCCGTGCCGCCCGCCTGATGATCCCGCCTACTGGCCGGATCATTGCGGTATGGGGCAGTGCCGGTCTGCGCGATCCCCAGAAACGCGCTCTGATGGGGGAAGTCTCAGCCCGGCTGGCCGACCTGACGGTGATCACTGCTGAGGACCCGCGTACCGAGTCACTGGATGAGATCATGGCCGCCAGCGCAGAGGCGTGCCGAGCAATGGGCGGCATTGAGGGGGAGACATTCTGGCGCGTGCCTGATCGGGGGGAGGCGATCTATTTTGCCACCCAGATGGCCCGTCCGGGCGATGTGGTGATCGCGTTTGGCAAGGGCCATGAGCAAAGTATGTGTTTTGGGACGGTTGAATATCCGTGGGATGACCGCGAGGCAATGCGGGCCGCCTTGCGCGGCCAGCCGCTCCGTACCCTGCCGACCGCGTCAGGGAGAGGCTGAACGGCAGATTTCCCCGCTGAGCCGGACGCGGTATAATGTCCGCAGGGTAAGGAAAATGACCGAACGTAAAATCCGCGTCTTGATCGCCAAGCCCGGTTTGGACGGGCATGATCGGGGCGCAAAAGTGATTGCACGGGCACTGCGCGACGCTGGTATGGAGGTGATCTACACCGGCCTGCGTCAGACGCCGGAGATGATCGCAGAGGCCGCCCTGCAGGAGGATGTGGACGTAGTAGGGCTGAGCATCCTGTCTGGGGCGCATATGGCCCTTGCCCCGCGCGTTCTGGAGCTGTTGCGGGATAGCGGTATGGGGAATGTACCGGTCGTGCTAGGCGGTATTATCCCTCCTGAGGATGTCCCGCGCCTGAAAGAGGCAGGGATCAGTGCGGTGTTTGGGCCGGGCGTCAGCATGGCTGAGATTGTGAAGACAATCCGCGGACTGGCTGTGACGGGAGAGCAGTCATGACGCTGGTGGAGAATCTGCTCGGCGGCGATCGCCGGGCGCTGGCCAGGTTGATCAGTCAGATTGAGGATGACGCTGCGAGTGCTGGCGACGCGCTCGCGGCGTTATTTTCCCGAACCGGACGGGCGCATCGGGTAGGGATCACCGGTGCGCCGGGGACGGGCAAGAGCACGCTGGTTAGCCAGATCACACGCGAACTGCGTCAACGGGGAAAGACGGTCGGGATCGTGGCGGTTGATCCTTCCAGCCCGTTCTCTGGCGGAGCGCTTCTGGGCGACCGAGTCCGTATGCGCGACCTGAGCGGCGACCCCGGTGTATTCATCCGCAGTATGGCAAGCCGGGGCAACATGGGGGGGCTGGCGCGTGCTACTGCCCGTGTCATGAGAGTGCTCGATGCGGCAGGTTTTGATGTAGTGCTGGTTGAGACGGTCGGGGTCGGCCAGTTGGAGATGGATATAGCCCGTCACGCACAGACCATCCTGGTCGTGGAAGCGCCCGGTTTAGGCGATGAGGTGCAGGCTATCAAGGCAGGCCTCCTGGAGACAGCAGACGTGCTGGTCGTCAATAAATCGGACGATCCGCGTGCTGAAAGTACCCTTGCCATGTTGCGGGCTGTGCTGGGGCTGAACAGGCAGGTGCACAGTGACCGCCCTGAACTGCATCACGGCGGGCTGTTCGAAGCGGTTCTGCCTGAGCGGCCTGAAGCGGGCGGCTGGGAAGTGCCAATTTGTGCTACGAGCGCGCTGACTGGTGAGGGCGTGCCAGAGCTGGTCTCAGCAATGGAGGCGCATTATGCCTATCTGCGCTCTAGCGGCGAGCTTGAACGGCGTGAGCGTATCAGTGCGGCGGCAGAGCTGGAGAGTCTGTTGCGTGACACCCTGCTGGCGCGCCTGCTGGAAAAGATAGATGCGGCACGTCTGTCTGAGCTGGTCGAGCGGGTGGTTCGCCGGGAGATCATGCCTCAAACCGCTGTGGAGCGGCTTCTTGACAGCTTATGAGAGTGGAGGACATAGTTTATGATGTTGCCGCCAAGTGTTGGCATGTACGGTGAGATCAAACTGATCTCGGGGACATCGCACCCAGGCTTGGCACAGGAAATTGCTGATTATTTGAGCAAACGCTGCGGCTGTGATGTGACGCTGGCCGAGCGCGAAATCTTCAAATTTCCAAATGACAACACCTACGTGCAACTGAGTGAGAGTATCCGCGGACAGGATGTGTATATCATCCAGACTACCAGCCGCCCGTGCAATGACAACATCATGGAACTGCTCATCCTGCTGGACGCAGTGCGGCGCGACTCGCCGGGGCGGGTGACAGCGGTGGTCCCTTACATGGCCTACTCGCGCAGTGATCGTAAGGACCTGCCCCGCACAGCCATCACGGCCCGCCTGTTGGCTGATATGATTCAGGTGGCAGGTGCTGACCGTTACATCACCATTGACCTTCATGCCAGCCAGATACAAGGCTTCTTTAAGATACCCGGTGACGTGCTGACCGCCTTCTACATCCTCAGAGATTACATTCAAAGCCAACAACTCGAAGACCTGACGGTGGTGACCACCGATCTCGGTTTTGCGAAAGGCGGACGTAACTGGGGGCGGGCGCTGGGTGTTCCGCTGGCCTTTGTGGAAAAGAAGCGCGTTGGCACACGGGTCGAAGCGCTCTCGCTGGTGGGCAGTGTAGAAGGACGTAACATCTTGCTGGTAGATGACGAGGTGGATACCGCCGCCTCTGTGTGTGAGGCTGTAAATATGCTGGATAGTGCCGGGGCCAAAGAGATCACAATTGCGTTTACCCATCCCGTCTTCTCGCCGCCGGCGCTTGAGCGTCTAGCTGAGATTCAGCACCGGATACGGGAGATCGTGTTCACCAATACCATTCCCCTCAGGCCTGAGGATAGACTGCCTAATATGACCGTTCTCTCTGTGGCCGACCTGATCGGCGAGGTGATCTATCGGTCACATCAGGGAATCTCTGTCGGGGCACTCTTTGGCGAGTGAGTGCGCTCAGCCTTGAGCAATTATGCTTTGGGAGATGATTTGTTATGGGGGAAAGTCATGCCCAAAGTTCAGGAAAAAGATGGCGAAATCACTTTTGTTGAAAAAATCCCGAATGGGTTAAGAATTTTTCTGGTTATCGTTGGTTTGTTTCTAATGTTTTTTGTGTCTTATGAGATGCTGATTCGTCCTAATTGGGATGGGTTTAGCATCTTTTTGATGATTTCTATTTGCATGTCCGTCGGCGCAGTTTTGTTAGGCGGCTTACTGATGGCGGCTGGGCTTTCTGCCTTAAATAAAACACTGGTATTTACCAAGGAGTCTGGGACCATTTATTATTCTTACGAATCTGCGCTGATGTCTTTTCGCAAAAAAACTTATAAGTTCAGCGATGTGGCCAACATTTCAATGAACACAGACTGGTCTGAAGTACCCCCATCTTATAGTCTGAAATTAATTTTCAAAGATGGTCAAGAAGTCGAGTTTGGCTTTTTCGATAAAAGAGATGAGGCTGAGCAGTCTTTGAGCAAGGTTGAAGAGATAATCGGGTTAAAAACGGAAAGACAGCCCAACAAGGCGGACGCCTGAGGCTGGAGATTCTGTGTACATCCATGGCCTTCACTAGATTGCGGGTTGCACGGATGCAACACCCTTCTTGCGGCCTGCCGTCTATAGCTCGTTCTGTTGTATGTGTCCAACTAGCGTGTCGTTGGGCGGCTATGCCGCAAGGAGGTCCACTTGAACATTCTATCCAGATTCGTTATTGCCGGAATCGTTTTCATCCTCACATTGGTATTCGGCTTTTGGCTGAGCCGGTCGGGCAGGCCCTACAACGGCCTGCTCTTCAACATTCATAAGCTGATCGCCCTAGCCGCGGTCATCGTCACCGTCGTCCAGCTTGTCGGCGTACTCAAGGGCACTGATCTGCCGGTACTCTCAATCGCCTTGCTGGCGCTGGCGGCGCTTTGCGCCGTGGGCCTGTTTGTGAGCGGCGCGCTGATGAGCGCGGGCAAACTGGACCATGCACTGCTCCACACGATTCACTCGGTCGCACTCGCGGCGCTGGTGATTGCCCTGCCGTCTGCGATCTTTCTGCTGGGGAGAAGGCCATGAAATACAAGCGTCTTGTCGCCACCTAAGTTTTATCTACTCCCCAAGCGTCCCATTGCGCAGAGAGCGCCGACGCGTTATACTCTCGCTCGACCATTCGACCGACAGGCCGTCTCCGGCCTGTCAGGTGACAGATACAGGGAGAAACTAAACATCATGGCTTTGACGAAATCTGAGAAGCGGGAAATCTTCGCCCAGTACGCTGTACACGAGGGCGACACCGGCTCATCGCAGGTCCAGATCGCGATGCTGACACGGCGTATTAACGACCTGATCGAGCATCTCAAGGTACACAGGCACGATGAGTCCTCACGGCGGGGCCTGCTTAAACTGGTCGGGCAACGCCGCCGGTTGCTGGCCTACCTGCGCCGCACCAAGCCGGATGAGTACAAAGAATTGATCCAGCGGCTGGGCTTGCGGCGCTGAGCAGTTCGGCGATAATAAGAGTAGAGCAGTCGGCGAGGGCGGTTCGAAACCGCCCTTTGTCTGCTTGACAATTGAGATAAGGCCCGGAGGGGCAGGAATTGGAAAGTGTTATCAAGAGGGTGAGCGATATAGCTGAGCATCCCCTTGATCCCAGTTTCCAGTCCCTGCCTCCGGGTCCAGAGAGTTTAGATTGACACGGAGGTTTGTATTCACATGAACGGCAATGGAGCCAAACGATTTAGTACGCGTGTTGGCGAGCGCGAGATCATCTTTGAAACAGGTCTGCTGGCCCCTCAGGCTGGCGGAGCGGTAACCATCCGCGAAGGTGATACACTTGTGCTGGCTACCGCCACGATGTCCCCGATGGCGCGGGAGGGGGTGGACTTCTTTCCGCTCAGCGTGGACTATGAGGAGCGGCTGTATGCGGCAGGCCGTATCCCTGGAAATTGGTTTCGCCGCGAGGGCCGCCCGCCTGAGACGGCTATTTTGGTGGCCCGCCTGACTGACCGCCCTCTGCGCCCACTGTTCCCCAAGGACATGCGCAACGAGGTTCAAATCATCCTGACACCCTTCTCGCACGATCAGGAGCATCAGGCTGACATTCTGTGCGTCAACGCGGCGAGCTGTGCTCTGATGGTCTCGGATATTCCATGGGAAGGCCCAATCGGAGCGGTGCGGGTCGGGATGATCAATGGGCAGTTTGTCATCAACCCCACCTATGAGCAGATGGCTGATTCGACGCTTGATCTGCGCATGGCTGGCACTGCTGACGCCATCCTGATGGTCGAGTGCGCCGCTAAAGAGGTGGACGAGACGACGATGGTCGAGGCGCTCAGGTTTGGGCATCAGGCTATGCGGCCGCTGATTGAGCTTCAGAATGAGATACGGGAGGCAGTCGGCAAGCCCAAGCGGAGCTACGTTTCCAATGTAGTGGGGGATGCCCTGCGCGAGTCGGTCTCCCAGCGTGTTTATGATCGGATCAGCCACATCCTTGAGACGTACTATGACCGCGATGAGCGCAAGGCCGAGCTGGAAGACCTGCGGATGCAGGTCATGGCTCAATACAGTGAGGAGGACGACAGTATCGAGCTGGGGCAGGTAGGTAGCGTCATTGATGAGGTGCTGAAGCAGGAAGTCCGCCATCGCATCCTGTATGAGGGTATCCGCCCTGATGGGCGTGACTATGCTACCATCCGTCCCTTGTCGGCGGCGGTCGGCCTCAGCCCCCGTGCGCATGGATCGGGCCTGTTCCAGCGCGGCGAGACACAGGTTCTCAGCCTTGTGACGCTTGGCACGCCCCGTGATGCGCAGGAACTGGACGGGCTGGACCCGTCTGAGATCAAGCGGTATATGCATCACTATAACTTCCCGCCTTTCAGCACAGGCGAGACCTACCCCCTGCGCGGCCCCAAGCGCCGCGAGATCGGCCATGGCGCGCTGGCTGAGACGGCCCTGCGCCCTCTGATCCCTGAGAAGGAAGAGTTCCCCTATACTATCCGCGTGGTCAGTGAGGTGCTCTCTTCGAACGGCTCAACCTCGATGGCGTCGGTGTGCGGCAGTACACTGGCTCTGATGGATGCGGGTGTGCCGATTAAAGCGCCGGCGGCGGGTATTGCGATGGGCCTGATCAGCGATGGAGAGCGGTATGCCATCCTGACTGACATTCAGGGGATGGAAGATCATCTAGGCGACATGGACTTCAAGGTGGCCGGCACGAAGACCGGCATCACGGCCCTGCAGATGGACATCAAGATCAAGGGGCTGTCTTACGAGATTATGTCACAGGCACTGGAGCAGGCCCGTCAGGCCCGCTTGCAGGTTCTCGATGTGATGCTGGCCTGCATCCCTGCGCCGCGTCCTGAGCTAAGCCGCTACGCACCGCGCATCATCACGATGACCATTGAGCCGGAGAAGATCGGTGCGGTGATCGGCAAAGGCGGCGAGACCATCCGCAGTATTCAGGATGAGACCGGCACCCGTATTGACATTGAGGAGGACGGCACGATCTACATTGCCTCGCCGGATGCGCAAGGCGCGGCTGAGGCTCGTGCCCGCATCGAGGCGCTGACCGAAACGGCTGAGGTAGGGCGTATCTACACCGGAAGGGTGGTGCGCGTGGAGGACTTCGGCGCGTTTGTGGAAATCCTGCCGGGCGTGGATGGCATGGTCCATATCAGCCAGCTTGACTCAATGCATGTGCAGAAGGTCAGCGATGTGGTGCGTGTCGGCGATGAGATCATGGTCATGGTGACCGATATTGATCCCAGCGGTAAGATCCGTCTGAGCCGTCAGGCAGTGCTGGAGGGCTGGTCAGTAGAAGAGGCCCGCTCGCATGATCGGGGGGCTTCGCCGCGCGGCGGCAGTGGTCGTCCGTCAGGCGGGGGCCGTCCATCCGGTGGAGGCGGGGGGCGTCCATCAGGGGGGAACCGCCCCGGCGGCTCTGACAGACGCGGCAACGAGCGCAATCGAAGGTAAAAGAACAACAGGGGCGACCGGCAAGGCCGCCCCTGTGTGATTTGTAAGCACTCTGCTCTAGGGGACAGCCTCCAGAGACTCCAGTAAGGCACGGGCGGCTTCGGCCTCCGGCCCGGCGAAGTGCACGTTGAGGTAGGCTTGCAGGTCGGCTATAGCCTGCTCGTTTTGTCCCTGATCGGCATAGATGGCGGCCCGCCAGTATAGAGCTGGTATGTAGCCTGCCTGCACCAGGCTGTCCATGTAGTTGAGCGCCAGCGAGAGACTGCCCTGACGCCAGCGCACCCGTCCATAGCCGAGCAACAGGGGATCACGGCTGCCAAACTGTACCACCTGCCCGGCTAGGTAGCTGAAGGCGGCCTGCGGGTCTGAGCGGGCCATTGCATCGGCGGCATCAGCCATTGCCTCATATCCCTCATTGACGCCCGACACCCCAGACAGCATCCCCAGCTCGCCGGCACGCTGGAGAATCGGCACGGCCTCCTCGTAGCGGCCCAGCGCAACCAGCGCCCGCCCCTTCCACAGGTGGGCTGTGACATTCTGGTTGTCGAGCGCAAGGGCAGAGTCAAAGTCGGCCAGCGCCGCCTCGATCTGTCCCAGCGAGAAGTATGCCAGCCCGCGCGTGATCAGCAGGCTGACTGAGTGAGGGTAGACCTCCAAGCCGGCGGTGGCAATGGCGACAGCGGCCTCATACTGGCGTGAGCCGGAGGCCGCCGCCGCGACATTCAGCCACGCATACTGGCGGTAAGGGTCAAGCGCCTGGGCGGCCTGTAAACTGGCCACTGCGGAGTCGGCCTGCCCCAGTCGTGCCAGAACAGTTGCCTGGGCCACGCGCAGGTTGGGGTCTTCGGGGGTCAGCTCGGTCATCTGGGCATAGACGGCAACCAGCTCTTCGTACTGCTGTCTCTGCTCCAGCAGGAGGGCGAGCTGACGCAGTGCTTCGGTGCTGGCTGGGTCAGCCTCAACGGCGGCCCGCAGGCAGGCTAGTGCCGCCTCCTGATCGCCCTGCCGCTGGGCAATAGCGGCCAGTCCCAGCAATGGCTCAGCGCGATGAGGGTATAGCTGGTTTAGGGCGGCATACGCCGCTGACGCGCCCGCCAGATCGGCTGATGCCGCCAGTGCAACCGGCGTCTGGAGCAACTCGTCTAACCCCGGCCCCGGCGTTGGGCTGGGCGTCGGGGTGAGAGTGGGCGTCGGTGAGGGGGGCGGCGTGGCTGTCGGGGTAGGGATAGCGGGCGGCGTGGCTGTCGGGGCCGCCTCCAGCGCCACCGACGGGGAGGCGGTTGAGCCGCCGCAGGCTGTCAGCATCAGCACGATCCCGGTCAGTGCCAGTGCAGAAGTGAAGCCGGCCTTATACACCTTGCCCCCTCTGCCACCAATTCCTAATTTGGGTAACGGCCTCCTCCGGCGTGAGGGCTAGTCGCCACAGCTTCATTTCCTCCTCGGTGATGAACGCTCCATCGCCGCGATAGAGCGTAAACAACTCGTCCCATTCCCGGCCCAGCAGGATGAACGGTTTGGGTTTGATCTCCCCTACCTGTATCAGACTCCATGTCAGCGCGACTTCGCTCAATGTGCCAATGCCGCCTGCCAGCGCAATGGCGGCATCACTGCGGGTGACTACGTGGAGCAAGCGTTCGCTGAGCGAATCATAGCGGATCACTTCGTCCACATAGGGGTTAGGCCCGGAACGGCGGCCTGAGCGCTCGAACAGCCCCACCGTTACGCCGATCACGTGTGCGCCGGCCTGTTTAGCGCCTTTGCTGGCGGCCTCCATCACGCCGCCATAACCGCCGGTCATGAGGGTGCAGCCGGCCTCTCCCAGCAGGCGGCCCAGATGTTCAGCCTGTAGGTAGAGAGGGTGATCGGGTCGTGGCCGCGCCGACCCATAGACACTGACGACAAGGGGGGTGCTCATCTGCCTCTTCCTCCGATTCGAGATGGGAGGATCATACCATCAGGGGAGAGGGATTAGCAAAGGCTGAAGGGGAAAAAAGAAGGGCGCGTTTTCCGCCTTGCCCCTTTCAATATATAATCGGGAACACGGCCAGACAATTCGTCGTTAATGTATATGGAGGTAATGTTTTTGTCGTCAGAGATCGGTCTGAGCAATCGGTCAGATGGAAGTTGATCTGTGCTGGTTGCTGGATGCAGGGTAGGAGTATTTACTGATAGGAGAAAGATATGCGAGGACAACCTTCTTTGTACTGGCGCGTGATCGTCGTGATTATGCTGGTGGCGCTGAGCCTTCCTCTAACGACGGCGCTGGCACATGAGAATCAACAGTCCAGCCTGACGGTTACTACCGCCAATACAGTCAATCTGCGGGCTGGGCCGGGGACGAGCTATGCCGTGCTGGCGCGTGTGCCGAAAAACACCACCCTGCCTGTAGTGGGGCGTAACGGCGCGGTGACATGGGTACAGGTCAACTATAACGGCACAATCGGCTGGCTGGCGGCATGGTTGTGCGTTGCTAATGGTGACTTGGCCTCCGCCCCGCTGACTGACGGGAGTGCCGGCGGAGCACCGCAGGCGACCACGACATTGAGCATGAATCTGCGATCCGGGCCGGGGACGGGTTATGCCGTGTTGAGGCGCGTACCGGCTAACACTACGCTCGCGATCATTGGCCGCAATGCGGCCAGCAGTTGGGTACAGGTCAACTATAACGGAACGGTCGGCTGGCTGGCAGGCTGGTTATGCCGCATCACAGGCGATCTGGGCCTGGCCCCTATCACCAGCGGAACGACGCCATCACCAGCGCCCACGCCATCGGGAGGCACATCTACTGGTGTGACTGCTATCCCTAACCTGACGGTGAACTTCCGTAGCGGGCCGGGGGTGGGGTATTCCTTGCTGGGCCGTGTGCCGGGCGGTGTCACCGTGCCGGTTGTGGGAAGAAGCAACGATTCGGGCTGGTTGCAGATCAACTACAACGGCACAGTCGGCTGGGTAGCAGGCTGGCTGTGTACTGTCAGCGGCAATCTAAGCTCGGTGCCGGTTACCGGCACGGTTGCGGCTAACCCGACGCCCGCGCCGGCTACGCCTGTTCCTCCGTCGGGCGGAGGGAACTTCGAGCTGGGCGGGCAGACCTTCACGCTGGCCCATCCAACCGAGATGCGCAGTGCCCGCATGACATGGGTCAAGTTCCAGTATAAGTGGTCACCAGGAGCCGACCCCAACGCAGTGGCCAGCATGATCGCCGCTGGCCGCAACAACGGATTCCGGGTGCTGTTGAGCATCCCCGGCCAGCTTTACCCTGCCTCCATTGACTTTGCGGGGTACATCAACTTCCTGCGCGGCGTGGCGGCGCTGGGGCCGGATGCCATCGAGGTATGGAACGAGCAGAATCTTGACCGTGAGTGGCCTGCCGGCCAGATCAGCCCGTCGAGCTATGTCAACAATATGCTGGCGCCTGCCTATCAGGCCATCAAATCGGTTAACCCGAATATCCTTGTGATCGGCGGGGCGCTGGCCCCTACCGGCTTCGATAACACAGTCAACGCGTGGAGCGATCAGCGCTACTTGCAGGGAATGGCTTCAGCGGGCGCGGCGAGTTACATGGACTGCTTGGGCGTGCATCACAACGCGGGCGCTACTTCACCGGATGCCACAACCGGCCATCCTGCTGACAGCGGCAATCACCATTACTCGTGGTACTTCTTGCCGACCTTCAACCTGTATGCCAATACCTTCCCTAACACCCGTCTGTGCTTCACCGAGTTTGGTTATCTGTCGCCGGAAGGGTACGGGGCATTGCCGAGCGGCTTCTGGTGGGCCTACGATACCAGTGTCGCTGAGCAAGCTCAGTGGCTGGCGCGTGCCGTCCAGCTCATGCGTAACAGCGGTCGGGTGCGGATGGCAATCGTCTTTAATGTGGATTTCACGGCGTGGGGCGATGATCCGCAGGGCGGCTACGCCATCATCAGACCAAATGGGACGTGCCCGGCCTGTAGTGCCTTGGCGGGTGTAATGCAGTAGGGTTACGTGTCGTGTCCCTCCGCCCCCGACCTAGAGGGGGCGGAGGGTTGAGTATTGCTCAAGGGGCAAAACTCATGTTTACGCCTGAACAGATGGATTGGGTTCCCGGCTGGGTGCGGCGTGCCATTTTCTATCACATCTATCCGCTCGGATTCTTAGGCGCGCCCCAGCACAATGACAGGCAGGCTGAACCCGTGCCGCGTCTGGCTGAACTGCGCCGGTGGTACGACCATATCACTCATCTCGGTGTGACAGCCATCTACTTTGGCCCGTTGTTCGAGAGCCTGTCGCATGGCTACGACACTGTAGACTACTTCACCATTGATCGCCGTCTGGGCGATATGGCCCTGTTCCGGCAGATTGTGGCTGAGCTGCACGAGCGCGGGATCAAGATCATTCTGGACGGGGTATTTAACCACACCAGCCGTGAGTTCTTCGCCTTTCAGGATATCCGACGGCACGGCCAGAGTTCCCGCTATGCAGACTGGTATCTCATTGACTGGCAGGCGGACAGCTCTTATCATGACGGTTTTGCCTATCAGTCATGGGAAGGCCATCAGAGCATGCCCCGCCTGAATCTGAAAAACCCTGCTGTGCGGAACTACCTGTTCGAGGTAGCCCGTATGTGGCTGGGGGACGTGGGGGTGGACGGCTGGCGGCTGGACGTAGCTTACGAGATCGGCCCGGACTTCTGGTGGGAGTTCAGGCGGGTGTGCAAGCAGATCAAGCCGGATTGCTTCCTGCTGGGTGAGATGATCGGGGGGGATTACCGCGTCTGGGTTGCCCCTGACCTGCTTGATTCGGGCACGGACTATCAGTTTTACAAGGCCGTGTGGAGTTCTCTCAACGCGGCTAACTTCTGGGAATTGAAGGCCGTCATGGAACGGGCTTTTCACCCGGAGTGGGGGGTGTTCAAAGACCTGACCCTGTTGACCTTCCTAGGCAACCATGATGTCACACGCATCCTATCCCAGCTCGACGAGCCGCGTCATGTATATACCGCCCTATTGATCCTGATGTCGGCGCCGGGCGTGCCGTGCCTGTACTATGGTGACGAAGTCGGGATGCGTGGGCGTAAGGAAGAAGGGGATGCGGCCCTGCGCGGCCCGATGCCCCTCCCCGAAGCAGAATGGCCTGACCGTGAGCGTGCCATCTACCGCGAGGCGGCGAGGCTGGCCGGTATTCGCAGGTCACATCCGGCCCTGCTGTACGGGCGCTTTGCTCCGCTGGAGGCAGGTGACACTGTCTTCAGCTTCCTGCGCCAATCCAGCCGCGAGACGGCAGTGATCATGCTCAACAGCGGGGGTCAGCCTGCCGGCCTGACCTGCCCGGTCGGGCGTGAGGGCGTGCCTGATGGGAAGACCTTCACCGATGTGCTCGACCCAGCCCGACCCGCCTATACAGTACAGGGGGGACGGCTGGCTGTGGATAAGATATGGCCTTACTGGGGCCGCATCCTGATAGCAGAGAATTAAGGGAATGCTGTTCTCCGCGGGCCGCCCGCAGAGAACAGCATCTTTGCTGGAGCCTGACTTTTCCCGCCGCCTAGAACACGCTAAACTATGAGGCACACGGGCGGGGGATTCCCCGCCGAGGCACACAATTACCCCTAGGAGAAGGCCCGCATGGCATCGCAAGGCGTTACCCCGCGCAGTGAAGATTATTCCCGCTGGTACACGGACGTAGTGCAGAAGGCCGACCTGGCCGATTACGCCCCGGTGCGCGGCTGTATGATCATCAAGCCCTACGGCTATGAGCTGTGGGATAACATCAAAAACGGGCTGGATAAGCGCTTCAAGGCTACCGGTCATAAGAATGCTTACTTCCCTCTCTTTATTCCCATGAGCTTTCTGAAGAAGGAAGCAGAGCATGTTGAAGGCTTTGCGCCGGAGCTGGCCATTGTGACCATTGGCGGCGGCGAGACGCTGGAAGAGCCGCTGGTTGTACGGCCTACCTCTGAGACGATCATCGGCCACAGCTTTTCACAGTGGATTCAGTCCTACCGTGACCTGCCGCTGTTGATCAATCAATGGGCTAACGTCGTACGCTGGGAGATGCGGACACGGCTGTTCCTGCGCACGCTGGAGTTCCTCTGGCAGGAGGGGCATACCGCTCACGCTACCGCTGAGGAGGCGCAGGAAGAAACGCTCAAGATGCTGGACATCTACGCTGACTTTGCCACCAATGATGCGGCTATCCCGGTCATTAAGGGTCTCAAGAGCAAGCAGGAGAAGTTCGCCGGCGCTGATGCCTCTTACTCCATTGAGGCCATGATGGGCAACAAGTGGGCCTTGCAGGCGGGCACTTCTCATAACTTGGGTCAGAACTTTGCCAAAGCCTTCGACATCAAGTATCTGGACAAAAACAACGAACTGCAATATTGCTGGACGACTTCGTGGGGGGTCAGTACGCGCATGGTAGGCGCGATCATCATGGCACATGGCGACGACAAAGGACTACGTCTGCCGCCCAGACTGGCTCCCATTCAGGTAGTGGCTGTCCCCATCTACAAGACTGAGAGCGAAAAAGGACCCGTGATGGATGCGGCTTTCCGCCTGGTTGAGAGCCTTCTGAGTGTGGGCATCCGTGTTCATCTGGACGAGCGGGAAGAGGTCACGCCCGGCTTCAAGTTCAATGATTGGGAGATGCGGGGCGTACCGGTACGGATGGAGATTGGCCCGCGAGATGTGGAGAAGGGATCGGTGACACTGGCGCGGCGGGACATACCCGGCAAAGAGAGCAAGCAGACAGTGCCTCAAGCGGGTATCATCCCGACGGTTACCCGTCTGTTGAACGAAATCCAGCATAACATGCTGGAACAGGCCCGGAAGTTCCGTGATGCAAATCTGCACGAAGCCAGCAACTATGACGAGTTCAAGCAGGTCGTCGAGGACGGCTGGGCGCTGATCTGGCACTGCGGCACTGCCGAGTGTGAGGACAAAATCAAGGAAGATACGAAGGCTTCGTCGCGTTGTTTCCCGCTTGACCTGAACAGAGATGAACCTCTGCGGCATGCCAAGTGTGTTGTGTGCGGCAAACCGGCGCAGGGTAAGGCTTATTTTGCGCGGGCATATTGAGATTTTCGAGGACGAGTACGAACAGGGGGCATGATACGCAATGCCCCCTGTTGCTTTTTATGAGGCAGGCGGCTCTGGCTTGCTGACAATATGTATCATCAGCACCATGTTGCCCAGAGCGATCAGATCTTCATGCTTAAGGGGGGTGGCTACGCCGCGTCCGGAAGGACTGCCGTTGACGGTTGTCCCGTTGGTACTGCCCTTATCAATGGCATACAGCTTGGAGATGGTTGGGCGCAAGAGCAGGTGCTGGCGCGATACGCCCAGCTCCTTGGCGCCGTATTCATCCAGATTCAGGACGATGTTGCCGGGACTGCTGTTGCCCCGCCCCAGAATGATGTCACCGTATAAGTCCAGCCCCAGCACCATGCGCTGAGCCCCTGAGTACAATTCAAGGATGATGCGCCATGGCTGTTTGAGCAGTAATTTATCGTCCGGATCGGGTTTGTAGGGCATGGGGTGATAGGTGATCTCATCGGCGCGTTGTTGGAAGCCAAAGGGAGTATAGTGGGCCATGAAGCGGTCATAGATGGCCTGCTCGGTAGCGGCTCCCCCGCGCAGGACGAAGGTTTCCTCTTTAGCCTGACTATCTGAAAGCAAATCATCGTTCATCTAACATCCTATCCTGCTCTCGCCTTAATGATGGGCTACCCCGTGAATACCTGCCCGTGCTCTATCTACATTATACCTCTATGTCTCCCTGTTTCTGCCTTTCCAAATCAGTTGGGGCGGAATCCAGCAGGAGGCTCTAGTAAGCATTGGTCTTATTGGAGGGGCCAAGGAGCGTGAGCAGGATGGTTCGTACAATGATCTTGATGTCCAGCCACAGCGACCAGTTCTCCACGTACCAGAGGTCATATTTGGTACGCTCGGCAATTGAGGTGTCGCCGCGCAGGCCGTTGACTTGCGCCCAGCCTGTCATGCCGGCTTTCTCACGGTGCCGCTCCATGTAGCGCGGGATGCTCTGCCGGAACTTCTGGACGTAGATCGGGCGTTCTGGGCGAGGCCCCACAAGGCTCATGTCGCCCAGCAGGACGTTGATGAGTTGAGGCAGTTCGTCAATGTTTTTGGCGCGCAGCCATGCGCCGACTTTAGTGCGGCGCGGGTCATCTTTGGTTGTCCAGCCGGGGCCGTCTTTTTCAGCATCCTGCCGCATGGAGCGGAACTTGATCATCTGAAACGGACGTCCATCCAGCCCCATGCGCTCCTGACAATAGAAAACCGGCCCCGGCGATTCCAGCCGGATCAGTGCGGCGAACAACATCATAAATGGAGATAGGAATACCAGCCCGACAGCCGCACCAACAATGTCCATAGCCCGCTTCAGGCTGAGCTTCCAGCCGCGCAGTTGGATGTCACGCACATTTAACAGGGGAATACCGCCCAGATCGTCCAGGGTGACACCTGTGGTCACAAACTCAAACAAGTCAGGGAAGATTTTGATGGCGATACTGCCCCGCTGGCACATGTTGACCACACGGACAATGTCGTAGTGGGGAGTTCCCTCCGGCATGGCAATGATCACTTCCTGAACATGGTGACGCTCGATCAGCTCCGGCAGTTCCGAAATCGTGCCGATGACCAGCGAATCAGGGATTTCATGCGTCTCGCCGTTAGGCTTGATCACCCCTGCCAGATCGTAGCCCAGGTAAGGGGACCACTGAATCTTGCGGATGATGGCTTGTGCTGTTTCTCCGTCGCCGACTACCAGCACTCGGTCACGCCCGATGCCGCGCATCCGCAGACGGCGCCACGTGCTACGATGGAACTCACGTCCCAGCGCAACCAGCAGGATGCCGAACAGCCATGCATACAGGATCATGGCGCGGGGGAAATCTAACTCGAAGATGGTATTCTTGAAGGTCAGGGCCGAGATCGCTACCGCCAGCATGGTTGCAATGCTGACCGCCCCAAAGATGGTATATAACTCGTCCACACGGGAGACGGCACGTGCCACGTGATAGAGCTTGTTGAAATAGAAGACGGTCAGCACACTCAACACTTGTACGATCAGCATAGGCAGGTAGGCCAAAAAGCCAGTTACCTCTGCCGGGCTGGCGGGGAAGGGAAGGACAACGCGCAGATAATAGCCGATCACAAAGGCGAGAGCCGTCATCAGGGCATCCATTGCCATCTTGGAAAGGATGTAAAGCGTCCGTGTGCGCTCCTGACTCATGGTATCCTCACCACCGAAAGTCCGTTGCGTGTATCAGCAAGAGGAGTTGGCGGGTTTTATGATTTCCGGCCACAGGCGGGGGCCGCCCCATAGCCCAATGCCTGCCAGCACTGCCAGATTGCTCAACCAGGGCGTTTGTGATCGGTAATGCTTGTTGTAGAAGATCAGAAAGGCGCGTACAAACTCGAACCGGGCGCGCTGGCTCTGGCGGCTGGCGGCCCGCTTGACGTGCAGTACTCTGACACGGGGGTAGTACATGACCTTCCAGCCTGCCTCGCTGATCCGCTTGCACCAGTCTAAATCCTCACCGTACATAAAGAATGCTTCGTCCAACAGGCCTACCTGATGGATCGCCTCGCGGCGCACCATCATGAAGGCCCCTACCACCGAGCCTACCTCGGCGATCTCATCCTCATCGAGGAAGGTGAGATTGTAGCGGGCAAACCTGCGGCTGTGCGGGAAGAGCTTAGAAAACCCGATCAAGCGCCAGAAGGAGACCTCTACGGTGGGGAGACTGCGGCGGCAGGCTAGATCAAGCGACCCATCCGGCAGGACAAGCTTCGGCCCGGCCACCCCCACCTGAGGGTTGGCATCCATATAATCTACCATCATCTGGAGTGCAAGCGGGGGAAGCTCTGTATCAGGGTTCAGCAGTAACGCATAGCGCGGCACCGCCGGCGAGATGGTCTCTCCGGCATCGGCATAACCAAGCGCCTGAAGACCCACATTGTTGCCTGCTGAGTAACCCACGTTGCCGTGCCCGCTGATCAGCGTGACCTTCGGCCACTGTTCGGTTACCATCTCGATACTGCCGTCTGTAGAGCCGTTATCTACCACGACCACCCGGTAAGTGACTGTCCCCCGGCTGGAAAAGATGGTTTCAAGACAGCGGTTCAGGTAATCGCGGGTATTCCAGTTGACGATCACAATACCTAGATCAAACATAGTGACGACATTTTAGCGCCGCTAAGGGGGGAGGGCAAAAAATCTGGGCATAAAAGAGACCCCTCACACAGCCGGTGTAGTTTGTAAGTCAGTGCGGAATAACGGGGGAGTGTCTAATAGAGTGGATATAGAGGGCTAAAATCGCCTGACCCGTTAACACCATGTCCACCTTTTGAGCACTCCCGGAGTGTGCCTGCTGAGGCACTTTTCCCCGGCCCTGTGTTATAATCCCCCGCTGGATAAGTGTTGGCCTGCCTGCCTATGCCCTGTTAAGTTATAAAAGTTGCGTGGTAAGCTGGGTG
>DAOTYH010000040.1:0-26972 GCA_034435015.1 Anaerolineae bacterium | reverse complement strand
TGCTACAGCGACCCCTGCCGCCCCCCACTTCAGGACAGCTACCGGCGCCAGAACCAGCAGGATAACTGCCATGACGGCAGTCACGCGGCGGGCAAGCCTTTCGCGGCGGACCGGTATAAGGAGCTGGACATTGTTCTGCCACAGGGGGCGCGCAATCATATACAGACCCAGCAGGCGCACCAGCGGGGCAATGGACAGCCAATTCACCCCCAACAAGATGCGGATGATCTCCTCAGCAGCCCCCAGCATCATAATACTCGACAGCGCCACCACACGGGCCAACAGCCATGTTGTCAGGGTATAAGCACGTTCCAGCACCTGACGGCCTGCCGCATAACTCTGCGAGTACAGCCCCAGTGCCAGCGCCCCGATTGCGCTGGCAAAGAAGTCCATTGGCATCTTAGCCAGCGTGTAGGCCTTAGAATAGAAGCCAAGGGCCTCGTCTCCGCGCAGTGTGCCCACCAGCCAGCTATCCAGCATGAAGGTGATCAGGCCGAGCAGTCCGTTTGTCCACAGCGTGAAGCCAAACGCGATCACGTCGCGGGCCACTTGAGCGTCCCACCCCCATCTGAGCCGGCGGCGGACAACCACCAGCGAACCCAGCCCAGAAACTACAACTGGAATGGCGGCATCCGCCAGCAGGGCAAGCAGGGGATGGTTGAAATAGGCCAGCCAGACTGCAACTGCCAGCGCCAGCACAGCTCCCAGCAGACTCAGAAGAGAAAGAATCCCCTGTTGAATGTCACGCTGTAAGAGATAGAGCGGCAGTGAGGTGAAGGCCACCGCCAGCCTCACCCCCATCAGGGCCGCAATCGCATACCAGCACAGCGTTGAACAGATGCCCGGCGCAATCAGATAGAGCAGGCCTGCCAGAAACACACCAGGGATGGTTGTTGCGATCTCCAATCCATACAGCGTAGCAAAGCGGGCCGGATGGTCGGTCGGGTAGCTGATGGTGACGTCCTTCATCTCCATCCTGAGCAGGCTCAGGAAGGAAACCCACGTCGTGGCCAGCGCCACAACCCCGAAAATCTCCGGCGCGACCAGACGGGCCAGAATGGCCCCCTTGATGATGCCAATCCCAAAAGCGCCATATTGGGCAATGGTGACATAGATACCGCCGCGTAGGGCGCGGCGGGCGATCTGATCAGGAGGTAATGAGGAAGAGTTTTCCACTGACGATTTCGCTTTGGTGCAGGATGCCGGCGGCTCTCTTAAGAACAAGCTTGCGAGTTCAGCGCTAGGGTGTAAAGTATACCATTGGTCCTATCCGGTAACCAAACCAGCGCAAGAGCCGCCTGACCATGGCGCGGTAACACCGCCCAAGCCGATAAAGGATGAATCAGATATGCCGGCTTGGATGCCTCGCCGGTAGCCGAATACTGTGACCAGCTAGTCCTGCTCAAAACGGCCTGCCCGAATCGGCCAACCTGCTGGCCGTGCCCCTGCCCGAAAAGAGCGTCTGATCAGCCCGGCTTGCGCACCGCGCCGAACCCTCCCGCCCGCAGAGGAGTCAGTTGGTGTTGGCTGACGAACTCATCAAAGGCGGTGTTGGCACGAATATCATCGGAAAGAAGACTGCCGCCGGCAACAACAGCCGGCCATGCGGCGGCGAATTCCCATGCCATATGTTCGTAACTGTGGTCGCTGTCGTGGATAAATATATCTACCTGCCCGACCTGCTCCAGAACGCCCGGCAACAGAATCTTGGCATCGCCCAGATGCTGGTGATGACGGCCCCTTAGCCACTCAGGCACAGCCCATCCCGACCCCTGCCCCTCCGGCAGGCCGGCATGAATCCAGATGCCGTCACCGTCGTACTCGCCCAGCGTGCCGGTTGGGGGCAAGTCCACCGTATGCAGTTCCCCGTACTGGTTGCGATCCAGCGCCCGCAGAATGAAAGCCGACGAGTTGCCGGGTGTCCCGCCTGTCTCCACAACAACTGCAGGCTTCATTACCCGTACAAGCGTGTACAGCATCACGGGGTGGAAGTAGGGACTGCCGCCGGTGAGCGAAAGGAACATGAAATCAGTACCGCGCGGCTCACGTTTCGTCAATTGCCTGTGGCGGCCCAGAAAGTCCCGCAGAAAGGCCTCATCGCGCCAGACCTCGTACATGGCCTCGCGGACAGTCTCGCGGGGGGCGCCGGTCAGGCCCATCACTAGATTCTCTGCACGGACCACCTGCCGGGTGTGATACCACACCAGACGCGGATCATGACAGTACCGCAGGCCTTGCCAGAAGTTAAGCGGCGGCAGGGGGAAGTAAAAGTCAGGTTGTGATGACAATGGGGATTCCCTTCCACTGCGGGCAACAGGCTGTTTTGCGTTTTACATCCATCTTCTGGATGCCAAAAAGCCCCCCGCAGAAGATTCGAACGGGGGACAGGCGGCCAGAGAAAGAAAGCACGCACTACTTCCCCAGCAGGGCATTCAAATGCTCGATCAACTGAGAAGGCGTGATAGGCTTGGTCAGGTAGAGATCAACGCCCAGTTCGTCCGCATAAGCCCGCATGACACTCTGCTCATGGGCCGTGAGAATCACGACTTTGGCAGTTTGGCCCTCCGAAGCCTTCTTGATCTCTTCGATCACCTGATAACCATCCACACCGGGCATGGCGATATCCACAATAGCCAGTTCAGGCTTTTGCTCTCTGAAGATTTTCAGGCCAATGTTTCCATCAATGGCTGGCAATACCTCAAAGCCGGCATTCTGAAGGGCCAGCTTAAGGATGTCAAGGATGGTTTTGTCGTCATCAATCACCAGCACCCGGGCTTTTGCCATTATGACCTCCTGAGCCAGAGAGTAAAATCTACATATGATGGAAGTATTAATCTATTGCTCCCATCAGGCAGTCTCCGCTGAGGGCTGACGCAACAGCCAGAGGCCTACAAAAGTATACCATACCCCCAGCAGGAACATGTAAACATTCCCGGCCCACAACACGACACGCACCCCTCGATACAGTGCAAAATCCATCCACACCAGCGCAACCGTCAACAGAATAACCGGCCCCAGCGCCATAAAGGCGGCAAAGAAAAGTGCCGCCGGCCCCAGCCGCCGGCGGGCCACAATGACTGTCTGCCAGCCGGCAAAGGCAAGAAAGATCAGGCCGATGACTCGGTAGATCAGCACAGGCAGCAGGGGAGAATAGCCCAGCCATTGATCAACCCGCGCCGGCACCAGAGTCAGCACTGCTCCCAGTGCCCAGTTCAGCACCATATCCCCAAAGAACAAGCGTTTGAGCGTGAAGTCACATGCGGACTTAGCGGTCATGCCTGCTCACTCTCCTGCAACAAAGCACGGATCAGCGCCAGTTGCCGGATGGCATGGTCGCGCCATGTCTGGTCATCCGATGCAATATAGGCCGCCAGGTCCTGTATAGCGGCCCGATAATTTCCCATTGACTGATGTGCCATTCCCCGGCAGAAGATCGGCTCCGGCCAGCCGGGACGCAAGGCGAGCGCCGCGTTGAAGTCCGCTACCGCTTGAGAGGCCTGGCCTAACTCCCGCCACAGCAAAATACCCCGCTCAAGATGGGCCTGACTGAGCGTCGAATCGAGTGCCAGCGCATGTCCATAACAACCAATAGCACGAGCAAACTCGGCTTGACTACCCAGCACAATCCCGTAATGACGGTGAACCTTGCCCAGCCATAGAAAATAGGCGGCCTGCAGGCGCTTCCAAAAGCTAGGGGATGGAGGTCTGTGCAACATACTTCCATTATAGCATGAGCGCCCAAATGCGCTGTCACTTTGAGCAGAGTACACTCCGGCGGGCGCTAAAACGCTTAATTTTTTTGGACAACCCTGCCCGCTATGTGGTACAATCTCGCCCTGCAATCTGGAAGTCATGACTGTAGGAGGAAGGCTTGGCAAACACGAAATCAGCCAAGAAGAGCATTCTGGTCAACGAGCGCAGGCGGATTCGCAACCGGATTCATCGGGGGCGTGCGCGCACCGAGATCAAGAAGGCCCGCAAGGTTATCGCCAGCGGCGATCTAACTGCTTCTGTTGAGGCAGTACGTCAGGCTGTCAAGTGGATTGATCACGCGGCCAGCAAGGGTGTGCTCCACAAGAACAACGCCGCCCGCCGTAAATCCCGTCTGATGAAGCGGCTGGCCCAGCTCGAAGCCGCTAAGAAGTAAAAGGGGCGGGCCAATCGGCGGTCCGCCCTCCGCTCTTTGTTCTCTTCCACGGAGAACATGGAAGGCACACAAACCTATTTCTGTGCCTTCCACGTCCTCGGTGGATTTGTTTTTAATCCCCCGGTTCGAACCGGTAGCCCACACCTCGTACCGTAAGAATATGGCGCGGCGAACGGGGATCGGGTTCAATAGCCTCACGCATCCAGCGCACGTGCACGTCCAGTGTGCGGGTATCCCCCACATAGTCTGTATCCCACACCTGCCGCATCAAGAAACCCCGATCAAGCGTCTCACCGGGGTGGCGCAAAAAGACCTCCAGCAGGCTGGCGGTCTTAGGTGTCAGGTGTTGCTCACGCCCGTAGGCCTGCACAACACGCGCGTTCAGTGCCAGCCGGATCGGCCCTACCTGTGTCACCTCTTTACGAGCGCCCGGCAGTAATCGCCTGATGTGATTGATCAGCTTGCGCGGGGTAAAGGGGAGCACCAGCACGACCTCAGCCGGTGAGCTTTCAAGGGCCGTCTTCTCATCCTTCGGCAGGATATGGATCATCGGCACACTGCCATGACTCTCATGCAACAGGCGGCAAATCCGCAACCCATTTGTCCCGAGAGAAGCCGCGTTAAGCACAATCAACGCCGGGCTGACCTGTTCAGCAAAGGTCAAGGCCTGCCGCCCTGTCTGGGCAACGATCACCTTGAAACCTTTGTGCTCCAGAGCCGCCCCAAACGTTTCTTCTTTCTTGCCGCCGGCCCGCTCAACAAGCAGGATGATCTCTTCGGACATGGCGCTCATTATATTCTCAACCAACAGGAACAGACAAGTAGCCCCACAGCCAGAGAACACGAGCTGATCAATCCTCTCACAGGGAAGTACCGGCAGGCATTACCTCCGATTTCCCTGTTACGGCGTTTGCATTTACAATGCCCTTGCAAGGGGGAGCAGCACCAATGCGACACTTGATTCGGGAGCTGGCAACCCAGTACCCTATTGCCAGATTGTTGAATGCGTGGGCTACGTTGACCGAAGAGCTTTTGCATGAGGCGTTGACCATACAGGCCATCCCTGCCCCTACCTTTGAGGAACTCGCCCGCGCTGAGTACGTGAGATCGCGCATGAGCGGGCTGGGGGTGCAGGACGTTGAACAGGATGAAGTAGGCAACGTCTATGCCCGCACTCCCGGCATAGACCCGGCACGTCCGGCTGTATTGGTCAGCGCCCATCTTGACACTATCTTCCCGGCTGACAGCGACCTGACTACCTTCCATGCTAAGGAGGAGGAGAGGATTTACGGGCCGGGGCTGGGAGATAACAGCCTGGGTGTGGCGGCTCTGATCACGCTGGCAGGGCAACTCCGCCAGCAGGGGATCGATCCTGCGGCGGACATCTGGTGGGTAGCCACCGTATGCGAGGAGGGGCTGGGCGACTTGCAGGGGATGCGGCGCGCCTTTCAGCGCCTGAGGGAACGTTGCGGTGTTGCGGTTATTCTGGAGGGGATCGGGCTGGGGCGGATATACAACGCCGGGTTGGGAGTGCGGCGGTTGCGGATCACTGTCAAGGGGCCGGGCGGTCATAGCTGGCTTCACGCTGAGCGCCCCAGCGCCATTCATCACCTACTGCGGTTGGGTTCAGCGCTGGTGGACGAGATCAGGCCGCCTGCTAACCCTCGCAGTTCATTCAACATCGGGCTAATCGAAGGAGGCACCTCGATCAATACACGAGCGCCGGAGGCCAGCCTCTCCATTGACCTGCGCTCGGTGAGTGCGGCTACCCTGGCCGCGCTGGAGTCTCAGATCAACGAGACCGTTGGGCGGTTCTCCCGCACGCCCGGCCTGGACATCTCCAGCCAGGTGATTGGCGACCGTCCTAGCGCCGCGCTGTCCCCTGCCCATCCGCTGGTACAAGCCTCGCAGGCTGTTCTGGAATATGTCGGCTACCCGACTTCCGCGCTGGAAACCGGCTCGACCGATGCCAACATCCCTCTGGCAGGCGGCATGCCGGCTGTCTGCATCGGCCTGACGACCGGCGGCAACGCTCACAGCACGGGTGAATTCATAGATACAGTCCCCCTTACCGCCGGTATGCGTCAGCTTACCCTGCTCACCCTGCTGGCGGCAGAACACTCAGCAGAATGGCGCCAATGGGAGGGCAGTCCCTAGAGCCGGGCAGGTATCGGCCCGATTGCGCAAATCAAGTCCCCTGTATTACCATGTCGTGTATCTGGTGTCTTTACCCATACCTTCTGGAGAGAACCCTATGCCGCCTTTAACCATCGGAACGGCTGTTGCAAAACCGGGCCAGATCACCTACGGATGGTTCGACGCAGTCGGCCTTCCCACTGGCGAGATGGACCGCTTCCCGGTGATCGTGGCGCAGGGAACTGAGGCAGACGGCCCGGTGATGTGGATCACGTCCGGGATACACGGCGATGAACACACCGGCCCGGTCGTGATCTCACAGTTGATCACGCCGGAGCTGACAGCCTCATTGCGCGGCACGCTGATCGCCATTCCCGCTCTTAACCCGGCGGGGTTGCGTGTCAAACAGCGTAGTCCTTACTATCTGCCTGACAGCGACCCCAACCGCCTGTTCCCTAAGCTGGACCGCAAGCCGCGTGACAAGTCCGACCCCGATGAAGGCCCCCCCTCCGACCTGGAGCTGGCCTATCAACGCCTCTATGATGCCATCCTTGCCAGTCAGCCTGTCTGTCTGGTTGACCTGCACAACGCATGGTACGGGTCAGTGCCGTTTGTCTTCCGTGATGTGGTGTTCTATCACAAAGCCCGCAGTAAGGGGATCACCCGTCCGCAGGCTCAGGCCCTGCTGGGCCGTATGAATGAGATGCTGGACGCACTCGGTTTCACAATTATTAATGAATTTGCCGCTGAGTCGTACCTCACGAAGAACCTGCACCGCTCCGTCAGCGGGGCTGTGCTGAACGCGGGAGGCATCCCGGCTGTCACGATTGAGCTTGGCTCTCATTTGCACATTGACCCCGGTGTCGTCGAGGCATGTTGTGCCGGCCTGCGCAATGTCATGCGCTGGGCAGGACTGCTGAGCGGGGAGCGCGAGCCGGTTGAGGGGATTCCGGTGATTCAACCGGGTTATCCGGTGCGGCGGCATGTCTACCCCTATGCACCGCAGGCTGGCTTTGTTCACTTTCTGGCCCGTGCCGGCGAGATGGTGCATAAGGGCCAGCCTCTCGCCCGCCTGACTGACGTGTTTGGCCGCCCGGTCGGCGACGACGACGGCCTGTTGCGCAGTGAGTATGATGGCTTTGTGATCGGGTGGTATCACGGCATCGTGCGCTACCAAGGCGACGCCATCATGTGCCTCGCCATCCGTGATGAGAGCGATCTGCTGGTGCCTTACAAAGAGTAGGGGGGATAACCTTCCACCCCTGCACAAAGATCAACGATCACGCAACCGGCGCGTCCGAATGTCGGGCTTTGCGCCGGTGATCGCTTCCAGCGCCTCGGCGGCCAGATCATCGGCCTCCAGCAGAGACTCCACAGCCTTGCGCGACAGCCGCCGGGGAAAGAACGCCCAATGGCGTGCCACCAGCGGAAAGCGGGCCTGCCCGACGGCTTCATCCCAAGGGAAGACAATCCGCTCCATCAGCACGTGAGGATCGGTCTGGGGGGTAATATCCGGCCAGCCCCGCATCTGCTCAACGAGGGCCTGTACCATTCGTTGCCGGATGCGTTTGAGGTTGTCCCACGAGAGGTACAGGACTACCCCGTAGAGAAGGATAAGTCCATTGATGACAGCCGCGTTGGCTTCGTAAAAGTGTAGCAGGCCCCGGCCCCATACCCCCAGAAGCCGCTCGATCAATGCTTGAGTAGCCTCGCTCATGGATTACTCCTCAGCGCATCGCGCAGACGGCGCAGATTGGCTGTGATCTCCCCGCCGGCAAAGACTGCCCGCCCGGACACAATCGTGTCAGCCCCAGCCGCAACTACCTCTGCGATGTTGTCCGCATCAATACCCCCGTCGGCAGTGATGCCCAGCCGGGGATGATGCTCTTTGGCGAAGGCCGCCGCCGCGCGCACATTGTCCAGCACAGCAGGCAGGTATGGACAATCCGGCATTTCCGGTTCAGTGGTCAAGATCAGCACAAAGTCCAGATAAGGCAGAAGGTAATCCACACGCGGAAAGGGAGTCTTGGGGTTGAAGGCCAGTCCGGCCCGCTTGCCCATCCCTTGAATCATCCTCAGGGTACGGCGGGGGTACAAACAGGCCTCATAGTGCACCGAGATCGCATCAGCTCCCAGACTTGCCACCAGCGGCACGATCTGCTCCGGATTGTCCACCATCAGGTGCACATCGAACGGCAGGCGTGTCAGCGGACGCAGTTCAGCAATCAGGCGTGTTCCCAGCGTCATGACGGGCACAAAATGGCCGTCCTCAAGGTCAAAGTGAATGGCATCCGCACCGGCACGCTCAAGCTCAGCGATGGTGTCGGCCAGATGCCACATTGGCGCTGAAGCCAGCGAGGGGGCAATAGAAATGTGAACCATATCAGGAGAAGCCATCATGACCGTCCTAACACAAGCGGGATGGACAAGCCCCCTGTTGCGGCAGGGGGCTGTTCGTTGCCGGAGAACGGCTCAGTCGCCGTTGCCTTCCTCAGGCGGCTTGATCAGCTTCTCGCCGAGCGGGAATCTCGTCTTGATGAAATACAGCAGTACGATGAACGCCAGCGTCACAATGATCGCTACCACCTGCGGCGTCTGGAACAGGTAATACAGGCCGTAGGAGGTTGGGATGGCCGCATCGCTCATGACCGTGTAGGTGGCATAACCGGACGGGATGTCCACTGAGACGCCGCTGGTTGTCACCATGTTGGTCACAGCCGGCGCCAACAGGGTAGTGAAGATCAGGCCGATGCCCATCACAATGGCGCCCAGGATGACGGTTAACAGCACGTCACCAAATACCAGCGGGGCCAGCATAGCCGCCACAAACGGCCCGTCAGCCAGATCAATGAACGGCAGGGTGCGGTTGCCCAGCGGAGCCAGTGCCAGCGCCAGCAGAATCTCGACCGGGACCATCAGCAGGCCAGCCGCGATCACACCGGGGTTGCCAATCAGCACAGCGGAGTCCAGCCCAATGAAGAACTTGCGTCCGGCAAACCGTGAGGTCATGAAGTTGCGTGCCGCCTCAGAGACAGGGGTCAAGCCCTCCATCAGGATAGCAACCATACGCGGCACCAGCAACATCACAGCGCCGGTGTTGACAGCCGTGAGCAGGGCATCTTGAACTCCCTGGCCAGCCAGCAGACCCAGAATCAGGCCGATGATGAAGCCCAGCACCATCGGCTCGCCCAGCAGGCCAAGGCGCTTGCGGATCGTATCCGGGTCCAGCCGGAGGTTCTTGAGGAAGGAGATACGATCCACGATCAGCGCGAACGGCAGGGCCAGCATCATGTAGCCCGCCGACTGTAGGTGCGGGATTGAGATGCCGGGGATTTTGAAGTGCTTTTGGATCAACGGGGCTGACCAGTCAGCAAGGAACAGCGCAATCACCAGTGTGGCCGCCGCGGCGAACAGGCCCATCGCAAAACTGCCGGTGATGAACTGAACAATAGCGCCGACAAAGGCCATGTGCCAGAAGTTCCACAGGTCAATGTCGAGCGTCTGGGTCAGCCCGATCAGCAGGAGGATGATGTTAAGCACGATACCAATGGGAATAATGACATTGCCCACCGGCGTCCCAAAGGCGAGGGCGGAGGCCGCCGGCCAGCCAATGTCAATCACGTCAAGGCCGGTGCCGGTACGCTCCGCAAAAGCTGAGCCAATTGTGCTGAGGGTACTGCCGAGCAGGCCGACGGTCAAGAAGATACCGACAAAGGCAATGGCAGTCAGCAGGCCGCTCCGAATGGCACTGTCCCATTTCTGGCCAAGGATAATGCCCAGCACCGCCACAATGACAGGCAAGGCCAGCAATGGGCCTACCGAGTTGAGGAAGTTACCGATAGTCTCAAGAAAGGCCTCCATGTTCTCATCCCTCCTTATTGGATTGTTTTAGAACACTGAGCAACTCCTGCAATGCTTCCTGCTCACCGACGCCAGTGAGGAGCGGAAGCCCGTTCACAACCGGTACAATGTGGAGTTCGTCCGGGATAGAAGTGGTCGCCACGATGGCATCAGCATCAAGCCGGGAAGGGGATAGCTCGGTCACGCGGTACTGGTAGATTTGCGCTTCGACTTGATTCGCGGCTAGAAACTTCTCGATCTTGACCCGTAACATGGTGGAGGTGGCGATCCCGGTGGCACAGACAACAAACACCTTTTTCACTACAGCCACTCCTTTGACAAGTGAAAAAGCCAGCGAGACCAAGAGAAAGTCAGGGGCAATATGCAGGTGAGGATAAGTTTAGTCATCCTCACCTGTCATGATAGGATAACACCATTATATATCAAAAGATGTGTGCCGGAACAGGCAATTTTAGATGTTCCGTCTGGGGTCACACTTGCGGCATAAGGGAGGGGTTACTCCATAGCCAGCCTCACCCGCGCGTCCACTGCATACGCACCCTGACCGGCATCCTGGACGATCAGCGGGTTGATCTCGATCTCCGAAATCTCGGCCCAGTCGAGGCTGATCTGTGCCAGCCTGAGGATCACATCCACCACTGCCTCGCGGTCAGCGGGCACTGCCCCGCGATAACCCGCCAGTAGAGCACCTGCCGCTGTCCGGTCGAGCAGATCATTGGCCTGCCGGTGCGTCAGGGGAGCCAGCTCAAACGCCACCTCGCGTTGCAGTTCAACGCGCGTCCCCCCTACCCCGGCCATCACCAGCGGTCCAAACTGCGGATCGCGTACCACACCCACGATGATCTCGGCCTGCCCCTTAACCATCCGCTGGACATAAGCCCCCTTGACTCCCGATCCAAAGGGAGTCTTTCCAGCCTGCCTCATCATGGCCTTAAAGGCAGAGCGTAACTCGCTGGCATTCTCCAAGTTCAGCATGACGCCGCCCACATCGGTCTTATGCGTCAGACCCTCAGCCGCCAGCTTAAGCGCTACCGGATAGCCCACTGTCTTGGCTAGAGCCAGCGCATGCTCGATATTGGGAGCAAGGCCGCTGGCAGGCGTTCGGATGCAGTAAGCGGCCAGCAGTAACTCGACCTGTTCCGGCGTCAGCCAGCCGTTACCGGCAGGCATCTGCCGGTTGACCTGCAAGCCGGCCTCAATTGTGATGCGGGCCGTCTCAAGATCACATTCTGGCGGGCGGGTCGGCTCGCCTATTTCAGCCAGCGAGTCAAGCCACTGCTTCCGTTGCCACATAGAAGCCAGCGCCCGCCCTGCCCGCTCTGGGAAGGTGAAATTGGGGACATGACGTTGTTGAAGGACACGTGCGGCCTCGCTCTCCGGTGTGACGCCCATCAGCACAGACAGGATCGGCTTGCCGCGTGCCAGCGGGCTGGTAGAGACATCCCCCAGCACATCGGCCAGGCTGACAGGCGCAAACCAGTCGTTGGGTGCCATCGCCACGACCACCGCATCCACCCCCGGATCGGCCAGCAGAGCATCGAGGCACAGGCCGTACACTGCCGGCCCGGAGCCGGCGATCACATCCACCGGATTCTCTGCGCTGGCGGCAGGAGGAATACGCGCCCGGATGAAGGCTTTGGTCGCCTCAGAGAGCACTGCCTGTTTCAGGCCGGCCATCTCCAGCGCATCCATAGCCACCACACCCAGCCCGCCGGCGTTGGTCAGCACGGCTACGCGGTTACCGCGCGGAAGGGGCTGTGAAGCCAGCGTGCGCGCCCAATCAAACATCTCTTCCATGGTGTCGGCCCGCAGGACACCCGCCCGCCGGAAGGCGGCATCATAAGCGGACTCAGCCCCTGCCAATGCGCCGGTATGGCTGGCGACTGCCTTCGCGCCGCCCTGCCCCCGCCCGGCCTTCAGCGCGATCACGGGTTTGCGGCAGGCTACCTGACCGACTATCTCGACAAACTTCCGCCCGTCCGACACCCCTTCCATATAGACCGTCACCACATTGGTCTGGGGGTCGCGGCTGATCACCTCGATCAGCTCCGCCTCGCTGACACCTGCCTGATTGCCCAGGCTGACGATCCGGCTGAACCCTACCCCCGCTGAACGCGCCCAGTCCATAATCGCCACCACCAGCGCTCCTGACTGGGACACAAACCCAATGTCGCCGGGGCGGGGCACCCCTACCACAAAAGTCGTATTGAGGGGAGTGTGCGTGTCAATCGTGCCAATGCAGTTAGGGCCGACCAGCGCTATCCCATACCGCTGTATCACCCCCTTGATAGCCTCCTCACGGGCGGCCCCCTCCGGCCCTGTTTCACGGAAGCCGCCGCTGATGACGGTAACAGCCCGCACACCCCGTTCGCCGCAGGCTTCCAGCTCTGCCTCAACGCGCGGCGCAGGCACACAGATCACCGCTAGATCAAGTGGATCAGGCACAGCGGCAATCGAAGGGTAAGTCTTGAGGCCCAGAATCGTGTCAGCATTGGGGTTGACGGGGTAGATCGCCCCCTGATAGCCATACTGGACGAGGTTCCGTACTACGCCATAGCCCATCTTGTGCGGCTCGCGCGAGGCTCCAATCACCGCCACACCACGAGGTTGAAAGAAGGCCGAAAGATCGTAAGAGCTGGTCATGGTTTGTGCTTCTCCACTGGATACTGCTCTCAAGTGCCAAGTTCTCTTATTGCGCCGGACACAACATCACCAGGTCAGTGTCGCTGGAAAAAACCAGACAGCCTGTCGTCGGTGAAACACCCAATGTCTCCTCCTCAACATGGTTGACTGTAAGCTGAACCGCTCGGCCATCCTGACCCAAGATATACACTTCATAGTCTCCGTCCCGGTTGGATAGAAATGCTAACTGACTGCCATCCGGCAAGTAGAGAGGAAAGACATCGTCGGTAGGACTATTTGTGTATCGCCGGGTCTGCCCATCGGGCCCCAGCTCATAAATCTCAAAATTTCCGCTACGGTCGGAAGCAAACACCACCCGACTGCCGTCCGGGGAATACGACGGCATATCGTCGTAAGCACTGTTGTTCGTCAACCGCCGCGTCTGGCCCCTTGCATCCAGTTCATAGATTTCAAAGTCCCCGCTTCGATCAGACGAGAACAAGATACGACTGCCATCCGGCGAATAGGAGGGATACCAGTCAGCCGCATCATTGTATGTCATCTGCCGGGCCTGACCGTCCGCCCCCAGCTCGTAGATTTCAAAGTCTCCGTCCCTGTTGGACGCAAAGACAATCCGGCTCCCGTCCGGCGAATAGGAGGGATACCAATCAGCCGCATCATTGTATGTCATCTGCCGGACCTGACCGTCCGCTCCTAGCTCGTAGATTTCAAGGTCCCCATCCCTGTCGGACGCAAAGACGACCCGGCTCCCGTCAGGAGAAAAGCTAGGACTTAAGTTGTAACCTACGCTGACAAGCACTGTCCATTGATCGCCTCCGCCGCCTACAAAACGAAAAGCCCGGGGGATAGGCCGGAGCACAACAGCCAGCACGCCGGCCAGAACCACCACCCCAACCAGCACCGCCAGGCAATCGGTCAACAGCCAACGCCGGCGGGGCCGGGCCGTCTGAGCGGCTACCGGAACAGCTATGGGCGGAGCAGGCAGAGGCGGAGCAACAGGCATCGGCTCGGTATAGGGGAATGCAGCCGGCGGCAGAGATTCTTGGAGGGTAGCAGTTCCCGGATCAGGCACGGTGGCCAGTGATTCAAGCGGCACAGGCGGCACTGGAGGGGCCTTCGCCACGACGGTTTCTGCGCGAGTCTGCACTCCGGCGGACGACACAACCGCTTGCAGGTCAGAGGCCAGCTCACGCGCAGACTGGTAGCGGGTCTGAGGGTCTTTGGCCATTGCCTTCTCAACTACCACCTGTACGGCATCCGGCAGATCAGGGCGCAGTAAACGCACATCAGGCACTGGCTTGCTGACATGCGCCAGCAGGACGCCCATTGGCGTTGGTGCTTCGTAAGGCACTCTGCCGGTGAGCATCTGGTAGAGCGTGACCCCCAGCGCATAGATGTCTACCAGCGGCGACAGGCTCCCCGCTTCGGACATTTCCGGCGCCATGAAATGTGGTGTGCCGACTATCCCGCTCCCTGTCAAGTGGGCGGTGGCTTCTGACACTTTAGCAATGCCAAAATCAGCCAGATAGGCATTTCCTTCCCCATCCAGCAACACATTTGACGGCTTAAAATCACGGTGGATAATCCCCCGCCGATGAGCAAAGTCCAACCCCTCGGAGATCTGCTCAACCAGCCGCACCACCTCATTCAGCGGCAGTCCGTTCTGGCTGAGCCGTATGTAATCAGCCAGCGTCCCGCCTTCCATGTAGGCCATGACAATGTAGGGCAAACCGCCTTCCTCACCAAAATCATGCACCGGCAGAATGCGGGGATGTTTGAGATTCGCGATGACCTTTACTTCACGGTTGAATCGCTCCAGAAAGGTACGATCTTGTAGAAAGGCAGCAGGCAGCACTTTGACTGCTACCTCGCGCCCGATGGAGGTCTGCACGGCACGGTAAACGTTTGCCATACCGCCATGCCCGATCTCCTCCAAAATAGCGTACTGACCCAGCCTGCGTCCCGTTAGTTCAGTCACGATTCACTTCCCTACTCACAAGACGAAGGAGACACAGTTTAAGTATAAGACGGATCGCAGTCGCTGGAAAATCGGCCTGACGGCCAAACGGCCTATCGGAAGCGCACCAGCCCAAAGGCTATTGTCCCAGCCGCACCTAAGGCCAGCCCGCCCTGACCGTACCGTCCCCGTGCCAGCAATCCAATCCCTGCCGCCGCCAGACCGACCGTGCTAAACAGCGCAACCCGGCGGGCCAGTGCATACGAAGCTGTCTCATCGCCGCGATACAACACCCCCCAGCGCAGAATCACCCCGCCATCAAGCTGAGGGCCGGGCAACAAGGAGGAAGCCCCCAGCAGCGCATTGGGGATCACAAACCAGTCGGCCATCTCACGCAGGGTTGTCTGGGGGCGCGTCAGGCCGCGCAAGGCCAAGCCGGCGAGTGCGCTCAGCAGGCTGAAGAGCGGGCCTCCCAGCGCCCGCCCTATATGCTGATGCGGCCTCACCGAATCATCAGGGTACAGTGTCATAGGGAAGGCCCGCAGGACCACTCCCTTCATGGGCGCACCGACCCGCCGGGCACTCACTGCATGGCCGACAATATGTCCTACGTCGGCATAGAGCAGGCACAGCGTGCGCCAAACTGTCATCCACAAACCGCGCCGCCGAGACACCAATGAGGCCAGCACGCTCAGGCCGATCAGGTAGATGACAAACCCTGCTTTGACAAGGACGGGCATCCCCCCGACCGTGAAGCTCAACACAGTGGCCGCAAAGAACCCGCGCCGACCGCTCACCCGCGCTTCCCTACGGTTGCGGCATAGATGGCGAATTGTTCCTCACCATCTACGCCCAGAACGCTGTTGAGGGCCTGATCTGAGTAAGCACCGATGGCGCACACCCCACAGCCAATGCTCTCTGCGGCCAGATACAGATTCTGGCAGACATGGCCGGCATCCATAAACAGATAGCGGTAGCCACGCATCGGGTACCGCCACAGCATCCGATAGGCCACCGCCACCCAGATGAACAGCACAGCGCTTGACTTGATATGTTTTTGATCAAGGCAGGCGGCGGCAACCTGATCGGCCACCCCATCCGAGAGGTTCACCACACCCAGCTTGTGATCCACCGCAATATAACGATACAGCCCCGGCTTCAACCCCTCGACGCGGTTGATCAGCAAATAGGTTTCAAAGGCATGACGTGCCCCCGCGGAAGGGACAGTCCGGCGTGTGGCGGGACGGGAGGTGATCTCATGGACCCCCTGAGTGCACCACAGCAGATAGGACAGCTCGCCGAGGCTGAGCGGGCGGTCGGCATACTCACGCAGGGTACGGCGCCTTTCGATAGCCTCACGCAGATCAAGCGGCGGCACACGGACCTCTGCTGGAGCGGGCAGATCAAACAAGGTCTGGCCGGGTTCAGGCCCCAGCGTGAGCGGCGGCTGTGGCAATCCCTTGTCTTGATCGGACTGGGGCAGGTTGCCGTACATCGTTTTACGCAGAAATTCTTTGCCAATGTCTTCAGTCACGAGCGGTATCCTTTCTCAGGACAGGGAGAGAATATCAAGACACTTCACTACAGCGGCTCCAGCTCCCGCTCGACCTGTTGATCATAGCGGGCGCGAAGCTGTGCGGTAAAGGGGCCGGGTCTGCCGTCCCCAATGACTGTTTCCTCGATCTGTACGACGGGGATCACGCCGCGTGAGGCGCTGGTCAGCATGGCCTCGCTTAGGTGCAGTAGATCGTCTACCTGCACCGGCTCCAGCGCAACCGGCAGGACGGCAGGAGCAACCTCCAGCAGAATACTGCGGGCGATCCCTTCCAGCACATCTTCCCCTGCTGTACGGAGTACCCCGTCCAGCACAGCGTAGAAATTACTGCTTGTCCCCTCTAAGAGAGCACCATCCTCCCGGCACAGGATCACCTCAAACGCGCCTCCGTCATGCTCAACCGCAAGCTTACGTCGGGTCTCGATAAAGCGTGAGTCTTTGGCGCGGGGCATCTGACGCCGGCTATGGGCAAGGCTGACCCGCACACCCCGCTCATAAACCTCAGCAGAAGGCGGAGAAAACGGCTCCAGCAGGATCAAAGCAGAGTCCGGTTCGGCAAAGGGGATCGTCAGGCGGACGCGCGGCATCTCAATGCCGCCTGCCTCGACGGCCTGCCGTACTGCTGTTCTCAGCCATGCGTCGCTGTGCGGAAAAGGGAAACCCAGCAGTTGTGCGGAAGCTCGCATCCGTTCCAGATGGTGCGGCAGGCGCAGAACGCGCCGCCCCGGATACAAGCGGAATACACTGTACACTCCATGCGCTGTCTGGAGTGTGGCCTCATCCAGCGTGTCGGCATTCAGAGTGAGAGGCTCAAGATCATCACCTTGAGCACGGAAAGCGATGATACGTCCCATGGTAGTTGGCCTCAGGGAGGTGATTTTGGATAACGGGGTGATTATACCGCGCACGGCCACCGCGGGGCGTCATAACCCCCTGCCCTGACAGCAAATATGCCGCCGCTCTCCTCTGCACCGATTCAATAAATGATCTTGCGCGGCAGTTTTCTAGCCTGTTCAACCCAGTCGGTGACTTGCGCCAGACTCGGCAGACGCCGCACCAGCCACGGCTTCTCTTCTTTAAGCGCGGCCAGCCGGGCGTAGAGGTGTTCCGGCACGCGCTGAGCCAGCTCCGGGACTGTGTTCACATCGGCTTGCTCCAGCAGATCGGCGTACTCATCACCGATCCCTTTGATGCGAAACAGGTCCACATGGTTGATCCATTGGAGAAGCATCTTTTCGCTGATGCCGGTCTTGCGGGCCAGCTTGGCGCGGCCTTCCGGCGTGGCCCCCTTCTCTAGGAGCGCTTCTGTTGTATCCACCCCGGCCTTGGCCAGCTTCCGCCCATAGACCTCACCGATTCCCTCTACCTTGGTAATGGGGGCCATCTCCAGCCTCCCGCTAGCGGCGGCGAAGCAGGCGCGGCAACAAAAATGTCAAGAAGAAGACCACCGCCGCTGCCGCCAGCCCTATCACTAGAGGGATCAACAGTGAAGGCTCAGCCGCCACTTCGACGGGGGAAGGCACCTCGCCCTCTCCCCCCATGCCCTCAGAGATGGGTGATGCCGCCAAGTTTCCCATAGTCAACATCGAGACGCACAATGTGCTCAAGACCCCTGTCAGCACTGAGAGCATCAAACTGCCCAAAAACCCCAGTGCCTGCCGGGCACAGCCTGCCTTAGCCACCCGCACGACTGAGCTGGTGGACAGATCAATAATCTGAGCAGGGCGGACTGCGCCGTCCGGCCCTCGCAGGCTGGCCCCCGGCGCATACACCCGGACACGATCCCCTTCACTCAGTACCCCTAATACCTTCCGGCCCCGCATCTCGACCGGTATACGCTCTCCTGCCTCAGTCTGCAGGACAAAGCGCAACACCACATCGTTCCCCTCTGCCTCCATCCGTACACCCAAAACTACCCCTTCGCCCTCGGCCATATCCTTCTCTCCTCAACTTTATCCGGCCCCGCCGCTCAGGTTCAGGCCAATCACGCCCAGCACGATCAACCCCAGTGAGGCAATCTTGAGTGCAGTGAACGGCTCTTTAAACCACAGCCAGCCGATCAACGCCACCAGCGCCGTCCCGACGCCTGACCAGACAGCATAGACGGTGCTGATGTCCAGCCGCTTGAGCGCGAAAGTGGTAAAGGCAAAACTAATGCCATAGCAGACGAAGATTGAGATGGACGGGATTAAGCGGGTGAAACCCCGTGAGAGCTTCATCGAAGTTGTGCCCATCACCTCAAAGGCAATGGCCGCAAACAGCAAAAACCAGCTATTCATCGCAGTACCTCATTGTACACGAGGGTCACAACAGGCAATAGGCCGAGAGCCGCTGTTAAGGGGGAGGGTACGCCTTTGCCCCTTATTCTTCCCCGCGCCCCCGCCGCTCCCGCTTGCTCTTAAGCAGGGCCAAAGCCGTCCCGCGGCCGGAAACAGGCTGGGGGGGCGCCTGCCGCGCCGCAGGCGGCGGTGCGGCAAGCACCTTCCCTTCGGCCTCCCCGCGCTCGATCTGCTCTTCATCACCCTGCACAGGCAGACGGCCAGAGGATCGAGGGACAGGACGGCACTCTTTCACTGCCAGCAATGCCCCCACACGGGAGGCACCCGGCTGGACAGCCGGGGTACGGCGGCGGGCACTAAGCCCCAGCCGCGCGGCCAGTTTGGCTAGATCGGTGCGGGTGATCACCAGCCGCCGGACTGCAATGTCAATCGGCAACAGGAGTGTCGCGGCCAGCAACAGCCACGGCCACACGGGATAGCTGTCGCCTCCGCCGCGCAATGTGTGGGCAAAAGCCTCCGCCGGTTGCCGGATGACCGATCCGCCCGTCAGGCCGGCGATATAGGCCAGATAGTCCGGGTCTCCCTCCAGAGAGCGGTATTCCGGTGAATAGGCCATCACCCAGCCGGAGGTTTGCGCCAGCGCGGCCTGCACCTCCGAGCCGGCGCCCGGCTCTGCCCCTGCCACACGCACGAAATAAGCCCCTTCCTGATCCGGCTCGAACGTCCCCTCGTACCGCCCTGGCGCGACCTGACGGAGCGTCAGCGGCGTAGCGGACAGATCAGGCGCGACGACACTGGCGGTCATGTCCAGCCCGTTGAGGTAGGAGCCGTCATCAGCCAGCGCATCCACCACCACCCGCGCCAGTTCACCTTCCTGAACTACACGTACCTCAACATTCTGATTGACCCCTTCGGTCATTGTCCAGCGTACCGCCTGCGACCAGAAACGGGCGTAATCAGGCCACGCAGTCCAGTTGACCGCCCATCGTCCGGTAGCGTCAGAAGTCCATGCCGCCGCCCGCCCCAGCCCATACTGCCAGACCGCCAACAACGGGTCGCCCTCATCAGTGGCGAGAATCTGCTGGGCGACAGGCTTGATAGTCGTGCCGACATAGCCCAGCAGTGACGGCGTCGCGCTGATACCGCTCAAGATCGGGCTGCTGGCAGTCAGCGAGGGGTAAAACTCATGCTCGATGACATAGGCCCGTGTAGCGATTACCATCTCTTCGGTAAAAATCTCCGGGATAGTGTCCACATTGTAGGCATAGTGGAAGCGTCCGTCGGCCAGTTCGGGCAACTGCTCGATCCACTCGGCATACCCCTGACCAATGGCAATCACCGAGAAGGTGATGCCGTATTCCTCATACATCTGCTGTACCAGCTCAACGTTGCCGGAAGGATCAGCGCCGCCGTCAGTCAACAGGACAATGTGGCGAAGCGGGCTGGGATCATCGGGCAGAACACGGCTGGCCGCCAGCACACCGGCGTAGATGTCTGTTCCGCCGTCAGCGCGGATGGTTCCTACCCGGCGGGCGATCTCAGCAAGGTCCTCCGCAGGGCCAAGCGGCACAACCCATGAGGCCGACTCGTCAAACGCGATCACCCCCACATGATCCAGCGGCCCCAGCAGATTGATCGAGCGCAAGACCGCTTCTTTGGCCAGCTCAACCTTCTGGTATCCTCCAAGGCTGGTATCAGCCATTGAACCAGACTTGTCAATAATATAAAGCACAGCGATCTGCGGCAGGCGCTCCTGATCCTTGAGCTGCATCTCGACCGGCAGTACTTCTTCCAGCGGCGTCATGAAGTAACCGCCCGGCGCGTAAGCATGCGGCCCTCCAATGACCACCAGCCCGCCGCCCAGATCGCGCACATAAGTCTGGAGCACCAACATCCCAGCCGGCCCTAGACTGCGGGCCGGCACATCCACCAGAACAACACTCTGATAGTCCGACAGCGTGGCCAGATCAGCAGGCAGGGCCGCCCCGCTGGTCTGATCTACTACCAGCCCTTGCGCCACCAGCGCCTGCCCCAGATTGGCCGCTTCGGTCTCGTCGTCAGCCACGATCAGCACGTGCGGCGGCCCGGTCACCTGCGTAAAGGCCGACAACTCATTGTTCTGGTAGAACACATCCTCACCCTGCGGGACAACCTGTACGCGGAAGGAAGTCAGCCCCGGCTCAGAAGCCGTCAGCGTGAAAGCATAGCGGTTGATCCCTTCAACCAGCGCGACGGTCTGCTCGACCAGCACCTGCCCGCCGCCGGTCACACGCAGGACAGCACTTGTCTCAACGCTTGATTCAATCGTGACTGTCAGATCAAAGACCTGCCCTTCACTCAGACGGGTAGGTGCATCTACCCCTGTGACAAGCACTTCAGCGCCCTGCACAGAAGGCATCAGCACAGCCACGATCTGCACCCCCGAAGAGGCCGCCAGACGGGCGGCCTCTTCGGCATCGCCGGCATTTGCCAGCCCGTCCGAGAGGATCACCATCCGCCGCGCCGCGCCGGGCGGGTAGAGCGCCAGCCCCAGCCGGATCGCCTCAGCCAGATCAGTATGCAAAGGCAATACCTGCGACTCCAGCGGCCCGACCTCGCGGGCAGACGACATAGGCCGCTCAACCAGTGCATCGGCTCCAAACACCACAATAGCGGCCTGATCGTCTGGGCGCATCGCCCGGACAGCCTCTTCTACATACTGGCGGGCCGCCTCGACTGATGCAGGCGGCATGGAGTCAGAGGCATCAATCAGAAAGACCACTGCCAGCCTGTCTGCCGCGCCAACGATCTGCAGGCCCCCCAGCCCCAGCACCAGCAAAATGACGATCAGGGTGCGCAGGGCCAGCACGGCCCAAGCCCGCCCTCGCCCCCACATGCCGGCGGGTCGTCCCAGCCAGAACAGATAGGGCAGTGCCAGCAGACCCAGCAGGGCCAGAGGATAGACCAGCGTCATCGGCGGATGATCTCTTTCACCTTCGGCAGGATATACTGATCCACATCGTCATCATCGGCGGGAACAGGCACATCACGGAATAGATGCCATTCCTCGACATGCTCTACCGCTGTGCCCGGCTCCAGTTTTGCCAGCGGCCCCAGCGTCTCGACCTCCAGCATGTCGCTGTTGGTGAACAGCTCCACTGAGCACCCCCGATCAGGGTAAACCGCGCCAGCCGCATAGGCGAAGGTCTTGACAAACAGATGTCCCTGACGGGCATAAGCCGCCCACCCTTCGGTGGCATGTACGCCGACCTTCTGCTCCGCCTGCGCCTGCTCATCCTGCCGGAGCAGTACATAGCGGGTCCCCCAGTGCCAGCGCGGATCAGCCATATCGGTATAGGCCCACAGTGCCAGCGTACCGGTTGGGAGGAGATGCTCGGCATGTGATCCGCGCGGCGGCAACGGCACGATCCCCACCCCGCCGGGGGCCATCACCGAGAGCGCCCACGGGGCCAGCTCAACCGGCCAGAGATTCCGGTTCCACAGCCGATGTGTCACCGTCACCTGTGCCCGGTCAGGAGACAGACGGATGTCCATCTCCTTTTGGATGCCGGTACTGGCCTCAATCGGCTGGATAAAACGGGCTGTACCCGCCTGGAATTGTGCCTCAACAGGGACATTGTCCGGCCAGTAGGTGCGCGGCATCACCTCCGGCGCATGCCACAAGCGATGCCCGCCGTAAACGCGCCATTCGCCGCCGCCGGTCAGCCCCATCATCCCGTCAAACTCTTTGAACTCGTTCTCCCCGCCGGCAAAGCCCAATCGGATGATGCGCGGGCCGACATCGCCAGTCACGATCAGGTCAATCAGGCCGTTAGAGAGACGGTAACAGGTCGGCCAGCCTCTGTAAGCGATCTGTTCCACAGACTACCTCCTCTCTTGACTCTGCCAGTCACCGGCGCACTTTCGACACCATGCGGAATCCCCCTCCGCTCACAGGCAACGCACTGCCGCGATGGTAAACCCACCACTCGACCAGCAGCACCCCCAGCGCCGCGACCGCCAGCCAGTGCCACAGCTCGCGCTGGCCGTATTCCTCACTGCCGCTTGCCTGTACTACTTCAGTCTGCCCTACTGTGATCGCCTCTGCCGGCGCAATGCGGCTTTCACTGGGTGCAAACAGATTGACGGCAAACCACCCCTCCGTCTGCACTTCGGAGCCAGCCAGCAGTTCCACCTTGTAAACACCCAGCCTGGCCGTAGACGCATAGACCAGCCCCCCTTCCCTGACCGGAAAGGTTTGTGTTGATCCATCCGGCGTAGTGATGCGGTAGGCAGTTGTGGCCGCCTGAGGGCGGATCAGGAGCGGCTGGCCGGGCTGTAGGCCGTCCGGCGCGTCGAAGGGGCGTGCAGGCGCATACCATTCCATGAGGTTGGCAAACAGGATGGGGAAGGCAATCTGAAGCGGCAGATCGGAGGCATGCAGGTCAAAAGTCAGGATCGCCACACGGCGGCCCTCAGCCGTGCCTGCTAACAGCAACGGCCCCCCCTCAGCCTCAACCAGTGTCTGCGCCCAACCGGGCGTTTGCACCAGCCGTGCTTCGCGGACGGCCACGCCAGCAAAATCTACGAAGGCCAGCACCGGATCATCAGCCTGCCGCAGAAAACGTGTCGCGGCGAACGAGTCCCCAACTGAGAACAGGTTTGTGCTGGCGGGCGGATTCACGATCAACAGGTTGGAAGGCGGCAGTACCTGTGGCAGCCAGCCGTCCAAAATCACGAGGTCGAATCGTTCCTGCGGCATCCCGCCGGGGGCGGCACGGAACGCCTCCACACCGGGCAGGGCGCTTAATACCTGTTCCAGAAACAGGTTGCCCGGCGTGACGAGCAGTACCCGCCCGCCAACAGGCGGCGCATACACCGCATAGGCCGTGTCATCTACAGAGAGATAATCCGGCACATCGCTCCCAACCGGCGGGGTAAGCGAGGCACGGATCAACCGCGTTGAGGCCGGCAGATCAGCTACAGTCAGGCTGGCAGTCTGCCCCGCCGGGACGGACAGACGCTCAGCCGAATGGAGCTGTCCATCCACCTCAAGGCTCAAGATGACCTCAGCATCCCGATTGCCGTAGTTGGTCACCGCGGCGAAGAGTTGCGGCGCATCCCCTAGCGGACGAGTTGCCAGCGCAGAGACGGCGAGGTTATCCCCCCCGCGCCCCACACGGATATAGCGCACTTTGGCGGGCAGAGGGGGCAAAGCGGCGGGCAGGCCGCCGTCCGAGATGATCACGAGTGTCGCATCCGGGCGCCCTGCCACGCTGGCGGCGGCCAGCGTCAGTGCCGCTTCCCAATCAGCGGGAGCATCAGCCGGACGGGCGCGGTTGATCGCCTCGCGCAGGGCGGCCCGGTCGCCGGTCGGCGGAGTAAGCACCTGAGGAGACGGCCCAACAGCGATCACCGACATCACCTCACCGCTGGCGAGGCGGTTAACCAACGCGCGAGCCTCAGATTGAGCCGCCTCGAAGCGCGTCTGACCGCCGGGCAGATCAGCCGCCCCCATGCTGGCAGAGGCATCCAGCAACAGCGCCATGTTGCCTGCCGCCGTCCCCGGCACACGCACAAAAGGACGTGCCAACGCGATCACCAGCGCCGCCAGAATAAGAAGCTGAAGCAGCAAGAGCAGATTGCGGCGCAGTCTCTGCCACGGCGAGTTAGCCTCTCGATCCTGCACGAGCATCTGCCACAACATGGTACTGCTGATCAGCACCTCGCGCCGCCGCAACCGCAACATGTACAGGATCAGGATCGGCACGGCCAACGCCGCCAGCGCAAAGAAGGTCGGGGTCAGAAAGTTCATGATTTATTTCACCACACCGGCACGGCGCAACGCGAACAGGATCACGTTTTCCCACGGCGTCCCTGTCTCAACTGCGATGTAATGCACATCGCGGTTCAGGCAATAGGAAGCCATCTCGTCACGCCATGCCCGCAGACGCCGGCTGTACAGGTCACGCATCGCACCATCTACTGTGACATCCTGTCCTGCACCCGTCTCAGAGTCCAACAGCCGCAGATCACCTGCCAGCGCCGGCATCACTTCATCCGGCGCCAGCAGGTGGATCAATGCCACCTCATGGCCGCGCCCTTGAAGGGCGTTCAGCCCGTCCCGATAGCCGCCCGGCGAGAGCATATCACTGATCACCAGCGCCAGACCGGGACGTCCGCCCCGCAGTGCATAATCGGACAGGGCGGCATTGAGATCGGTCGTGCCGCCAGCCTGCTGGTCTTCCACCCAAGCCAGCAGGCGGAGCGTCTGTCCGCGCCCGCGCAACGGCCCCCAGCGGTCATCCAGACGACCGCCGCGCAACAGCCCGACCGCAACCCGATCACTGGATGACAGCCCAATATAGCCCAGCGCCGCCGCGAGCCGCTGGCCGTAGCGAAACTTGTGCGGATCAACGGCGGCAGATGGATCGCGGGCATCCAGCGGCCAATCCATAGACTGGCTGGCGTCGAGCAGGACGTGCACCGTCAGGTCTTCTTCCTCCTCCAGCAGTTTGATGAACGGCTTCTCCAGCCGGGCGTACACGTTCCAGTCGAGACGGCGCAAGTCGTCCCCGCGGGTGTAATCGCGGTAGTCAGCAAACTCGATGGATGTACCGCGCTTGGTGGAGCGGCGTTCGCCCTTCATGACCCCCGCGCGAACCCGATGGGCGATCAGAGCAAGCTGTTCCAGCTTGCGAAGCGTCTTCTCGTCAAAAAGGCGGCTTGTCACTCTTGCCCCTGCTCCGACTGTGAGCGTCCTGACCGGCTGAGCCCGATCGCCACCCCCGCCACAACCGCCACTGCCCCCAGACACAGACAGACTACAAGGCCGATGACAAGAAGTTCTGGAGAGCCTATTGCCACGAGCTGTCCCCTTTCTGCCTCAACGCCGTTCAACCCTGACGCCGCGCACGATTCGCAACACCAGCCCAATCAGCAACGGCCCTAGCAAAAACACACACAGAAGGGTAATTACAACACATTCGAACGAGCCGAGCCAGCGCAGCATAGCCTTGATTAGCCTGCCGGAACTCTGGCGATCAGGTCGGCGATCACGTCATCCGTCCTGATCCCTTCGGCCTGCCCCTCAAAGTTGAGCAACAGCCGGTGGCGCAGGGCCGGCAGGGCGACGGCGCGAATGTCATCAAAGGCGACGTTGTAACGCCCCTCCAGCAATGCGTTGATCTTGGCCCCCAGAATGAGAGCCTGCGCCCCGCGCGGACTTGAACCATAGCGCACATAACGGCGCACCATGTCCGGTGCCTCATCCGAGTCAGGGTGGGTAGCGACTACCAGCCGCGCCACATATTCGCTGACATGCGCCGCGACGGGCACCTTACGAGCCAGCATCCCCATACGGATGATCTGCCTGCCGTCCGCTACGATGCTGGCGCGGGGCTGTACGGCGCCAGTCGTGCGGGCCAGAATCTCGACCAGCTCTTCAGGCGAGGGAAAGCCGACATCTATCTTGAACAGGAAGCGGTCGAGCTGTGCCTCCGGAAGGGGGTAGGTGCCTTCCATCTCTAGGGGATTCTGAGTGGCCAGCACAAAGAACGGCTCTTCCAGCCGATAGGTTCGGTTGGCGACCGTGACCGAATGTTCCTGCATGGCCTCCAGCAACGCCGACTGGGTCTTGGGCGTGGCACGGTTGATTTCATCGGCCAGCACCAGATTGGCGAAGACCGGCCCCGGCTGGAAGCGAAACTCACGCCGCCCGTCACTGGACTCCTCCAGCACATCCGTGCCGGTGATGTCAGCGGGCATCAGGTCAGGCGTGAACTGGATACGTGAAAAGCGCAGATCAAGCACATCGGCCAGCGTGCGGATCAACATCGTTTTGCCCAAACCCGGCACACCCTCAAGCAGGGCGTGTCCGCCGGCGATCACACACATCAGGACGGCCCGCACGACCTCTGTCTGCCCGACGATCACCTGCCCGACCTGCTCCTCAATCGCCGCGGCCGTACTACGAAACTCGGCGGGGGAGAGATCAGTCAACACCGCTGTATCTGACATTCGCCATTCCTTCCCCAGATAGCTGTCTGTTTACCCGCATTCAAATCACAATCAGCGCCCGTCCGATAGACGCCGCCCGTCAGTGCATCCTCAGTTCGTGCCCGGATCAAGCTGTGAAAAGTAGGTTCGGATCAGGTCGCGCAGACCAAGCGGCACATAGCCGCTGTCGAGTGCCTCGTTGACCGCCCTAGCATAATCAGCCCACACTTGACTGTAAGGCACGCTCGCCTGACCGGTCGGGTTATTTACAAAGTTGCCTTCTGTGCCGGTCGGCTGGCCGGCGCCGGGACTACCGGGGATATTCACCTGCTCACCCCCCTCACCGCCAATGCGTTGCGGGGCATAGACGCTGTCATAGGGGGTCTCGCCGCCATCACCGGGGCTGTTATCGGTGGG
>DAOTYH010000039.1:0-20193 GCA_034435015.1 Anaerolineae bacterium | reverse complement strand
ATGGCCGATCATGTCAAGCCGCTGGAGTATGCCGAAGCGTCCGTGCCGCTGAGCGGTGATCGGCTCAGGGTGACCTACTCCATCTTTGAGGACGCCACGACCGCACTTCACACAGCCCAAGCGATTTGTGTTGAACAATCTATTGAGTTTCCAGCCCGCCTGCTCCCCCAGAACGAATTCTGGGCGCAGGTCATTGGCCGCCTGGAGTCCTTCGACAGCCTCTCCGAGCAGTACCATCGCGTTGTCATCAGCTATGCCGTGGAGACGATTGGCCCTGACTTTGTGCAGGTGCTCAACATCGTATACGGCAATATCAGCATGATCAAGCACATCCGGGTTGAGGAAGTCAGCCTGCCGGACAGCCTGCTCAATGGTTTCCAGGGGCCGCGTTTCGGCAGAGACGGCCTCCGCCGGCTGACCGGTGTGACCGGGCGGGCGCTGATCTGTGCCACGATCAAGCCGATGGGCTTAAGCACCGCGGCTTTAGCGGAGATGGCAAGGCAATACGCGCTGGGCGGGGCAGACGTGATCAAGGACGATCACGGCCTGACCAGCCAGCCGCTTTCTCCCTTCAAAGAGCGTGTGCGGGCCTGCATCGAGGCTGTCTCGGAGGTCAACGCGGGACGGGAGACCAAAACCCTCTATGCGCCCAATGTCACCGCCCCTGCCGACGAGATACTTGAGCGTGCCCATTTTGCTGTCGAGCAGGGCGCACAAGCCCTGCTGATCATCCCCGGCTTGGCGGGGTGGGATGTTGTCCGCGTCCTGCGCAACGACCCGGACATCGCCGTGCCGATCCTCTCCCATCCGTCCTTTTCGGGGCTGTATTTCACCAGCCATCAGCAGGGGATGTCGGCGCAGGTGCATTACGCCCTGATCCCGCGGCTGGCCGGCGCTGACGCTGTGATCTTCCCCAACTACGTAGGGCGGCTGTATTCAACCCGCGAGGACTGCCGTGCCATCCTAGAGGCATCGAACGCCGAACTGGGCCGTCTTCCTCCGATCATGCCGGCCCCCGGCGGCGGGATTACGCTGGAACTCATCCCAGAACTCAATAGGTTTTACGGCCGGGATGTGATCTATATCATGGGGGGCGGACTGCACGATCCTAAGCAGAGCATTGCCCAGAACTGCGCAGACTTCCGGCGTATGCTGTCTGAACCGTCAGAAGCATAAGCCAGCCGTCGTCACAGCATTCACCCAAAGCCAAAACCCCGGTCTCGCTGAGGCCGGGGCTTTGGTGTAGAGTGGGCCTGACGGTTATTCCCTCTCGTCGTCTTGCAGGCGCTCGATGATCTCTAGGTCGCGTTTGAGGTTGTGCTGGCGGATCAGCAGGCTGATGACGTAGATCAGCCCCACCCCTCCAATGATCGCGTATCCCAACAGCAGAAAGAGTGCTGTGTCGGGCGTCGCGCTTTCGATCAGCAGGACAGGCATGGTGTTCCTCCTTTACGAGCCTGATAACAGCCGCGCCTTGAGCGCGTTGACCCGCTCAGCCAGATTCTCCAGCCGGATGCGATGCCACAACAGCGTGGCATACACAAACGTAAAGGTCACAAAGCTGAAGATCATGGCATGGAGCATTCTCGGTGTCATGCCCATATCCGTTGAGGCGGTGCTGGCGCTGGGGCCGATCACCGTCGGGTGGATGGTGGCGCTGATAAAACGCACCCCCAGATAGGTCATGATCACGCTGGCAAAGGCAATGATGCCGTACACCGCTCCGAAGCGCCCGCGCCGGGCGGGGTCTTCGATGCCTGCCCTCAGCATCAGATAGGCCGCATAGGACAGCCACATCACGGCAGAAGAGGTCAGCTTAGGGTCCCATGTCCACGGCTTGCCCCATGCAAACTGCGCCCACACCGGCCCGCTGAGCAGGGTGATGGTGATCAGCGCCAGCCCTACTTCGACAGAGGCGTGGCCGACCACGTCCCATTTGCGGCCGCCGCCGGTGAGATAGGCTATGCCGGCCACGACTGTCACCAGAAAGGCCAGCGCCCCCGCCCATGCCGCCCCGACATGGAAGTAAAAGATGCGCTGTACCGCGCCCATTGCGGCCTCAGTGGGCGCGTAGATAAAAGCCATGTACGTCGCCGCCAACAGCATGACGGCGGTGAAAACGGTCAACACGGTCAGCCCGACGGGCCGGGAGGCCGCTCCGGCAGGCTGTATCTCTCTTGAAGCCATATCCTTCATCCCCCTCTGCTTTGCTTACTCCTCTACCACGAAGTCGAACAACATATAAGCCAGCGTGATGTAGATCACGTTGGCTGCGATCAGCAGGTTGAACCAGATCATCAGCTCAGCCGGCGGGAGGCCCTCCAGCAGGCCGCGTGTGGCCCGCACTGCCGGAATCAGGATGGACAACGCAATAGGCAACAGCAGGATCGGCAACAGCACCTCACGCCCGCGTGTATAGACCGACATAGACGAGATCAGCGTGCCGACGCCCGCATATCCCAGGATGCCCAGCAACAGCACTACTGCGATCAGCGGCTTGAAGAAGGAGGTGTCAAACAAGATGGTCAGGAGGGGCAACAACACTGCCCCGACTACCAGCATGAACACGAAGTTCCCTGCCAGCTTGCCGAAGTACAACGCGCTCCGGTCAACCGGCGCAAGCAACAGCCCGTCGAGGCAACCCTGATCTTTCTCGCGGCCCAGCGAACGCCCCAGCCCCAGCGTCCCGGCAAAGACGAGCGTCACCCACAGCATGCCTGCGGCGCTGGCCGCCCGTCCGGTACGGTCGAACTCCAGCGCAAAGCTGAAGATCAGGATGGCCAGCAGGGCAAAGACGAACATCCCGCTGAGCGTCTCTTTACTGCGCAGTTCAGCCCGCAGGTCTTTCCAGGCGATGGCCGCGGCGGCACGGATCAGGCTGACCGGGCGGCGCGGGCGGGGCTGGGAGTCCATACTCTGTTACCCGCCTACATTCTTGAGCAGTGCACCGACGGCGTAGGCGACCGCCGCCGCCAGCCCGCCGACGATCAGCATCTCTAAGCCGCTGCGCAACGGCTTGAGGCCGGTCACGAACACTTTGGCCGCTCCCAGCCCGAACAGCGCGGCGGCTGACAGCGCCAGCGAGATCGGGAAGGCAATGCCAGGCGGGATGGGGGTGATCAGCCCGATCAGGTAGATCAGCAGGGGCATTGAGCCGGCTGCGACAAATGAGACAAAAGTAGCCAGTGCGCTGATCAGCGGCTTGCGCTCATCGGGCAGAAGCCCCAGCTCGTCTATCATCATGGCCTGTACCCATCGCTCCGGACTGCTGGTGTGGGCCTCGACCAGCCGCTCGGCGTTCTCCTCTGAATAGCCGCGTGCCAGATAAATCTCCTTCAGCTCAGCCCGCTCGGCCTCCGGGAAGTGCTCGACCTCCCAGCGTTCGCGTTCCAGCTCGCGGTTGTAATATTCCTGCTCACTGCGCGAGGACAGGAAGGCCCCTGTCGCCATCGAGAAGCCGTCGGCAAACAGGTTGGCCAGACCCAGTATCAGGATCACATGCGCCCCCAGGTCGGCGCCGGCCACGCCGCTGACGACGGCAAAGGTGGTGATGATCCCGTCCAGGCCGCCGTAGACCATCTCTCCGATGTACTGATGGCCGACGCCGCCGTGTTTCTCGCGGTGCTCGGCGCGAATCCGCCCTAGGTCGTGGGCTTTGGCTGAACTCTCTAGATCGCCCTTCTCAAAGGCCTTGCGTGCATCTTCCACACGTTTGCTGATGCTCACAACTTTCCTCCGGGCAGGTGATGAGAAGAAAGAACAGGTTTCATTGCAAGCCGGCCATACCGGTCACGTCGGCGTAGATGCGGGCAAAGCCCACTGCATCGAGGCTGGCGGCCTTCTCCTGATAGGCAATCACGCCCCGGCTGAGGATCGCCACCCGCCCTGCCAGCATCAGGCCGCGTTCTAGATCGTGGGTGGTCATCAGGACGGTGCGCCCGCGCAGAGCCACCTCACGCAGGACGCCGTCCAGCGTGGCGGCGGCATCCTGATCGAGGCCGGTGTACGGCTCATCCAACAGCAGGACGGGCGGATCATGCAGGATGGCACGGGCAATGGCCAGCCGTTGCTGCATCCCTCGGCTGAAGGTGCGCACCAGATCGGCGGCCCGCCGATGCAGTCCGACCGCCCGAAGCACTTCCGCGATGCGTGCCTCCCGCTGAGCGCCCCCCAGCCCGTACAGGCGGGCAAAGAAGCGCAGGTTCTCTTCGGCGCTCAGGTCGCCGTACAGCAGGGGCTGATGCGAGACCACCCCTATCACGCCCCGCGCCTGCCCGGCCTGAGCGGGCAGTTCCCAGCCGGCGATGCGTATCCTGCCGCCGGTTGGCCGGCTGAGCGAGGCGAGGAGGCGCAGGAGGGTCGTTTTGCCTGCCCCGTTCGGCCCGAAGAGCGCCACGAACTCCCCCTGGGCGACGGTCAGGTCAACGCCGCGCAGGACAGGCCGCACCCCGAACACCTTGATCACGTTGTGCGCCTCGATCATCGCTCCCCCAGCCGGGCGATCTGGTCAGCCAGAAAGCGGGCCACCTCGCCGGCTTCGAACGGCCATGCATAGTCAATCCGCAGGCCGGGGTGTTTTTCCCTTGCCCGCTGTACCGCAGATGGGATGTCAGATTCTGAGTGTCCGCCGCCGCGCGTCATCATGGGCGTAATGACCACCACCTGATCAGGCGCCAGCCCGGCGGCCTGGTCCAGCGCCGTGTCGAGGTCGGGGGCGCAGAACTCGTTAAACCCCACAATAACCGTCTGGCCGGTCACGCGCCGAAGGTGCTCGGCCAGCTCCTGCGACCCGGCATGGAAAGGGTCATTCTGAGGCGTGCGCGGCCAGTTGCGGATTTTGGCGTCCAGCTCGTCGCGGCGGCGCCGCAGGGCCTCACCGTCGGGGCCGCCGCCGTGTTCAAGCCGCCCATGCAGGCTGAAGAACTCGGCTATCTCGTGCGGGGGGAAATCGCTTGGCGGGACGCCGTGCATGGCCAGCACGATCACACGTCTCATGGGATCACTCCTCCATTTTTTCGGCCAGCGCGGCCTTCAGGGCGGCCCGCTGTGCCTCATACTCGAAGCGGTTCAGCCTGCCCGCCTCGAAGGCTTCGTCTAGTTCGGCTATCTGCCGGATGAGGGCTTCAACCTCCGGCTGGAGGCCCTCTGCCGGTTCGGCCTCAGACCACCGGCGGCGCTGAACGATCAGCAGGGCTACCCCGCCGATCACGACCACCCCCAGCGCCGCGCCCAAAACGATCTGAAGGGTGGTGCGGGCTGAGAAGGCAGGCCGCACCGTGAAGCTCAGGGTACTGCCGGGCGCCAGATTCTGCCCCAGATATTTATTGTAGGCCGCCCCGCTGATGACCTCCGTGCCGGCAGGGTTTAACTGGCCCGAACTGATCCGTCTCCCCTCCGGCGCCAGCACGGTGATCTGGCTGGTCTGATACAGGAGGGGTACGTTGATCCCGCCTGTGCCGTCGTCAGGCAGGAAGTAGCTGACCACTATCGTATGCGAGCGGCTTCCGGGCGTCACCTGCCGCATGTCATAGATCAGGCTTCCGGCGGCGATGAACCGCCCGCCCAGCTCCCCTTCTTCGAACTGCACACCGTAGGCATCGGCGGGCAGGGCGATGGCCACACTGCCGCGCCGCCCGCCGCTGACCGGGTCCGGGCTGACAAAGACGCGGTCACTGCTGTTGCTGAATACATATAACTGCATCACCAGCAGGGCGTCCGGGTGTTCGCGGATGACGAAGTGGAGGGCGTCCACCGTGACGACGGACGGGTCAGTCGTTGTCTCATAGATCGTGATCGGCAGGTCAACGGAGGGAAGGGCCGGGTCCACCCGCACGCCGTTGGCGAACTCCACGCCGTTGTAAACCACGCTGACCACATAAGCCGAGTCGGGGTTGTTCATCGGCAGGTTGGTGAAGCGGAATGAGCCGTCCGCCGCTATCGGCTTGGAGGTGGTGATGAACTCCACGATATTGCCGTTCTCGTCCAGCCGGAGGCCGCTCAACTTGACCTCCAGACCGGCAGGGACGCTGGCGCCGGCGGTCGCATTGGCGACTACCCCTTGTACGATCCCCGCCTCAGAGGTGACAGCAGGCCCGGCCTCGGCTTCCTCTAGCGGGGCGGCAGGCGCTTCGGCCTGTGCAGGCGCGGTCGGCGAGTCGGAATACGAGAAGGTGAGGACATAAGCCGCCACCGCCCAGCGTTGCTCCTCTGAGAGCTGATCGCCGAAGACGTGAACCCCGTCGCCCCCGTCGGTGACGTAGTGGTCATAGATGTCTTGCAGGCTCAGGGCCGACATGGCCGCCGGGTCGTTCAGCCCCTCCTGATCGCCGCTCTCGCCATGGCAGGCCGCGCACTGGCTGGCGTAGACAGCCTGCCCCTCGTCGAGCGTTTCGGGCGGGATGCTGAGCGAGTAGAGATAGTAGGTGACATCCCAGCGCTCGGCATTGGTCAGCGTCTGCCCCCACGGCGGCATCAGGCCGCCTGCTGAGACCGTGCCGTTGGTGATGATCTGGTGCCACGCCTGCGGACTGCGGGCGCGGGCCAGCGCCGGATCGCTCAGGTCGGGGAGCTGGCCGCCCTGCTGGATGATCTGTTCGGCCAGCGTGCCGTCGCCTGCTCCGCGCAGGCCGTGGCAGGACGAACAGCGCTCCAGAAAGATCAGCCCGCCGTTGGCGGTGTTGGGCAGGCTGACCGGCGTCTCCGGCTGTCGGCTGGGCAGGGGGCCGCTCTGGATCGGGCCTGCCGGTATCGGTTCGCTGGCGAGGGTACAGCCGGCCAGCGCCGAGACACACGCCGCCAAGCCAATGAGTGTCAGAACCAACCGTGACTTTAACCACGAGACTCGCAACATAGCCTGCTCCCTGCCGCAATAAAGGTGATTGTCTCTCACAGACGCGCCCCGCATGCACCGCAGAAACGATCCTCCGGGGCGACTTTTGCGCCGCACTGCGGGCAGAAGTTCCCGCCCTGCTGACGGCGCGGGCCGAGGTCTGCGCCGGCACGGAAAGCCAGCACTGCCGCCTCGATGGGGTCAGCGTCGGGCGTCTCGTCGAGGAGGGGCAGGGCATCGAGCTTCTGGAGAATCTCAACCCCCTGTGCCACCAGACGGTGGCGCTGGGCCTCGAACTCCTCTTGAGAGAGTTTGTTGGTGTTGTACTCAAAGGCCAGATCAAGCAAGGCCCGGTAGGTCTGGTTGCGTTCGGCCAGCAGGCTGGCCCGCTGACGCAGGACGGCCGCCGTGCGCCCGCCCCGCTGGACCTCTTCGCCTGTGCGGGGAGACAGGAAAGGGCGGGCTACATAGGCGGCCACGACAATGACAATCACCAGAGCCAGCAATCCAGTGGGAATACCCATTCCGTTACTCGCTTCTTACGTGTCTGATCGGGGCGTACCGCAACACGGCACGCCTACTCGCCAAGCGCCTGCTCGATGGCAGAGGCCAGCTCGGCATAGGTCAACGGGCGTGCGGCGTAAAAGACCGCCTCGCCGTCGCGGTTGATGATGAACGTTTCCGGCACGCCGCGGATATGGTAGACATCCGAGATGCGCGTCCCTAGGTCGGGGCCGTTGGGATAGGTGATCCCGTAGCGCTCGATGTAGGCCAGCGCCTTAGCCTCGCTGTCCACGTAGGCAATGCCGAGAAACTGAACCCCCCGGTCACGGTAGGTCTGCCAAGCCGCCTCGAGGTCGTCGGCCTCCTCAGCGCAGGGCGCACACCAGCTTGCCCAAAAATTGATCACCACCACCTGCCCGCGCAGTTCGGAGAGGGTGTAGGTATTGCCGTCATGGCCGGGGTAGGTTTGCAGGGTGAAATCGGGCGCCCGGCGGCCTTCGGCGGGCGGTGCGGCAAAGCTCATGACCAGCCACAGCGCCAGCAGGGCCAGCACGACTGCCACCACCCCCCATACGAGGAGACGCCCCCAGCGGATGCCTGCCCTGGGCATGCTTGTCGTTGTGCCTTCACTCATGAAGAGAACTCCTTCAACTCCTGTTCCAGACGGGCGACGTATTCGGGGTCGAGATCGTCGTAGGCCGGAATGGAGTCAGGGACGGCTTCAGCAGTCAGGGCGCCGGGGGCCATCCGCCTCAGGACAGCCGCCAGCACGACCGCCCCCGCCGCGACGCCCGCCACCGGCAAAATCCACAATAGGAGATCAACACCGCGCCGTTCCGGCACAGCCAGCACACGCCGCCCGTACCGCTCCACGAAGTAGGCTTTGATCTCCTGCGGCGTGCGCCCCTGCTCAAGCTGGGTGCGAATCTCCTCCCGCCAGTCAGCGCAGGCCTGTGTGCCGCACACGTCCAGCGGGACGTTGTCACACACCGGGCAGTAAAGCTGACGGGCAATAGCGTTCACGTCATCGTCGGTGATCCCCTGCGCCGGCAGGGGGGTCGGCTGGACATCCTGTGCCAGCACACGGGGCGCAACAGCCAGCCTGATCAGCACCGCCAAGACCAGCGCGATCATGCTCCATCGCGGAACGTGCATGGGGTGGAAGGGGCGGCTGTGCGCTCCTGAAGCGCTGTGATTCGTCTGACGCATAGATTACCTCAACACCTCTCGGATCAATCAAGCCTCCTGTGGCTGGGACGTTTCGCCCGACGGGGGGATATATTCCGCCAGCGCGGTATGGAGCGCCGCGCGGCCGTAGCGCAACCGCACCCAGCCTATGGTCAGTGCAATGCCGATCAGTATCGCCAGCACCCCGATCAGCCCGCCCTCCGGGCCGAACGCGCCGCCCGTCCACAGGTCGGGGCCGCCCTGCTGGACGGCGATAAACGTAGCCGCATGGGTGCTCCCGCCGCTGACGGGGAAGCCGAACACATTGCCCTGTACGAAGTTCCAACTAATATGCAGGCCGATGGGGATCGCCAGTTCGCCGGTCAAAATGTAGCCCATCGCCAACAGCACGCCGGCAAGCATGATGTTCAGCGTGCTGATCAAGGTGGCGTTGGGGTTGCCGATGTGCAGTGCGCCGAAGACCGCCGATGAGATCAGCGTGGCGATCACAACCGCCCAGCCGGAACTGACTTTCATCCCCCTGAACCCCTCGGCAAGGTTGGTCAACTGGTAGCCCCGGCTGAACAGCTCCTCGCTGATGCCGACCATCACAAACATCACCGCTGGAATCAGGATGGCCAGCGGGAAGAGCCACCCTTCCTGTGTTGTCACAAACGTCCCGCTGATCGTCACCCAGCCGGCCAGCGACTCGGCCAAAAAGATCAGCCCCATCAGGACAGCGCCCAGCACCAGCCCAAAGACGAAATCTATCCACCAGTTGCGGCTGAAGCGGAAGCCGAAACCGCTGAAGCGCCGCCGATCTAGGAAGCGCCCCGCCAGCCAGACGGTCAGCAGGCTGATCAGCAGAGAGAGGGCCTGAAGCACCAGCAGCACCACTGGCGAGCCAAGAAACACCTCCTGCAACACCTGCGGGTCAGCCAGTTGCTCTGGCGTCAGAGACCCCGCCGCCACTGCTGCAATGCCCATGACGATCCCGACGGCGATCTGCATGATGAGGAGCAGAATAAACCACGCCAGAGCCTGCACCGCCAGCCGCCAGAAGGCCCGCAGACGGCGCTGTTCAGCGTTCCAGAAGATACGGACAAGAGCCTGCATGGGAAACCTCCCTCCAGCAAGAATGGGTGAGAATCAATCCCCTCCCGCTGGTGCAGGCCGCGCTTCACGGGAAGCCATGACGCCCTGCCGCTCTTCGCTGAAGTCCGGCCATGCCGCTATGAGCGACCCGATAATGAAGATCACGCCGCCGCCCCATACCCAGTTCACCAGCGGGTTATGATATATTTTGATGGTTGCGCTGGAGAGATCAAGTTGTTCCCATGCAACCAGCAGGACATAGACATCGTCGCCGGTCAGGGTAGTGTAGGTGGCGGGAATGGTCATCCGTTCCCCGTTGGCATAGTTGTCAATGCGCGGCGAGAGCTGAGCTACCTCCCGCCCGTTCCGGTACAGCCCCGCATGGACGCGCGTCACCATCCGCCCGTCGGTGGCCATGAAGCGTTCCAGCCCGCGGTATTCCAGCACATACTCCCCCAGCGTGATAGTCTGACCGGCGGCTGTGGATCGTTGGGTCTCGCGCTGGAAGACGTTGCTGGAGATGATCCCGATGGCCATGATGAACACGCCCAAATGAATCGTGTAGCCGCCGTAGCGGCGGCGGTTGCGCCCGAAGAGCGTCCACAGCGCGGCGGGGTAACTCTCATGCTGGGCCTGGACGCGGGCCATAGCCCCGCGGTGAAACTCCAGCACTGTCACGGCAGTAGCCAGCAGGGCCGTCCCGTAACCGATCAACGCGCCGGCGTTGCGGACTCCCAGCACGATCAGCGCCGCGACCGCGACAACCGTGAAGCCAAGCGGCCACAGCATAGCCCGCCCAAACCGTTTGAGGCTGGACCGCCCCCATGCGACCAGCGGAACAACGGCCATGAGGATCAGCAGTAACACGAACATCGGTGCGGTGACAGCGTTGTAATAGGGCGGCCCAACTGAACTGCGCTCAACGCCGGGGATCACGCCGGCCAGCAGTTCGGTGACCAACGGCCAAAACGTGCCGATGGCCACCGCGACGTTGATCGAGACGAAAACAAAGTTCTGGAGCAGGAAGAGCGTCTCGCGGGAGAGCAGGCTTTCCAGACGGCGGTCGGCGGCCAGGTTGTCCCATCCTTTGACCAGCAGAGAGACGCTGATGATCAGCGCCCCCGCCACAAACAGGAAGAACAGCGGGCCGATAGCGCTCTGGGCGAAGGAATGCACCGAGCTGAGCACGCCGGAACGGGTCAGGAACGTGCCTAGGATGACCTGCAAATAGGTCAGGGTGATCAGCACCATGTTCCAGCGCCTCAGCATGCCGCGCTTTTCCTGAATCATGACCGAATGGAGGAAGGCCGTGCCGGTCAGCCACGGCATCAGAGCCGCGTTTTCGACCGGGTCCCAGCCCCAGTAGCCGCCCCAGCCCAGCACGTCGTAGGCCCAGCGCCCGCCCAGAATCAGCCCCAAGCTCAGGAACAGCCACGCGACCAGCGTCCAGCGGCGTGTGGCGCGGAACAGCGAGTCGCTGACTTCGTTGCGGGCCAGGGCCGCCATCCCAAAGGCATACGGCACGGTGAACCCCACAAACCCCAGATACAGCATCGGCGGGTGGATGACCATGCCGATATGCCGCAACAGGGGGTTGAGACCCTGACCGTCAGGCGGGTTGGGCAGGAACGACCCCGCCGGCGCAGAAAGCGGCTCCAGCCCGCTGAGCACGACTCCCAGCAGGCCGGGCGCGTGTTCCCCCAGCCAGGTGATCCGTTCCGTGATCGCGTACAAGAAGGCCGACGGCCCAAACAGCGCTGTGGTGATCTGGTTGGCGGGAGTCTGCCAGTAGCGGGTGAAGGGGTTTTCCCACAGGGCTGTCAACAGCAGGAAGAACGCCAGCGTGCCGGCCATGACCGCCACAACATGCGGCATGAGCGCCTGTTCGCGCCGCCAGTTGCGGAGCATCACCCCGAAGGCAAAGGTGCTCATCAGCCATGTCCAGAACAGCAGTGAGCCGGCCTGACTGCCCCACAGGGCGGTGATCTTTAAGAAGAGCGGCATAGCCCGCTCGGAGACGGACCACACATAAGCAACGTTGAAGTCGCCGCGCACCAGCAGAGCGATCAGCAGGAAGGCGGCCAGCGTGACCAGCGGCCAGATGGCCTGCGTGGCGTTGCGGGCGCTTTCGGCCAGGCGCGGGTTGTTCCGGCGGACGCTGACCAGCGAGGCAATCCACGCATACACAGCACAGATCAGCGCCAGCCACAGCACGATCACGCCCAGTTCAGCGGTCATTCTTTCCCCCTGTCATCATATCGAGGCAAGCCTTGAGACGAGAGACTGCCAGCCTTGAGTCTTGGCAGTCCCGCCGGAAGGGACGCATAAGGCCGTGCGTCTTTACTGTTCCACCTGATCGGGGACAGCTTCCTCGTAGCGGGTGGGGCATTTGAGCAACAACTCATCGGCGTAAAAGACGCCGTCCTCTCCCAGCGTGCCGGTGACAATGGCCTGTGCCTCGTGCTTCAGCAGGTCAGGGAGAGGCTGGTCATACAGCACGACCTCGACAGTGGCGGCGTCCGGGTCGGAGGCCGCCCGATGGAGGACTTCAGCCAGCCCGCCTTCATCCTCGATCTCAGCCGCCGAGTCAGGGATGTGGGCAATCGTGAAGCGCAGTTCATACCCGTCGTAGCGGATTGAGTCGCCCAGCACCACACCGGAGATGCGGACCTTGCGCCCGGCCATCTCGCTCTGGCGTGAGAGCAGATCATTGACCGTCATGAAGTACTCCTGTTGGGAGGTCAAATTGCTGACGATCAGATAGGCAACTGCGGCCAGCAGGATCAGGCCGCCGATAATGAACTTGAGTCGTCCGCCCGCCGATTGGGCAGGGCGCAGGCTGTTCAGTTCAGAACCTTGCAGGGTGGCATCTGCCATGGTTATCTCCTGTGTGCTCACACGATGCGGCAAGTAATCTGGCCTAATTCTACCAATCTAGTCTGAATAACGGACGTTGATTGTCACCTGTCAGGCAGGACGAATGTCCTTTCTTCGTGCCGGGGCAGGCATCCGCTCATAAGGCAGATTGTACCGAACTGCACAGGCAGGGGCAACCGATGATGCGGCATATGACCCAATCTGGGGATGTGGTACATGACGCATTGCCAAGGGGGAAGGCAGGGGCGGGTACAGCCGCCCCTGCCGGGCCGCCTACGAAACCCTTTCTTCCGGGCTGAGCAGGGTGATCAACCCCAGCATGCCCATATTGGAAAACAACAGCGGCGCCAGAAACGGTGCGCCTCGGATGAAGCGCTCAACGACCACGACGCCGCCTGCCGTCAGGTTGTCCAGCACATGCAGAACCGCCCCCGCCACCCCAACCGCGATCAACAACAGCATGGCTGAGGTATAGACGATCAGGTCGGCGCGGGAGGGATGATCCAGCGCGGCCAGTGTGACCGCCGCCACCGTTCCGAACACCCCCGCCGCCGTCGGGACCCACAGCCACGGGTTGACAAAACCGGTGCGGGCGTGATCCAGCACACTGCTGATGACAGTGGCCAGCGTTCCCAGCCCCACGATGAGGAAGAAAGCCCGTGTCTTGCTGTAGGGCAGTTGGATATACCGCCCGGCCAGCAGACGCAGTCTGCCGCTGTCGGGCGGCTCCTCGATCCAGACGGCGCTCATCCCCAGCCATCCCACCAGCGCGAAGGTGAGCGGCCCTAGAATGGGCGGCGCCCATACCAGCAACGGCACGCTGACCTGTTCACCTGCCGGCGCGGCGGGCAGGATAGCCCGCACAAAGTGGAAGTATGCCCCCAGCAGACCTACCACGATGCTGGCCGCGAAGACCACATTGGCGATCAGCGTGGCCGCCGCGCGTTGCCGGAGCGCCATCAGGCCGGCCAGCAGAAGCAGAAGCCCGGCCAGCGGGCCAAAGATGATCGGAATCCACTCGCGGGGTGTGATCGTGCCGCTGATGCTGTGGGCCAGATAAATGTCAATGCCGAGGAAAATCTCGTTGATGGCCGCCATCAACAGCATCAGCTGATCGCGCGAGAGCGGCAGTCGGATACGTCTCACGGGCGGGTAAACAGTCGCCAGGTGGTACATGGCTACGGCTCCGACCCGCCCGTCAGCCCGGCGCTCAGCTCGCGCAGTTCAGCCAGATCGCTGAGCATCTCATACACGCCGTGCCACTGCGTGTAATCCGGCCCCTGCATCCAGATGCCGAACTTGGCTGTACGCCCCCAGTGATGCCACAGCTCGAAGTAGGTGAAGTCAATCGGCTGGTCAAACGGCGCATCGGTCAGCAGACCTGCCTCGCGGAGCGGGGTCATGATGTCATTGCCCTCCTCAACCAGCGCGTTGACCGCTTCGGTAGCCCTGTCGGCGCTGGCGTAGAAGGATGAGATGAAGTTCCGGTTGTGGCACTCCAGGCAGACGTTCTGCATCCGTACCATGTTATCCTGCCAGCCGGGGCGCCGTTCGCTGATCGGCGCGGCCAGAAACCACGTCAGGCGGTCGCCGGTATCATGGGTTGTGCCGCTTGCCCCGAACCCGCTGAAGTGGCAGGTGGCACAGGTCGGCGCCGGGAAGTCCACCACGGTCAGCGTGCCGGCCTCCGCCTCCCAGTTCCACGTATGCCCCATCGTCATGTAGGCGATGCCGTGCGGCGACTCCTGATAAATCTCCCACTGGGGGTGATCCGGCCCGATGTGGCAGGCGTTGCAGGTTTCCGGTTTGCGGGCCTGCTCAAGGCTGAACTCGTGCCGGATGTGGCACTTCCAGCACTGGCCGACCGATCCGTCAGCGGCAGGCCTGCCGATGTTGTGGCATGACTCGCAGGCAAAGGGCGTCAAGTCCGGCCCCTCGATGACGAACAACGCATTGCGCGACCGGTCGGGTGCGAACTGCCCCTCTGGGATGGACTCGTACTGGGCCAGCAGTTCGGGTGACAGGCCGGCACTGCCGGCAAAAGCGACGTAAGCCGGAAGCCCATGGCGGCTTTGCTCAAACTGAGCTACCTCCTGAGTGTGGCAGGTCCGGCACATGGCCGTTGTCGGCTGGTTGAGGACATACGTCCCCTCATGCTCTACCGCGCCGGCGTAGCCTGCGCTGACCTCATGGCAGTCGCGGCAGGTGACTTCGGCGGCGGCCATCGTGCTGTGCCCGTACTGGGACACAATCCCCGGCGTGGTGCGGCGGTGGCAGACCACGCACCGGTCGGTGCTGTTGGCGAGCGCGTCCACCCTCTGTTCGGCGGCAGGCATCGAGGCACGCGACCCGCCAATGGCCAGCATGATCAACGCAAAGCCCAGCACTACAATCACGGCGACCAGACCAATGATCAGGACACGCATAAAATGACCAGGACTCTGTGGTTCGCTTGGTGTCATGTACCCTCCTTGTGATGCGTTGGAAACTTGACTACCGGTCAAACGGGTGCTGAGTCAGGGAGGCGGCCTATCGTCCCATCGTCAGCAGTATGATCAGCGGCGTTCTGGCGGTGATGCTGTGCTGAAGGTTGGGCGGCATGTGAATCCAGGTGCCGGCGCGGCCTTCGATGCGGTCGCCGCCCAGCGTCAGCTCGGCCTCGCCGTGCAGGATGTGGATGATGGCAGGCACTGAGGCGGTATGCTCCGAAAGCTCCTGCCCTGCCGCAAAGCTGAAGAGGACAGCCTTGACCTGATCGTCGCTATAGAAGGTGCGGCTGAGGATACTGTCCTGCGGGACTTCGGTAAGCAGTTCATTCAGGCTGGGGATCAAGGTATAGGGAGCGGTCATTGCCCGTTACTCCTTTGGCTTCGAAGCAGATATACACACCAGAAACGGCAGTTCAATTGCGCCCGCAGGGCAGATGTCCTCACAGGCGGTACAGTAGGTGCAGGCCTCCGCGTTGATCAGGGACGCCTTCCCCTCAAGGCGTCCCAGTGCGCCGGCGGGGCACAGTGCGATACAGTCGCCGCAGGCGGTACAGCGGGCCTGATCAATGCGCGGAAGCCATTGCTGGTGATCCATCCTCCCTCAGGGTGACGCCGTCTAGGGGATGAGAGGTCTGCTCATCCCCCGATCTTCAGCATAGGGGCGGCAGGGCAGGATGTCGTTGATCTGGATCAAGAAGAGGAGGCTTGGCCCTTATATCAGCGCAATGGCCCGCAGGATGCCTTCATCCACGATGACGATGCGGTGACGGTCAAACTGGATCGCGCCGATCTGTTCCAGTGCCCGCAGGCCGCGGCTGATCGTCTCCGGCGTGGCGGCCAGATGGGCGGCTACTGCCGCGCGGGTGATGCCCGGCCCGCTCAGCGCAGGCGATTCAGCCTGTTCCAGCAGGAAGCGGGCCAGACGGGTGGTGACTGAATGAAGCGCAAGGTCTTCGATCTGCTGGACCAGCGACCGCACCCGACCGGTCAAGGTGCGGATGACGGCCTGCGCCAGCGGGAGACTTTCACACAGGGCCGCGCTAAAGGCTTCCGAGGGGAGGTTCAGAGCCAGGGTATGCCCCAGCGAGGCGGCACTGGACGGGTTGGGGCCGCCGTCCAGTGCCGCGATGTCGTTGAACGAGTCGCCGGGGCCGCACAGATGCAGGATGTGCTCGCGCCCGTCCGGGCTGAGCTTGTATACCTTGACGCGCCCTTCCTCGATCAGCCACAGGCCGGCTGAGGGTTCTCCCTCCAATTGGATCGTGTCGCCGGGGTTAAAGGATCGCCAAACGGCCCGCGCGGCCAGCCTCTCCAGAAGGGGCGGGTCGAGCGGACGGAAGTAGGGATGCCGGCGAAGGCAGTCGAGCGGAGTGCGCTCAGCAGGCATCTTCCCCCTCAGCGTGACAGATCAACGCTTTGCCCGTTATACGTCCCCGTGACGCGGCGTGTGCCGTCGTCAGCGTGGGTGTAGGTCAGCGAGCCGTCAGCCGCGCCGGTCACCGTGACCGCGACGGTGGTGAGCCATGTGTCGTAGTTCAGCGAGCCGGTGCCGGTCATGATGAAGCCGTCCACAAAGGCGCAGTTGGTAAAGGTAAACAGCTCGCCTTCGCCGCTCGGCTCGAACGTGAACCCGCCCCCGTACGGACAACTGGTCGTGATGGGGGTCTCAAGGTCCCAGTAGTAGTATTCGGGCAGGAAGTAGATGTCAGTGTCTATAGCGGTGAAGATGTCCAGCACATCGGCGTAGCCGGAGACATCCACCGGCTGGAGGGGGACGTAGCTCCGGATAACCTGGCCGCCGCAGGTCAGCTCACGCTGATCGGGGAGCTGTCCTTTGACAAGGAAGTTGGTCACCTGAGCATCGGGGCAGTTGCGCCCCCAGCCAAAGGTGATGTGCGGGCCGCCCTCCGTGACGATCAAATAGCCGTCGGCCAGACGGCTGAAGACACGCTGTGCGTTGGCCAGCGGAGTAGCCGCGTCGGCGGTCGCGCCCAGCACGATAGTCGGGATGCCTTCAGCGATCAACGGCTCTGGGCGGGGGACGTTGTCCTCACCCTGCGGCCAGAACACACACGGCAGGTCGCCGTAGAAGATCGCACTCAGCCGCGGGATGGAGGCATCTACGGCGTCGCCGGCCCGCATCCATGCTTCGGCGCGTTCCTCAGGCGTGCCGGCAAAGAAGCTGTAGTCGTTGCACTCGATGGTGTAATACGCCGCATCGGACCAGGCCGGGTCGAGGACCGGCTCCAGCGTGACGGGGTCAAGGCTGAGCTGGTCATAGACAATGCGTGCCAGCAGAGTCAGGTCGCCGCGGGCGGCGGCGGCCAGCCCGCGCAGAAAGATCATCCGCCCGCCCTCCGAATAGGAGTAGCCGGCGGCGGCGGTCTCCAGGTCGCCCAGCGAGAAGGTGCGTTCCGCTGTCCCGCCGGCGGGCAGGGGGAAGGCGAACGGCTGGGGCGAGACAGCCAGCTCAGCGGCTAGGTCGTCGTAGAAGGCCAGCGCATCCCCGCCGACCTGAGCGGCGCAGGCGGGGTCGGCGTTGCACGCTTCGAGCGTCATGACCAGCACATCATTGAAAGCCTGTGCCTGCTCGACATAGTAATCCGGGCCGGACAGGGTCAGGTCAACTGTCCCGTCGAGGATCAGGCCGGCCAGATGATCGGGGTAGGCGGCGGCGTAGGTCTGGGCGTACTGAGTGCCGTAGCTCTCGCCGTACAGCCAGAACTTCTCGTCGCCGATGATCTGCCGGAACATCTCAAGGTCCTCAATGGCCTGACGGGTGCTGTAGTAGCGCAGAGTGTCGGGCGGGACGCCCATCTCGGCGACGCAGTCACGGGCGAAGGTGCGCGCCGCCTCGATCAGGGCGGCTTCCCCTTCCGGCGTGTCGGTGCGGGTGTCGGTCTGGTAATAAGCGGCGGCGGCATTGATGCATTGCAGGCCGCCCGACGCACCGACCCCCCGCTGATCAAAGAACACGATGTCGAAGTGTTCCGGTATGGAGGGGTCAAAGGCGGCGGTGTAATTATCGGCGGCGGCCAGGCCGGATGTCCCCGGCCCGCCTGTGACCGTTACGAACATCCCCTGCCGTTCACCGCTGGCCGGCAGGACGGCAAACACGACCTCGATGGCGGCTGTGTTGGCCGGGTCGAAATGATCGAGCGGCACAGTCAGCTTGACGCAGGTGAAGGTGCTGTCCGGGCAGGGGTAACTGCCCAGTTCTGCCAGAATGGCGGCGGTATCCCGTCCCTCAGAGGTGGAAGGGGCGGCATTACCGGTGACGGCGGGCTGCGGCATGGAGGTCGGCGCGACAGCAGTCGGCAAAAGGGCACATGCCCCGCTGAGCAGGGCCAGCGCAATCAGGGCAGGCAGGCGTATCCATGAACGCATGATTTGACTCCCTTCTTGGCAACAACAAACAAAAGAAACTACCATTCCCCTTGCAGGTAGGCCGCAATGGGGCTGTCGGGGGCGGCCATGACCCACAGGTCATAATAATTGAAAGGCACAACCGCGATCTTCGCCAGTCCATGTTGCCGGCAGGCCTCATAGAGAGCTTGTTCCCATTCGAGGCGCGGGGTGAACTCGTCTGCCCCCTGCGAGATCAGCACAACCACATCGGGGTTGTGGCTGAACACATAGCCGGGGTCATGCCCTGACAGCGCGATAGTGCGGTCGTTCAGGCCGAAGGTATCTATGGTGCGCCATCCGGCATAGTAGGGGGCGGCCCCTGCATCGCCGATGGCCAGCACCATCGTCTGCCCGTCTGCCGGGAAGGCGGCCAGACGGCGGCCCAGCGCGGCGTGGGCGTGCTCCAGCGAGTAGCCGTACCAGCGTGCGTTTTCGATCTCCTGACGGGTGTCGGCCAGCGTGCTCCCGCCGATCAGCAGGCAGGCGGTCAGTGCCGCCGCCGGCGCCGCGGCGGCACTGACCTTCGCCTGTGAGCGCCCCCATGCGATCACCGATCCGAGACCCGATACAGCCAGCGCGTACAGAAACGGCGTCAGCGGGTACAGGTAGCGCCAGCTATAGCCCATGATGTGCGCCGGAAACAGGAAGAAGACGACGATCACCCCTGCGGCTGTCAGCGCCGGCACAAGGTCGCGCCGCACGCGCGGCAGGGCCAGCGCAATCGGCACGCCCAGCCGCACCAGCATATGCCTGCCGTAGGAGGCCACGTCCGGCCAGCCCGCCAGAAGCGCCTGAGAGGCTACCTTAATGTAGAACGGCAAGGGCAACAGCGTGCCGTAATACACTGCCCGCCAGATGAAATAGGCCGCGCCGGGCAGGCCGTACAGCAGGCCAGCCGTCTTGAGCAGGGAAAGGCGCTGGCGGGGCGGGATCAACGCGAGGGCCACACCCAGCCCGGCCAGCGCGGCCAGATTCCCCTCCGGGCGGGTCAAGCCGAGCAGAAGCGCTGTGACCGACAGCCCGGCGGCGAGTTTGTCGTCTGGGCGGCCCGTGTAGACCGTCACCAGCCACAAGAAGATCGTCAACAGCAGGGTGAAAAGAGGGGTCTCCATCCCCGCGACAGCGTGAAGCGAGGTCGGCCCGAAGGCGGCCAGCAGGAGCGCCGCCATCCCTGCCGCCGCGCCGCGCAGTGTGCCTTCCATAAAGCGTGTCAGGTGAAGGGTGAAAAAGAAGACCACCGCCAGCGTGCCGGCTGTCATCACCGCGCCGGCCCACTTGGCAAAGGCAACGGCGTCCAGCCCTGCCGCATGAGGGATGGCCATGATCAGCATCCACAGGAAGGTGGTGTACCCTTCGGCGCGGGGCAGGCCGGGGTTATAGACCGGCCCCAATCCCGCCGCCAGATGAGCGGCGTAGCGAAAGGTGATGAAGGAGTCATCTATGGTGAAGGGCCAGTAGGCGCGGATCAGCCAGGCCAGCAGGGCCAGTGCGGCGGCCATGAAGGGAAGGGCTGTCAGCCAGCGTGCTTTTGATGACATGGCGAACCTTTCGGCAGGGCGGCAGATGAATGATTCTGGCTTTCCAGCCCAGATTTTGCTACACTGCCTCTCAAGAGGCAAGACATGAAACGCATCTTCCGTTTTCTGGCGCTTACAGGGGCAGGGCTGGTGCTCGCGCTGACGGCCTTGATCGCCTGCCAGGCACAGCCTGCCGGTGACAGTGACTTTGTGGTGGCCGATCTGTTTGCCACGCCGGGCAAGGCGCTGGCCACCATTGAATTATCGCCGACCCCGCTCCCGACGGCTACCCTGCCCAACCTGCCCC
>DAOTYH010000038.1:0-45037 GCA_034435015.1 Anaerolineae bacterium | reverse complement strand
CCCACCTACGGTCCGACACCAACCCCCATGCCGGAAGTGACAGCCACCATTCCCGGCATCAGCGGTGAGCCTTGTTCCGCTGGAGCACAAGGAATCTTTCGCCCAATTTACGAAGGCGACCCCGGCCTGCCGTCGGCGCTTGGATGCCCAACCGCCCCCACCGAAGGAACTTACCCCCAGATTTGGCCGGTGGATATCATCTACCAGCCCTGTGAGCGGGGGCATCTGGTGTGGCTGTCTAATCTGGGCTGGTTTGCCGGAAGAGTGATCTATGTCCTGCTGGACGACCTGACTTATTCCCGTTACGACGATACCTTCGATCCAAACCTTGACCCGGCAGGCGGAAATGCCAGTGTACCTGCCGGCCTCTACGAGCCGCTTGGAGCACTGGGAAAGGTATGGCGTGAGACCCCTGGTCTGCAGGAACGGATCGGCTTCGGGACAGCGCCCGCCTCACAGGCTCGCAGTGAGATGATGATGTTTCAGTATGGCGAAATGCTCTCCATACCCCAAAATGGTATCGTGTTTGTTTTTAAGCGTGGCACTCCTAACACATGGTCTATTTACAGCATAGGCCAGTAAGCATAGCTCAGGCAGACTGCCCTCAGGCCGGCTCGATCAGAATCACAATAGATCGCCTAAGGCCTCTCTGCCACACTTGGGTTGCCGTCACACCCTGTGGTAAAATCGAATTGTACTCTATTGGGCAACGGTGAATTTGTCGAGCTTTGTCAGCCTGCTCTGACGGCTGTAGCAGGATAGGGAGAAGTGAATGACGGCACAACAAGATGATCCTGAGCGCCCGTTGGGTGCCCTGGATGCACATTATCACATACTGGTAGGGGGCCAGGAGATCGTAGTTCTGCGCCATACGCATATGTGGCGCCCCCCGACTGATGTGATGGAGGGTGAGGACTGGCTCTTGATCGTGGTCGAGATTGCCGGCATGCAACAAAATGATTTCCACGTAGCAGTGGGCAACCGTCATGTGACGATCAGCGGCACTCGCGCAGGGACGAGGCGGACCGGCGCGGCGTACCACCAACTGGAAATCCGTTACGGTGAGTTCCGCACAGACGTAGCTTTGCCTTGGCCGGTAGATGAAGAGAACATCACAGCACGCTACGAGGACGGCTTCTTGTATGTTGAGTTGCCACGTGCCAGAACACGCAAAATTCAGGTAAGCGGCACGGGTAGCACAGCGGCCAGTTAAAGAAAGATTGAACTTAATTCCAACAAAGGTTAATAAAGCAGTATGACACCTGCGGATGAAACAAATCACGACGAGGAAATACAGGAGCAAGAAACTCAGGGGAACTCCCAATCGCTGGAAGTTGTCAAGCTGACAAAAGAAAGCGAGGGGGAGGAGGAAATCACCATCCCGGAAGAATTGCCCATTCTCCCATTACGAGGCATGGTCGTCTACCCCCAAACGGCTGTGCCGCTGATGGTAGGCCAGCCGCGCTCCATCCGGCTGGTAGATGATGTTGTAGTCGGCGACCGCCTTATCGGGCTGTTTGCAGGACACGACCCAGAAAGAGAAACCCCCGGCCCGGATGAAGTATACACAGTAGGGACACTGGCAGTCGTGCATCGTCTGTTGCGTGCACCCGACGGCACGATCCGTCTGCTGGTGCAGGGGCTGACGCGCATCAAGATCGAGGAATACGTTGCGACAGAGCCTTACCTCAAAGCACGTGTGAAGGCTATTCCGGAACAAGTTGAGACAGGGATCGAGACAGAAGCGCTCATGCGTAACGTCAGTGACCAGTTTCGCCGTCTGGGCGATCTGGTCCCCAGCCTGCCCGGCGAACTGACAGCCTCCATTCTCAACATCGAGGACCCGCTCCAACTGGCCTACTTGATAGCAACCTACATGCGGATTGACCTTCAGGACGCCCAGCGCATCCTAGAGATTGACAACGTATCAGAGAAACTGCGCGTCCTGATGGGCCTGCTCGACAAGGAACTCGAAGTGCTGGAGCTGGGGCGCAAGATTCGGGCCGACGCCCAATCCGAAATGGAGAAGGTCCAGCGTGAATTCTTCCTCCGCGAACAACTGAAGGCTATCCAGCGCGAGTTGGGCGAAGGCGACGAACAGCAGATCGAGATCGAGGAGTTCCGCAAGAAGATCGAGCAAGCCGGCATGTCGGAGGAGGCAGAAAAGGAGGCCCGCCGTGAGCTGGATCGCCTTTCAAAACTGCCTACTGCCGCCGCCGAGTATGGTGTCATCCGCACCTACTTGGACTGGCTGACATCATTGCCATGGAATGTCAGCACACCTGACAACCTTGACATCTCCCACGCTCGTCAGGTGCTGGATGAAGATCACTACGATCTGGAGGACATCAAGGAACGTATCCTCGAATTCTTGGCCGTACGCAAGCTACGGCAGGAACGGGCCTCAGAGCGGGCTGAAACAGAGAGCGGAATGGCCGACACAATCCGCCGTGAGCGTGAAGGTGTGATCCTGTGCTTTGTGGGACCTCCGGGCGTAGGTAAGACCTCACTAGGTGCTTCGATTGCACGCGCCATGGGCCGCAAGTTTATCCGCATGAGTTTGGGCGGCGTGCGTGATGAGGCCGACATCCGAGGCTTCCGGCGTACTTACATTGGGGCGCTCCCCGGCCGCATTATTCAGGCACTGCGGCGGGTGGGCAGCCGCAACCCCGTTATCATGTTAGATGAAGTAGACAAACTCGGTATGGACTTCAGAGGCGACCCAGCCTCCGCCCTGCTGGAAGTGCTCGACCCGGAGCAGAACGCTGAGTTCCGTGACCACTATCTTGACGTGGCCTTCGATCTCTCTCAGGTGATGTTCATTACAACGGCCAATATGCTGGAGCCAATCCCCGGCCCCCTGCGTGACCGGATGGAGATTCTCCAGCTTTCAGGCTACACAGAGAACGAGAAAATCCGCATCGCGCAGGAATATCTTGTGCCGCGCCAGATCAAAGAGAACGGCCTGCGCCCTGAGGAAATTGAATTCACTGACGAGGCCATCCTGACCATCATTCGTGACTATACCCGCGAGGCAGGGGTTCGGAATCTGGAACGCGAGATCGGGGCGGCCTGCCGCAAAGTGGTTACCCGCATCGCAGAAGGCAAGACTGACAAGGTAATCATCGAGCCTGAGCAGGTGCGCGAGTTTCTAGGCAAGCCCAAGTTTTATTACCTTGCTGAGATCGAAGAGCGCACCACAATACCGGGTGTGGCAACCGGCCTGGTATGGACACCGGCAGGCGGTGATGTGATCTTTGTCGAAGCCGCCCGGATGCCCGGCGGGAAGGGCTTTATCCTGACCGGCCAACTTGGTGATGTGATGCAGGAGAGCGCCCGCGCGGCTCTGAGCTACATACGTTCCCGCGCCGCTAAACTCGGCGTGGATGACCACTGGTTCGACAAATACGATATTCACCTGCACGTCCCAGCCGGCGCCGTGCCCAAAGACGGCCCTTCGGCAGGGATCACGATGGCCACTGCGTTGGCCTCTCTGCTGACCCAGCGACCGGTGCGCAGTAACGTCGCCATGACAGGTGAGATCACTTTGCGCGGGCAGGTTCTGCCCATCGGCGGCCTGAAAGAGAAGGTGCTGGCGGCTCACCGCTTTGGCCTTGACACGGTGATCCTGCCACGCCGGAATGAAAAAGACCTTGATGATATTCCCCAGGAAGTGCGCCAACAGATGCACTTCGTGCTGGTAGACAATGTTGATCAGGTACTTGATGCGGCTTTGGGCGAGCCTATAGCATCCCCTGAGGAAGAAGGTGAACCTGAGGCCCAGACTGATCAACCCGTCTCACAAACCACGTGAGGAGAGGGAAGGAGTCATAAGTTGCCAGACAAAATCATGATCGTTGATGATGACCGTATTACTATTAACCTGCTACAGACACTGCTTGAACTCGACGGCTTCGAGGTGATTCTCGCCCCTGACGGGGCAACAGCCTATCAGAAGGCAAAAGATGTCCAGCCGGACGCTTTTCTAGTTGACTACCATCTTACCGGCCTGGAGGGGACTGACTTCGTCCGCCAACTTCGCGCAGATGAACAATTCAAGCAGGTTCCCATTGTCATGACCTCCGGCAGGGAGGTCGAAGAGGAAGCCCTCGCCTGCGGCGCCAACAGATTTCTGATTAAGCCCTTCGACCCCTTCGATCTAGTCTCCATACTCCAAGAAATGCTGGGGAAAAAGGATAGTTAAGGCCGCCTCACCGATACAGGACACAGGTTTACTGGTTCATGATTAAGGACACATAGTTTTCAGGGAAGGAATACAAATGTGAGCAAAGACAAACACTCCGGGATGCAGTGGTACCGGATGGATTTACATCTACACACGCCCGCATCGAAGGATTATCAGCAGGCGGGTGTTTCTTATCTGGATATTCTCCAGCAGGCCGAGCGGCACGGCTTGAATATCATCGCCCTGACCGATCACAACACAGTACGAGGCCACCGTCAGATAGCTGAGGAGATAGCCCTATTAGAACAACTGGAACAACTAGGGCGCATGAACCCCGACGAACAACATCGTCTCAACGAATACCGCCGCCTGTATGAGAAGATGTTGATCCTGCCGGGTTTCGAGTTTACAGCCACATTCGGCTTTCATATTCTGGGTATCTTCTCACCCCAGACCCAGATTCGCTATCTAGAGCATCTATTGCTTGATCTCAATATTCCCTCCGAGGCTCTCGATGCAGGCGACACCAACGTAGGGGCATCCGCCGACGTTCTGACCGCCTATGCCGCTATCCGCGAGGCGGGCGGGATTGTGATCGCGGCTCACGCCAATACAAGCCATGGGGTTGCCATGCTTGGCCTTTCATTTGGCGGGCAGACACGTATTGCTTACACACAGGACGCCAACCTGCACGCCCTTGAAGTCACTGATCTCGACCGGCACGGAAGGCGTGCAACCGCGAACTTCTTTGACGGCTCTAAGCCGGAATACCCGCGCCCTATGCGCTGTATTCAAGGGTCAGATGCCCACCGTCTAGAACGCGACCCCCGTAACCCGAAGAATCTGGGCATTGGAGATCGTGTTACTGAGGTGCTTCTGCCGGAGTTGAGTTTTGAAGCGCTGTATGAGGTCCTTACAGGCAGTGACCTCGCCCGCACCCGCCCCTATCAGGGGGCTACGACCCCGCCTTATGACCATGTATTAGCGGCCCGTCAGCAAGGCCCTTCGATTGTCACAGCCTTTCATGAGAGTATGGAAACACGCGGAGGGCGGCTCTACAATATTATCACCGACATCTGCTCCATGGCGAACACCAACGGCGGGACTCTCTATATCGGCGTTTCAAGCAACCCAAAGGTGAAGCCGGTCGGCGTCCCCAACATTAACCGGGCTGTGGAACAGCTTAAGGCCGAGATACAGCGCAAGCTCACCCCCCCGCTTGAAATTCAGGTAGATGTGCTTCAGACGGAAGGCGTCCCTGTGATCCGTGTGCAGGTCCCGGCAGGGGATGACCCGCCGTACGCCATTGATGAGAACAAAATCTATGTGCGGGACGAAACCGAGACCAGCCTCGCAGTGCGGGACGAGATCGTGCAACTGGTGCTTCGTAATCGGAGGGTGCAGGCCAACCAACCATGCCCGCCCGAAATTGAGGAGACACCCTCCCAGAAGGACAATACAGCCGGTGACCTGATCGAGGCTCCACGCACCGGGGTTGAAGTAATCGCCACCGAAAAACGTAACGATACCTACTACCACCATGTCCGCGATCTGCGCAACGGGAATATTGTCCGCAACGTGACACGCGAATCGGCCCGTAAACTGTGGCACTATGCCATCACGCAGGTCGAAAACAAGACGGTTGATCTTAGCAAGCTGAAGTGGCATGGCGATATTGCCCTGATCCAGAGTTATACACGTGCAGGCAAGACCCGTTATGATCTGGCTCAGCGCACTGACGGCAAAACGCGCATCTATTACGGCGTTACTGAGGAAGGCGTCCAAGACAGTGTCCACAGCGCTTGGCGCGAACTGCTGGGCTTAGAGGATGAGGATTAAAGCTGTGCAAGTTGGTATCCTGACAATCAGCGACCGGGCCTATGCCCAAAAGATGGATGATGTGTCCGGGCCGCTGATCAAAAGCATCATTGAAGGGCGGCTGGGCTGGCGGGTCACGCATATGGCCACTATCCCCGATGAGCGGGAATATATTAAAAGCCAGTTGACACGCTGGGTTGATGAACTCCATCTTGATCTGATTATCACGACCGGCGGCACCGGCTTTGCCCCGCGTGATGTCACGCCAGAGGCTACCCGCGCTGTCATTGAGCGGGAAGCGCCCGGTATCGCTGAAGCTATACGTGCGGCCAGCCTGCGGATCACGCCGCACGCCATGCTGTCACGGGCAATAAGCGGCATTCGCGCTCGGACCTTGATCGTTAATCTGCCCGGCAACCCTAAGGCAGTCAGAGAGGGACTGGAAGTCATTTTGCCGGTGCTTCCCCATGCCCTGGAGTTGCTTACCGAAACGCCCGGCTCAGAGGCCGGCCATCAATTCGTCCAACAAGCCTGAGGCCGGCTTTGTCACCATCTACCCGGCCTCCTGTATCTCCTCTGACCCAATGGCTGTTGGCGGCAGTCTTGATCTTTGCGGCCGTCATGCGTCTGAGCTGGCCGGGCATCACCGAGTTTAAATATGACGAGGCAACAGTTGCCCGCCGCGCGTTGGCTTTCATCCATGAGGGAGTATGGCCAACGCGCGGTGTGACATCTAGTCTGGGCATTCCCCACCCCCCGCTGACTGTTTACCTGCTGGCGATCCCCTTTAGCGTGACCCGCGACCCGTCTTTAGCTGTCCTGTTCCTTGGTGCGCTGGGGGTGATTGCTGTCTGGCTGACATTCGTACTGGGGCGCCGCTACTTCAATGAGCGCGTCGGGCTGATCGCCGCTGTGCTGTTCGCCGCTTCCCCGTGGGCTACTTTCTATAGCCGAAAAATCTGGTCACAGAATCTGCCGGCGGTCACGCTGGGGTTCATGCTGGCCTTGTATGCATTGATCGCCGAGCGCGACAAGAGGTCACTCCCCTGGGTGCTGGTTGCACTGGGCGCGCTGATGGGACTGCATCTGGGAGGCATAGCCTTTGCAGGGGTGCTGGGTCTGGCGCTGATCCTGCACCCGCGTTCACTCAAGGCGATCCGGCCTGCCACCCGCCAAGAATGGGGAAGGGCTTTGCTTGGGCTGGCCGGCATGTTTGTGCTGATGGCGCCCTATATAGCCGGTATTCTCTCCACCCAGACGCTGGCCGGTACAGCCCTATCTTCTACAGGAGAGCCTATCAATCAGGCGCCCATTTCCCTCCTGTCCCTCCAGTATGCCGCTCAGATCGCCACAGGCTATCAGTTTCATGCCCTTGCAGGCAACCGCTTCATGGATTACTACGCCAGCCTGCCGCTCCCTGACTTGAGTTTCCTCGACCTGAGCGAGATGGGTTTCATTTTTGCCGGCTTGGGGTACGTAGCCGCTATGGCGATCCTGCCCCCGCACAAGACCGAAAGCTCTGCTGTGGCTACGGACGGGTCTCCCCCCTTCCCTGCTTCACGGGCACGCTACACCCTGCTGACTCTGTGGTTCCTATTGCCGGTGGGGATGTGGACAGCCTCACGCGGAGCAATCTTCCCTCACCACTTCATCCAGCTCTACCCAGCCCAGCATCTTATGCTTGCCATCTTCTTCGTAGCCGCTTATGATTGGCTGAAAGCCCGCCTGCCGCATAAAAAGAGGGCTGTTTTGCTGGTTGGGGCAGGTACAGCATGGCTGGCGGCTCTGATCGGCTGGCAATCAGTCGAGTATTTCGGAATGTTGCGCTTTGTAAGCGTCCAGAGAACCTACGGGGGGCATGGCATCCCGGCACGTGAAATCTGGGAGACAGCACGCTTAGCCCGGCAGTTTGCCGGACCGGAACATCTGCCCATCGTGATACACACGACTGGTGATGACCCCGACTACGAAGGCGGCGCGGCAGAGTTTGATGCGCTGCTGGGCGACTTCAACCCCTATCTGCTCGAAGGAGACGACATGGAGGTAGCGCCTGCCAGCACGTATGTATGGATCAACACGAACCCCGATGGGTCATACACCATTGAGATTCGCCCGCCGCCACAGACTTATCAGGACATGCCACAGGCACGTCTCTCAAACGGGATAGACCTGATAAATATTGCTCCGGAGACAGCCAACCTGCGCAGTCTGCTCACTGCCGGTGAAAGACTGCTCCTGTTACTCACATGGCAGGTGCGTGAGATACCAGCTACCTCAACCGACTATATGTTCACAGTTCAGCTTTTTACCAACGACTGGCAACGCTGGGCGCAGGAGGACAGGCCCTTTTTGCGAACCGCGTCGTGGCACACCGGCGACCAGATCACGACAGCGGTCAGCCTGTCCATTGCTGAGGATGCTCCCATCAATGGTGATTATTACCTGGTGATTGCCATGTACTCCCTGCGGGATGGTGAGGTGCAGGGAGTAGACGTGCTGGATTCTGCGGGTAACCCTGCCGGACAGCAGATCGTTATCCCTCTTAGATAAGTGGGTTAAGTCCTCAGGCTGGCAAGCTTGGCCTTCTTAGCTGTCAATTCTTCCTCCAGTTCCTCGATACGCATCAGTTGTGACACGGAGGCCGAGTGCATAGGCACATTGCGTTTCAACTCACTTAACTGACGTTCCAGTTCATTAATCTCCTGTACAAGCTGGTTGATAGATGACTGCGGCTGTGGCTCGTTCAAAGCTATCACTCCAAGTGAGGAAAGTAGGTCAGAATGACGATGAAAAGTCGGCATCGTGGGAATTACCTACCCCTTGATCATACCCCCGCCATTCCCGATCCGGCCACTGAATCGTATTGAATAGTAAAATAGTTTCCAGTGGCTTATAGTCTTCTTCATTACATCTCACAGTGCTCCCCCAAGAGGAGGTTTCATGAACAGGCAATCACTAAAAGGCTGGCAGAAGATCGCCTATGCCGCCGGTTCACTTGGCGCAGCGCTCTCTTATCAAGCCTTCAACAACCGTATCCAATTTCTTTACATTGATGAGATCGGCATCAGTGCCGCGCTGATCGGCACAGTATGGTTCATCTACGGGCTGTGGAACGCGATCAACGACCCGCTGATGGGGCAGTTAAGTGACAACACCCGCTCACACTTTGGACGGCGTATCCCGTACATCGCATTTGCCACCCTGCCGATGGCGGTATTCTTTATCCTCATGTGGACACCACCCCGGCAGGTGGATACATGGTTGTTGGTCGCCTATTTCATCTTAACCGTATTTGCCTTCGATACATTATGGACACTGGTTGTGATCGCCTGGACGGCGCTCTTCCCGGAGATGTTGCCCGATCTGAGAGAGCGGGCGGCTGTATCCGGCTGGCGGCAGGTGTTCAGCATTCTAGGGTTGATTCTGGCACTGGCACTGACTCCCATCGTGATCGATCAACTCGGCTGGACCGGCATGGCCCTGACATTTGGCGCTGTGACAGCCGTCTCTTTCTTTGTCTCACTGTTGGGCAGTCGCGAGCAACCTGAGCTTCATCAGGCCGAAAAAGGTCTGCCTCTTTTCAAAGCACTCAAGGCCAGCCTGACCAGCCGCAGTTTTCGCTGGTTTCTGCTGGCTAATCTGGCTAAAGAGTTTATCTTCAACATCATGGTGGCGGCACTTCCATTTTACGCCAAGTATGTCATCCGTTTGACCGATATCCCCGGCGGCCTCAGTGCCGCCCTGCAGGAGTCACTGCTGTTAGGAGTGCCGTTCATCCTCTCAATCCCGGCTATGTTTGTCTGGACGAAGATCACCCAGCGCATTGGGTCACGCCGGGCATGGATTTACGCTTCACTCGCTTTCATCCCCGGTCTGATCATTGTGCTGGTTGCATTTGACTTCACCACAGCCATCATCGGGACATGCACGCTGGTACTGGGTCTGCCCGGCCTGCTGATGCTGTCTGACCTGCTGATCTCAGATGTGATTGACGAGGACGAGTTGATCGTCGGGCACCGACGCGAAGGGATGTTCTTCGGGATGAACGGAGCGATCATCCGGCTGGCATTCTCTGCCGAAGCTATCTTGATTGCTACCATTCTTCCCCTGACGGGCTATATCGCTCCCTCTGAAGGCGTACCCGTGCCGGTACAGCCCGTGTCGGCAGTATGGGGATTCCGCTTCTTGATGGCCGGCGCACCCATTCTGGCTGTACTGGTGACAGTCTTTGCACTGCGGTTCTACCCCCTGCATGGCAAGCGGCTCTCTGAAGTCCGTGCCCAACTGGACGAATTACACCGCCAAAAAGAGAAACAACTTTCTTCTGCGGCTGGTTAAGAGCCTATTCACTTGCCATCACATGAACAGCCGCCCTCTTTGTAGTGGAGGGCGGCTGTTTTTAAGGCCTCTTGGTGCAAAAGGATACTTTTAGTAAACCTCACCTTACAATGTTCCTGTACTGAGCAACAGTTGATAAGAAAGACCTCTCCCTATCTAGGCTCACTCACTATAGCGCTAGCGCTTATCATTCATATCCTACTCATTGCTGTCATGCTTTTAGCTTGGGGCTTTCTGACAAAAAGCCCCTTTTCATAGGCGGCTATCAGATGCTGGAAATGCCTGCTGGCAACCTTTGCCCCGATTGTGCGTATAAATAGGATGAGCGCTAACTTCATGGCAAAGGAATGGGAAATGTCAGTCCGAGAGCATAGGCATAGGATACCTGTATTGTTATGGCCTTTTTGGGCCGTCTGGCGGTTAGCCGGCTTGATCTTGGAAGCAACGGGCCGGTTAGCGGCAGTTGTCATGGGGCTGGCACTAATGATCGTTGGCATCGTGATCTGTTTGACTGTGATCGGGGCTGTTGTCGGCATTCCGCTGGCGTTGATTGGTGTATTATTGGTTGTGCGGGGTATCTTCTAAGTGCAGGCCAGCACTTCCTGCCTTTTCACCACGGGCAGGGTATAGCCGAAGAAAGCAAGAGGTGAGTTACATGCCAGAGCAGAAGAAGAAAGTTCCATCCGGCCCAGCCCCCTGGGGGTCTGATCCGATACGAGGTCTGAACTACGACTACTTGGACATTGATAAGCCGCCCTCGGTAGAGCCGAAGGCGGTTATGCCTGTGCCTACAGAATATAACGCCATGCAGGCACAGGATTTCTACCAGCGGGTACGGGGTAAGATTGTCAGGTGGGCACAGGGTGCCGGGGCAGGCAAAGAAGTCACCAAGTATATTCTGCTTGTGCCTGACATTATGGCCTTGTTTGTCCGTCTGATGGGTGATGCCCGTGTTTCCGCCACGCTGAAGGCGGAGATCGCCGCGGCCTCAGCCTATATCATCATCCCGGTTGACTTGATGCCGGAAGCTGTGATGGGTCCTGCCGGCCTGATTGACGACGCCATCGTCGGCATGATCGCGCTGAACCGAGTAGTCAAAATGATGGGACAGGCAGGCGAAGACATCCTGCGCCAACACTGGGACGGTGACGAAGATGTCCTTCAGTCCATGAAGGACCTGCTCGATAAGGCCGATAAGTTTGTCAGCGGCACGGTCTGGAATGGGATCAAAAAGTTCATGCAGGACATCGCAAAGGGAGATCAAGGGACTTCAGGAGGTGGAGGGGGGTCGGGGCACGGCCCCATCATCGAGGGGAGCGCACGCCCCATCGTGCCGCCTGACAAGTGATCCACGAGACATACAAACGAAGAAGGACGCACTCCTCTCGTCCTTCTTCGTTTTGATCATACAACAGGCCTCTTATCTGCGCTCAGTCAGAAGGCTCAACCAGTCCCAGCCTTTCTTCAGCCTGATCACACAGAGACTGCCCGCCAGCGGCCAGCCACGCGGCCAGGGTAGGACTGCTATCCCATCCAGCAGAGGCCTCACGATAAATACCACTCCCCCAGCGGTAATACCGCTGTGTCTCTGTAGCCCATCTCTCATAGCCTCTGTTGATCACAGCGTGGCCGCCGTTGTAACCCGCCAGTGCCAGCCCGGCATGACCACCCGAAAGCTCTAACCCGCGTGCCAGATATTCCAGCCCGCGCCGGGCATTAGTATCCGGGTCGTAAGGGTCTTCTCCTTCTTCAAAATGGAACGGCATCACCTGAAAGAGGCCAATCGCCCCGGCACGCGACCCGGCGGCGGGATCACCACATGACTCGATCTGCATCACAGTCGCCGCAAGGTTGGGATCAATTCCATACTCTGCCCCCCAGCGGAGGAGGTTCTCCTCCCAGTATCGCACAGAAGGCATAAATATCGGCGAAAGGGATGGGGCAGGGGTTGGCCGATGACTGGGCGCTTCATACAATCCAGCGGCTTGAACCTCCCTGACCTGTGCCTGTAGAAAGGAAGGAAGAACAAGGACTCTCTCCTCCCCCTCAGGCTGTAGCAGGGACGAAACGACACTGAAACCAAACGTCGCCAATGCAAGGAAAAACAACACTTCCAGTAGCACGACCCGCAAACGCGGCTTACGCCTTGCAGGGGGTATAGGCGGCTTAGAAGGTACAGGGGATTTGCCCTTTGGTATGAGGGGTTCTTTGTTGTCTTTCGCTCTCACCGATTCGCTCGCCGCTCTAATAAGAACATATGTTCAATATGCTGCTATTGTAACGCAGGTGACCAAAGCCGTCAAGCGTAATAGGCATATTCGAGGAAATGACAGGATATACCTTCTTGCCCTCATCCCTAAACCAAGAGTACAATGCAGACAAGACCTATCTCGTTCTCAACGCAATCTTTGGTATTCAATTATCCACAAGCGAGGGCACAACCGTGGAGCTGATCAAATTATTAAGCAGTGTGGAGATGTTCTCCGGCCTGAATGAGGAACAGCTCGCCAAACTTGCCGGCATCTTCGAAGAGCGGGAACTGAAGCAGGGAGAAGTCCTTTTTTCACAAGGCGATGAAGGAGATCGCCTCTACCTCGTTCGCGAAGGCTTTGTCGAAGTGATCGTCAGCGCCGGAGACCCGTCTCAAGGACGTATCATCGTCAACCTTGGGCCGGGGCAGTCTGTCGGCGAGATGGCACTGATTGATCGGGGCGCACGTTCTGCGACTGTGCGGGCCGCCACCGATCATACTGTGATTGCCTCCGTCTCGCGCGAAGCATTTGAAAGCCTGTGCGAGAATAACACCGAGATCGGGTATCGGATCATGCGCAATATTGCCGCCGATCTCTCGTTCAAACTGCGCCACCGTGATCTGAAGGCCTGATCGACCCCCTGTAGGCAAGGAGGAAAACCTATCATGATCTACAAAGTCAGCTATGTCGTGATCGGCGGCGAACATCCCGGTGCGATTGCTAATGCCGATAAACCACCTCAGGTAGGCGACCATGTCACACTCGGTCAGTATGAGTTTGAGATTGTTGAGGTGCTGGAACTCATGCCGCCGCGCGGGGAATTCAGCTTCCTGCATGCCACCTGCAAGTTGATCAAGGGGCCTGAAAAACAACCCTGAGTTTACATTCGTGCATTCACCATGGAAATAAAGTTCAGGCCGGCATTTGTACTTCATTGGCTAAGGCCCGAGTCATTTCACCCTGACGCCATTCACCCCCAATGATAAAGGCGCTAGTCCCTCATGCGGACCAGCGCCCCTTCAGTTCTACAGGTTCTGGTCAGTTACTGCCGTCCAACTCAATGGACATGAAATCCTCACACAGGAAGACAGGCCCCTTAAAGGTCGTCTGGGCCTCCGCCACTAGATGGCTGGAATCTGCCTCCCAGACCGGATAATGGATTAACCCCAGGCGCTTGACTCCAGCCTCCTCAGCGATAGCTCCGGCTTGCGCCGCACTAGAGTGGCCAAGCGGCTCATCTCCGGTAGCTTCATGGATCAGCAGGTCAGCTTGATGTGCCAGCCGGACAGTCTCTGGACAGGGAACAGTATCCGACGAGTAAGCAAAGACAAAGCCAGTCTGCTTGACCAGCACCCGTAGCCCAATGTTAGGCACATAATGGCGCACTGGTGAAGCGTAAATCTGAAAGTCTTGGTTATCCAGCACCAGTATCCCTTCACGTTCCGGAAGGTGATGAAAGGCAACCGGGAAGAACCCTTTCCACTCCTCCCAGCTAAAAGCGGCCATCAGGTCCTCAACACGTTGCAGACAATGATGCAGGCCGTAAATCCGCAAGGGGGCCGACCGTCCAACCAGCCATAGGGACATCAGCAGGTTGGGGACAGCCCCAACATGATCAGGGTGGAAATGGGTGAGGATCAAGTCTGCAAGGTCTTCAATACCCATCCCTATCTTCTTGAGATTTACGAGCGGGCGTCCTGTACAATCAATCATGACGGATACATGCTCGCCCTGCAACACCATGTGGGTATTTTCGTGATCAGCATCCGGCACAGCAGAGGCCGAGCCGAGGATGACAAGTCTGGGCATACGTTTGCTTCCTCTCGTCTTGTGCAGTTACCCGCCCCCTGCTGCCAGACCTACCAGATAAGGTGTAACATATACCTCAACGACAGCCGCTATCACCAACAATGGCAGAATCAGTGTAATCCACAGCCGGCCTGCATCCGCAAGTGCCTCAAGCCAGCCTTCTCCCACTGTCTTGCCCGGCGGGGGAGCGAGAATACTTGCCCCCACCCGTATGGCCACTGCACCGGCAAGAATCGCGGCAGGCAACTCGATGATGCTGTGCGGGATCAACGCCGCCCACAGCACCATGGGGTCCATCCCTGCCATTGCCATCTGAGAAACCAAATAGCCTACCAGTGCAACAGGCACCATCAGGATCAGGACCGCCAGTACACCGAAAGAGAACACTGCCAACAGCGAGGCGACCGCCAGAACCCGCCAGTTCTGCAATAGCACCAATAATACACCACCTACCCCATGGAGGCCACTCTCACCCAGCACATCTAAGAAGCGCTGATACCAGTTGTTAACAATGAAGATATGAGGGGGAATGCGATACACGTCAGCGTAACGAAGGCCGATCAGGTAAGCCCCTGCGAGCGCACCAACTACCAGCAGGATCGCCCCCCATGAGCGTCCCACTGTGCCCAGCACTTCATCGCGATACCATTGCCACGCATTCCGACGAGGGCCTTCCCTGCGGCGGGCCAGCGCCAGCCTCACCAGCTTTTTAATACCCAAGCCGAGGTTAAGCTCATCCATCTCCTTTCCAAGCAGACCCTCGCGGTTGAAGATGCGCACCCCCATTCGAGTCAGGACAATGTCGAGGACAACCAGCCCCACAATGATCCACCACAGCGCCCCATATTCAGCCCAGAACATGATCAGCGCCTCAGCTTGAATCAGGAAGGACATGGGGATGATGATGAAACTTGCCAGCAGGTTCGCCGCCCGGACACTAGTTGTCTGGCCGGAGACGATCACCGCGCCTGATACCATCACCAGAGCCTGCAACACTGTCAGCAATATCACTTGTATCAGCAGGACAGTCGGTGGTGCCCAGTTGATATTCCCCTTCACCCCAAGCAAATAGACGGTGATACCCAGCAGGCTCCCCGCTACCGGCGGGATAGTGGCGCTCAACGTCTTACCAAGATAGAGCTGGGTGTTAGTCAGCGGAGTAGAGAGCAATGGCTCAAGACTACGGCGTTCCTTCTCACCGACAAAGGTTTCCAGCGCAATCACGAGGGAGAAAGTGATAGGGAAGAAGCCCACCACCATCAACAGAAAAGGCACCAGCCTCTCCCCAACGATGTCCGCGCCATACTCCTGCACCCAGCGCACCATCCGCCCGGCGCCCCAGTTGGCAATATAAGGGAAGATCATAGTCAGCAAAGCCGCCGGCACGATAATACGCCAGTCACGGAACATATCGAGCACTTCCCGCCGGGTAACGATCAAGGCCCGGCTGAGATTCCACCACAGCATCTGCATCTGATGGTGCAGGCTGGTCCGGCTTTGAGTTTGTTCAACAGGTGACGCTAACGTTGCCATGTTCCACTTCTTCCATTCCCATCACAAAATATATACCCTGCCGGCATGACTTTAGATGCCTTAGCCCTCACTGACCACGCGCAAATAGACTTCTTCCAGGCTCTGAGGTACTTCACTCAGAGTCACTACCTTCATCTGGTGCTCCGCCGCTATCGCCAGCACCTGCGGGTTGATCGTTTGTGGGTCAGCAACCCGGTAGCGCACCCAGTTATGCCCACTGCTTTCCACTTCAACCAGCCCGCTGAGCCGCTCCACAAAACCATCCGGGTTGTTCACAAAGCGCAGTTCCAGCAGGGGAGGGCCAAGCAGACGGGCTTTTAGTTCCAAAGCCGTCCCCTGTACAATGATCCGCCCGCGGCGAATGATAGCAATACGGTCGGCCAGCTCTTCCGCCTCAGCCAGATTATGTGTACAGAGGATAATTGCGCGGCCATCCTTGCGCAGATCGCGGATAGCATCGCGCACCTGACGGGCACTGTGGGGGTCCATCGCCGAAGTAGGCTCGTCCAGCAACAATACGGGCGGATCATGCATCATCGAGCGGATGAGAGCCAGCTTCTGGCGCATCCCTTTGGAATACTCCCCGATGCGCCGATCAAGCACATCGTGCAGGCCAAACCGCTCAGCCAGAGCCTTGCCTTGCCTGCGCCGCTTAGCCTCATCCATAGAATACAATTGGCCGAAGAAATCGAGGTACTCCCGTCCCTTCATGCGCAAGTACAGGCCATGACTCTCCGTCAGGACACCCACACTGGCACGAACCTGCTCAGCCTGCGTGACTATGTCATAGCCAGCCACACGTGCCGTTCCACGTGTTGGGATGAGAATAGAGGTCAGCATGCGGACGGTGGTTGTCTTGCCAGCGCCGTTTGGCCCCAGCAAAGCCAGCACCTCACCGGCATGGACGGCCAGGGAAACATCTTCAACGGCCACAAACTCATCAAAATGCTTGGTCAGGCCATCTGTCTCGATCATCACGTTACGACACTTTCCTAACGGGCTACCAGTATACAGAGATCGTATCCCCAATATCTGCCTCTCACAATGGGGTTTTCATCCTATAGGCGGCAGTTACAGCTCATCCCTCCTTACCGGACAGAAAAGCCGTCTGCCTGTCCCGTACCAGCCGCAAGATACCTGCTACGAGTGCCCCGATCATGATCAGGATTGCCAGCACCTGCATTCCCGTCAGCCCAAACAATGAGCGGCTGACATCTATTCTGAGGAAGTCCGCCGCAAACAGGCCAGGCACATAGACGATGGTCGCCAGCAAAAAAAGATCGCCTGTCCTCAAGCGGGCGGCCCATCGCCGCTCTACCCACCAGACAATTATCAGTGACACCAATGCCCAGAGGGACAGATAAGCCGGCGTGGGATGAAAACATGTCTCAGGCGGATACAGCGTCAGGTTGTCATAGGGCGGCACCCTGCGCTGGATGACTATCCCCCAAGGCACAGTTGCCGGCGGCCCCATCATTTGCTCGTTGACTAGATTGGCAAAAGGAGCAACAGTCAGCCCTGCCAGCAGACCCTTTACCAGCATATCAGCCCACAGGCGTAGATCAACACGGCGGCGGCGCAGGACGATCACAGCCCCCAGCACTGCCCCGACCAACACACCTGCCACGCCCAGCCCTCCGCTCCAGATCGCCAACGGGCCGATCTGGAGATCAAAGGGATGGAGCAGATACCACCGTCGGTCGTAAATTGCGGCCACAGAGGGCGGAGGATTCAGGATGTAGAACAGCCGCCCAACCACAATGCCCAGAATCAGCCCCCATGTCAGCACATCAATTACCAGCCCAGCTTCCTGACCGCACCGCTTGACCTCCCGCTGAGCCACATACCATCCAATGGCCACCGCCGCGATCAGGATCAGGCCAAAGAAGCTGAATGTCACCAGCCCAACTTGAATCCCATAACGTGTTACCTGCATGGTTTACCCCGCCGCTCATCCGCGTTCATCGCGGGTAGCCCGAAAGACATGCCACACCCGCTGTGCAACCGTCACATGAGTCAGGATCGCCAGCACCCATAGGCCGATCACCACCTGACCGGTGAACAAGGCGATCAGCATGACGATCACACGCTCTACCCGCGTCAGCAACCCTACCTTGTTCTCAATCCCTAGCCCCTCCGAACGCGCCCTTACATAACTGACCATCACCGAGCCAAGCAAAGTTACGAAGGCCAATACCAATCCCGTCCATTGTCCCTCACGGGCCAGATGGTACCCCAGACCAGTCAGCACCAAAGCTTCTCCGTAACGATCAAGTGTTGAGTCAAGCAGTGCCCCAAACCGGCTGGCCTTGCCGCTGACCCGTGCCACTGCGCCGTCCATTGCATCGAACGGAGCACCCACCAAATAGACCAGCGCGGCACGTGTATAAGCCCCCTGAGCCGCGAGATAACCCGTCAAACCCGCCAAGATGAGACCCATAAAGGTCAATACATCCGGCCCCAAGCCCAGCCAGATGAAAGCACGTGCCAGCCGTTCAATTGGCCCCCGCGTCACTCGACGCAGCCAGCCAGTCAGCCCCTCCGGGCTTTTAGGGTATCCTGTGTTTGATTCAGTCATGTCTCTCCAGCCTGTCTGCTCCCAGAACGATGTAATCTTAAGCATTCGCTACAGGGCTGTCAAACAGGGAAGGGTCAATTTGTCAATCGCAAAAGACAAGGGAGTGGATAAGATAACGGGTACATGTAGTCTTGACATGGATAAGGATCATTCTCGTAGTCAGATACTTATCCACTCCCCCCCGAAAAAAGTTATTGACCTATAGCGGAACTTCTGATACAATTACAATTCACGATTGTCAAGGACAGAGCAGTTATAGTGTCTGGCCTAGGAGGGCAACACAGGCAAGCAAGGGCCATACAAGGGTGGTTCCTTGTTTTGTGTTGCCTAGAGCACTTTTACCCGTGCGCATGAGGAGAAGCTGAATGTTGCGTGAACTGGGTCGGAAGTCTTATGCACGCATTGCAGATGTTCATACACTGCCTACACTCATCGAGGTCCAGCTTGAGTCGTTCCGCTGGTTTACCAAAGAGGGGCTGACAGAGCTTTTCAACGAGATTTCCCCCATCGAAAGCTTCAACGGGACGTTGAAGCTTTTCTTCCCCAGCGATACTGAAGAGTCCCGTCAGCTCGGGCTGACGTACTGGTTCGATCCGCCTAAGTACGATCAGGAGGAGTGCCTTGAGCGGGACATGACCTATGCCTCGCCCCTATATGTGAAGGTGGCGTTACTGAACACCACCACCGGCGAGGTGATCACCTCAGACATCTTTCTAGGTGACTTCCCCTTGATGACAGACAATGGCACTTTCATCATTAATGGGACAGAGCGGGTCGTTGTCAGCCAGTTGATCCGGTCGCCGGGTGTCTATTTTGATGCCGACAAAGACCCGACGACTGGACGTACGCTGGCAACCGCCAAGTTAATACCCGATCGCGGCGCGTGGATGGAGTTTGAGACACGCCGGAGTGATTATCTGACGCTTAAGTTTAACCGCAAGCGTACCGTTCCGATCACGATCTTCCTCCGTGCACTGGCCGCCGTCTCGGATAATTTGGACGATCTGTCTCCGCTCCACGAGGGCAGTGACGAGGAGATGCTGTCCCTGTTTGCGGAGGTGGATAATGACCCCGATCATCACTACATCCTAGGCTCTCTGAAGCAGGAGCCGGCTTGGGAACTCAAGGGCAATCAAACGGTTGCGGAAGCCGCTCTAATCGAGTTCTTTAAGCGCATGCGTCCCGGTGACCCGCCCACACTAGACAATGCGCGCGAGTATTTGGTGTCCCAGCTCTTTGATCAGCGCCGTTACGATCTGGAACGGGTAGGGCGCTACAAGCTGAACCAGCGCCTGAACCTCGACACGATGATTCGGCGGACACACCGCACGGTTACTAAGCTTGACATTGTCAAGTTGATCGAGCGGATGATCATGATCAACAACGGGCTGGTCGAGCCGGATGATATTGACCATCTGGGCAACCGGCGGGTCAAGACAGTCGGCGAGTTGATTCAGAATAAACTGCGCATCGGTCTGCGTCGTACTGAGCGGGTGATACGCGAGCACATGTCCATCCGCGAGAGCGAAGGCCTGACACCAGTCACGCTGATCAACATTCGTCCCATTGTGGCGGCTATCCGTGAGTTCTTCGGGTCGTCCCAGCTTTCGCAGTTTATGGACCAGACCAACCCGCTGGCTGAGCTGACCCATAAGCGTACCCTCTCAGCGCTAGGGCCGGGCGGCCTGCGGCGTGAACGGGCCGGCTTCGATGTGCGTGATGTGCATCATAGCCACTACGGGCGCATCTGCCCGATTGAAACGCCGGAAGGCCCAAACATTGGCCTGATTGGTCGTTTGGCCTCGTATGCCAAAGTCAACGAGTACGGTTTCATTGAGACACCCTATCGGCGCGTACTGAACGCGCTGAAGCCGGGCGATCCCCGTCTGTTACACCGCAAGCTGGCTGAGGACGTCTTTGAGGGTGAAACAAAGATCGCCGAAAAAGGGCAGTTTGTAGATGAAGCCCTGTTTGCCAGACTCTCCAATCTCAATGTGGAGAGCATCCGCTTAGTGCCCTTTGTCACGGATGAGGTAGTCTATCTCTCTGCTGATGAAGAGGATCGCTATACCATCGCGCAGGCTAACTCGCGTCTGGACGATTACGGCAACTTTGAACGCGAGCGTGTCTCGGTGCGTGAGAATCAGAAGTTCAGATTCTCGCCAGTTGAACGCGTCCATTACATTGACATTGCCCCGCGCCAGATTGTTGGGATCAGCGCCGCTCTGATTCCCTTCCTCGAACATGACGATGCTAACCGCGCTCTGATGGGTTCCAACATGCAGAGACAGGCTGTCCCTCTGCTCAACCCGGATGTGCCGATTGTGAGTACCGGCATGGAACGACAGGCGGCCCGCGACTCCGGGCAGGTCATTCTGGCTGAAGAGGATGGCGAGGTTTTGAGCGTCACCGGAGACCGGGTAGTGGTCCGTCAGATTGACGGCAGGGAGCGTGTGTATAAGCTCCGCAAGTACCAGCGCTCCAACCAAAGCACCTGCATTGACCAGCGTCCTGTTGTTTATAAGGGGCAGTTCATTCGTAAGAACGATGTCATTGCTGACAGTTCATCAACCCATCATGGGGAACTGGCCCTAGGACATGATGTGCTGTGTGCCTTCCTGTCATGGGATGGCGGTAACTATGAAGACGCCGTGCTGATCTCTGAGCGGTTGGTACGCGAAGATAAGTTCACCAGCATTCATATTGAGAAGCACGAGGTTGAAGCGCGTGATACCAAGCTGGGGCCGGAGGAGATCACACCGGACATCCCCAATGTGGGTGAAGATGCGCTCAGAGACCTCGATGAGCATGGCATTGTGCGTATTGGCGCTGATGTCGGCCCAAATGACATCCTCGTTGGCAAGATCACGCCAAAAGGTGAGAAGGAACTCAGCCCAGAGGAGAAGTTACTGCGGGCGATCTTTGGGGAGATGGCCCGCGAGGTGAAAGATAGTTCACTGCGCTTGCCGCATGGCGAAAAGGGCAAAGTGGTAGACGTGCGTGTCTTTACACGCAAGGAGCATCGTGACTTGCCGGCAGGCGTTGAGCAGATGGTACGTGTTAGTGTGGCCCAGCGCCGCAAGCTGACCGAAGGCGATAAAATGGCTGGCCGCCATGGGAACAAGGGTGTCATCTCAAAGGTAGTTCCCATCGAGGATATGCCTTTCCTGAAAGACGGCACACCAGTCGACATTATTCTCAACCCGCTGGGCGTGCCGGGGCGTATGAACATTGGTCAGATACTGGAAACCCACCTGGGCTGGGCGGCCTCTCGCTTGGGCTTCAGAGCCATCAGTCCGGTGTTTGACGGCGCGACCGAATCGGAGATCGAAGCAGAACTGGCCCGTGCATGGATGATTGATGAAGCATGGAAGCAGGTGACCGGTGATGCTTGGGAGTGGCTGAAGCAATACGGCTACGATCCGGATGCCCTTAAGGATGACGATGAGGCTCGCAGTCTGTACATTGACGCATGGCTTGGGCAGGATGGGCGGTATGACCGCGAACGGCTGGCCCTTGACGAAGTCTATGCACGGCGTTCCGTACTGAGGGAATGGTTACTTGAGCGCGGGTACAACCCGGACGAATTGCTGGTCTTTGAAGATGATCCACGTCCACCCACCCTTCGCCAGCAAGCTGATCAGCAAGCCATCGAGGCCTGCTTACGGCTGTGGCTGACCAGTCTGGGGGTTGAAGTGGACCCGCAGACATCGTATGAAGAATTACGGGCACAGGCTGAACAGGTAGAGTTTGAGACGGGTCAGCCGATGCCCATCGTTGGAAAGCAGATTCTGTATGATGGTCGGACTGGTTTGCCGTTTGAACGTCCGGTCACAGTCGGTGTGATCCACATGCTGAAGCTGTCACATCTGGTTGAAGATAAGGTACATGCCCGCTCAACAGGCCCCTACTCCCTGGTGACTCAACAGCCGCTCGGTGGCAAGGCACAGTTTGGCGGTCAGCGCTTCGGCGAGATGGAGGTCTGGGCGCTTGAAGCCTATGGGGCCGCGCACACGCTTCAGGAGATGTTGACCATCAAGAGTGACGATGTGCAGGGGCGCGTGAAGACCTACGAGGCGATTGTGAAAGGCGAGCCAATTGAGGAGCCGGGTATTCCAGCCAGCTTCCGTGTGTTGGTCAAGGAACTGCAAAGTCTGGGTCTGGCAGTCGAGGCGATCACAGATACCGGCGAGGTGATCCGCTTTGGGCGTGAGGAAGAGAAGGCCCATGCGCCCAAGTTGGACGTGGGGTTGCTGGGGCTGGCTGACAGCGCTCGCTCTAAGCAGGAGCCGGCTGAGTAAGCTTCTGGGGATAAAGACAGGTTCTAGGGGGCAGTTGCGGGCGGATGCAGACTGCCCCCTGATGCCATATTGCGTCAATTTGTCATCGTCCTGCGGATGCGTTATACTGTGGGCGCTCGGGGCGTAGCGCAGTGTGGCCAGCGCGCACGGTTCGGGTCCGTGAGGTCGGCGGTTCAAGTCCGCCCGCCCCGACTGACTAACAAGACGGGTCTGCCGAAAACAGCCGACCCGTCTTGTATCTTGTCATCACAGAAATGCAATTTAGCGTTAGCGGCCTCGCTAATGGACGGCCTGTTTGGCTTCATTCCATAGAGCATCCAACTCGTCAGGGCTGAGTGCCTTCAGTTCCCGGCCCTGCTCGCGCACCTTGCGCTCAATATACGTGAACCGGTTATAGAAGCGCCGATTAGCGGCCCGCAATGCATCCTCTGGATTCACTTTCAACCATCTAGCCCACACCGCGATGATCAGGAGCAGGTCGCCGATCTCCCGGAAGTGTTCTTCCGTCGTGGTGGCAGTCAGTATTTCGCCGATCTCCTCCTGCACTTTCTCCACCACTCCCCGCTCACTCGACCAGTCAAAGCCTACCCGGCGGGCACGCGCGTCATACTCATGGGCCTGTGCCAGCGCCGGCAATGCCGCTGAGACACCGTCCAGCAGGCTGTGCTCCCCCTGCCCTCTTGCGTCTCTCTCCTGAGCTTTGATCTGCTCCCAATTAGCTGTGACCCGTTCGGGGTCGCCGTTCACATCTACATTCCCCCACACATGCGGATGACGCCGCTTAATCTTGGCGTCAATGTGCCGGATCACATCAGCCATATGGAATTCACCCTCATCTACTGCAATCTGAGCGTGAAGCACAACTTGCAACAGAAGATCGCCAAGCTCCTCAAGCAGATGCTCTGAATCACCGGCATCAATGGCTTCCAGAACCTCGTAGGTCTCTTCAAGCAGATTAGGACGCAATGACTGATGTGTCTGCTCTCGATCCCAAGGACATCCATCCGGTGCACGCAGATGGGCAATTGTCTCTTGAAATCCCTCGAAGCTGGCCACAGCTTCGAGGGCCGGGTCATAGCGGGGCACATAGAGCGTAGTCAGATGGGCCACTGTCCGCCGATCCATCTCGTAAAGAGGGACCACCTCCACGTTCTGTTCAGGAGTACCGGCGGCATGGACCAGCGTGACAGGATGTTCATCAGGGTACTGATTCATGAGCGTCAGCTTGACCTCAGAAGCCAGCCGGCGGCCATACAGTTGCGCTATCAGGGCAGGATAATCCGGATTAATGGGGGGGTGATGAGCAGAAGCCAGCTCAGTCGCGTCTACCAGTTGCAGGCCGTCCAGCGCATCAATCCCTAGCGCGGCCAGTGTTGGTTCGATGAAGCTTATCCCATTGATCACCTTCACCTCAATCTGCCTTTCGCGGCAGACGGAGAGCAGGCGTGTTACTGTCCTCTCAGCTACCATCGGATCACCCGGCACAGCATAAACTACATCTTCTCCTGTTGCCAGGCGGGCCGCAAGCCTCTCAACGATGGCGGTATAGACCTGTTCAAAGTCTTCAGCTTCCTCATACAACTCATCGAAGCTGTGGTAGAGCGGGCTTTTAGGCAGGTAAGGCACAGTAGGGTGTACCCGCGTCCGTAAATATACCTCTTTCGCCGCACTCAGAACTTCCCATGCCTGTCTTGTCAACTGCCCCGCATCGCCGGGGCCAAGCCCTACAATGTAAAGTGTCATCTTCCCCTGCTGACTGCCCCCATAACAAACACTCTTCACTGTGGCCGCTTGAACCACAAAACTAAGGTGCTTGCGGCGTTGACCATGCTGAAGCCGAAAGCCGGGATCACCTCCGGAACAGCCGAGATCATCTCCCAGCCCTCTTCCCCCAGATCATCCACATAGCTCCAGACAGCCTCATCTCTCAAGGTTTGGCCGTCTTCAAGTTTCAGTTCATAAGAGGGTCTGCCAAGCGAATTGGTCATCTTGATTCCAAGCCGCTTATACTGCCACTTCTGCATAGCTCATCTCACTTCCTTATAGGCTGCTACCCCGAATGCTTCCGGTCTGCGCACAACGCGCGTAAAGCCAGCCTCCTGCAAACGCCGGATCACCCCTCTGGCCACCCCCTGCCCCGAACGGCTCTCTAGATCACCTATGTAGTGAAACAGCCGCCCGTTGCGTCTAAGTACCCGCCACAGCTCGCGATAGAACTCACCAGAATAGAGTTCACCCGCCAGACTAAACATGGGCGGATCATGGATAATACGGGAAAAGACAGCGTCCTCAAAGGAGCTTATCTCTTCAAAGGCATCTCCCACGATCTGCTTGATCTTGGGGTTGCCGAACAGGCTCTGCGACCAAGGATTAAGCCGTGCGATCTCAAGGCTGGCCGGGTCAAGCTCGATTGTTATCACAAGCTCTGCCGTCTTACTGGCCTCTATCGCCGTATAGCCAAGTCCGGTTGCTGTGTCAAGTACACGGCCTACCACAGGGGCAATAGTCTTGATCTTAGCAAGTGTGTCCCGGTAGGGATCAGTCCCCTCGATGCGGTGCATGGGCACGCCGCCCACTAACACCGTTGGTGCACCAGCAGTAGGGTATAGACTACGCACCCAGTTGGTCTCCTCAGAGAAAACCCTGATCTCCCGCCAATTGCCGTCCTCAAACACAAAGCACTTCGTCTCAGCTTCGGCAATCTGCTTCAACGTCTCCCAGTCTATAGACTCTCCATCAGGGAACTCCACCCCTGCCGCCCTGAGCGTAACTTCAACAAGGGATAGGTTGAGATCAGGCGACACAGACACAGTGGAACGGCCTGCCTGCCCTGCGGCAAGCAGTGTCTTGGCCTGATAATGGGAGAGTATCACCACCGCGCGCGATGCTCCTCAGCAAAACCTATCACATCCTTGATCGTGATGATCTCCCCATCATCTGCGACCAACCGGCCAGAGTAGCGCCCGAACATCTGATGCACCTCGCTGGCCAGCACCAGCATATCGGTTTTTGCAACACGCTCCCTAAAAGGCACGAAGTCGAGGTCGAGACGTCCGTCAGGCGAGACAAACTTCCATGTCTGCATAAAATCAGACGGATTGTAGCGGATATCCACCTGATCCAGCTTATGGATGCGGCCGTCCACCCAGAAGCCATTGTCCGTTGCATAGCGGGTGTCACCGACCCCTGCCCCTAGGTTCAGCCCAAACAACCGCCCATCCGGCAGGTAAGCGGATGTGCTGGCCCAGTTCCAGAAGCTTTTGTAATCCCATACTCCCCGACCCCAGTCCATACCGCCCACTGCCTGCGACGGCTCTATAGCAACCTCCCGCTCCCCATATCGGAGCCACCCTTCAGCAGGCAGGCAGTTCATCTTGCGGGTATAGAAGAACCGGCCCTTGCTAAAAGGAAGGACTGTCACCATTGATTCATTTCCAGCCGGCACACGCAACACGAAATCAGCGGCCACCCCCTGTCCCTGATTCCAGCCCGGCCAGTTTACCACTACTCGGCGTGTCCCCTCGCCCAACCGGAATTCGATCCGAACCTTGCCATTGTCGAACACCACATCGCCCTCTGTGCTGTTGCGGGGAAGTGTGATGCCGCCTCCCAGCGGGAGCAAGAGCGTTTCTTCATGCAACCATTTCGAGTCAAAATCCAGCACATAGACAAACACATCACCCAGATAGCCTATATGGGCTACCGTTGCCGAAAAGAAGGTGGTCGGCGTGAAGACAGAGTAATAATCCCATCGTTTCACACGCAAGAACTGGAGAGGTTTTATAGCGTAAAAAGATACATTTTCAAGGTTGCAATCCAGATAAGGCTGTCTTGCCCACCCGCGCTGGATCAGTTGTCCTTGCTCATCCAGCAGTTTAGACGGCGTAGTGATCTCCTGTTGCATGACCGACTCCTTGGGAATAAGCGGCGACATTGCAGACACAGAACAACACCTCGTGTTGCCTGCGGCAATCATACCACAAAAATTAGACCGCTCACGCGGTCTAACAGGACAGCTAAAAAAATGGAGAGTCCTTATCTGGTGTATGCTTTTGCTCAAGCCACCGGAGTTCTAACGCTTGGTGTAGGTCGGAGCCTTGCGGGCACGCTTGAGGCCGGGTTTCTTGCGTTCCTTCTCGCGCGCATCGCGGGTCAACAACCCGGATTTACGCAAGAGCGGACGCAGCTCAGGGTTGTATTTGAGCAATGCACGTGCCAGCCCCAGCTTAACAGCATCCCCCTGACCGGTGATGCCGCCGCCCATGACATGCACGCTGACATCCACACTGCCCTTCAAACCCGCCACATCCAACGGCTTGGTCACAGAGGGGACATCACCCAAGCGCGGGAAATACTGCTCCAACGGCTTATCATTGACAATGAAGTTCCCTGTGCCGCCCAGATAGATGCGCACACGCGCTGTCGCCGATTTGCGACGACCGACCCCTTCGTAGTACTGAGTAGACATTCCCTCGCCCTTTTCCTTGTTCCTTTTTCCTTCACTCAACTGCTAACCTCTTCACAGGAAGCCACATGCCAGCGCTTCCTGCAAGGCCGACGGTTCACTTCCTGCCCTTCAGTTCCAGCGGTTCTGGCCGCTGAGCGGCATGCGGATGCTCCGGGCCGGCATAGACCTTCAACTTCTTAAGCATATGACGGGCCAGTGCGTTCTTGGGAAGCATCCGGCGTACAGCTTCCGAGATCACTCGTTCAGGATGAGTCTGAAGCATCGTACGCAGGCTGGTTTTCTTCATGCCCCCCGGATAGCCGGAGTAGCGATAGTAGAACTTCTCTTCTAACCGATTGCCGGTGAACCGAACCTTCTCCGCGTTAACCACGATCACAAAATCACCGCAATCCACATGCGGCGTGTAGATCGCCTTGTGCTTACCCATCAACACAGTGGCGATCTGGGTCGCCAGCCGACCCAGTGTCCGGTCGGTGGCATCTACGATGTACCACCGGCGCACAATCTCCTCAGGTTTCGCAGAATAAGTCTTCACGCTGTTGACTCCTCCAAAAGCCCTTTTTCAGGGCCTCATTCCCTGTAATGTACCGCCACGAGAGTCAGGCCATGCGGCGGAGCCGGAGGCTCCACCCGATCCCGTGCGCGGTCAGCAAGTATACCCCGAAACATCTTGCCTGTCATACGTCCCTGCCCCACTGCCACCAGCGTCCCAACAATATGCCGCACCATCTGGTACAGAAAGGCATTGGCCGTGATTGTAAAGGTAAACTGTCCTTCCCCGTCTGACTTCCAGCACGCCTCATAGACTGTCCGCACAGCGTTACTGCCCTGCGGAGGCGAGCCAAAAGCGCTGAAGTCATGTGTGCCTATCAGGCAATCAGCCGCCGCCTGCATGGCATCAACATCTACTTCTGAGGTGAGATGCCATGCCGTCCGCCGCCTCAGCGGGTCACGCACTGGAGCTACATACAGCCGGTACAGGTAACTCCGCTTGAGGGCGGCATAACGCGGATGAAAGTCAGGTGCCGCTTCTTGAACAGCCAGAACAGCTATATCGTCGGGCAGATTGGCATTCAGCGCATTCCTCAAATCCACCACGGAATGCCGCCACTCCAGATCAAAGGCGATCACCTGCCCTACCGCATGGACGCCGGCGTCTGTGCGCCCCGCTCCGACAACTCCAACCTGCCGCCCGCTGATACGGCTCAGGGCCGCCTCCAGCGTCCCTTGAATGGTCGGGGCGGCATTGGCCTGACGCTGGAAGCCATAGTACCCTGTCCCATCGTAGGCAACGGTTGCCCGGTAGCGCATCGTGCGCTACTCTCTACTCCTGACTCTGGCTCTCGTCTTGGCCTTAGCCTTCGGCTTCTGCTCATCCTCGCCCAGCAGGGAGAGCATCACCATCTCCGCGGCATCGCCCTTCCGCGGCCCCAGCCTGACAATGCGCGTATAGCCGCCGGGCCGCTCCACATAACGCGGTGCAATATCGTGGAACAGCCTATAAATGTCCTCACGGCGGGGAATATCCCGCGCGATCAACCTCTGAGCATGAGCTACAATGGCCTTCGCCTCGCGCTCCAGCCCGGCTGTATCCTTTGCCTCAGCCAGCCGCAACAGACGGTTAGCCTGTGCATCTGTCAGCAGACTGCGCAGTGTCTCTTCCTGACCGTCCTCTGCCAGCTCCATCAGGCGCTCATAATCCCCCCGGTTGCGGGCCAATGTGATCATCTTCTCTGCCCGACTCCGGATCGCCTTTGCCTTGGCCTCGGTCGTCTTGATCTTCTCATAGCGGAACAACTGACTGATCAGAGTCCGCCGCATCTGCTTCCTGTGATTGGTGTCACGCCCAAGACGGCGTCCAGCTACTCTATGCCGCATGATACCTAGTCCTTCAATCGTCATGGATCGGGGGACAATTGTCCGGCCCGTCTATCCTTCGGGTGTTGTGTTTTCCTCACTGGCGGGCAGGTAACCCTTCTCGCGCAACCGCTCTGTCAGCTCCTCCAGCGACTTCTCACCAAAATTACGGATGGAGAGCATGGCATCATTGCCCTTCTCCAGCATCTCCAGCACCCCGCCGACAGTCGTAATAGCAGTGCGCTTGAGCGAATTAAACACCCGCACACTCAGATTTAACTCTTCGATGGGCAGGTCGTAATAGTCCGGGCGCGTCGGCTCCTGCGCTTTGACCGGCTCAGCACCCTGCCCGAACATACTGGGATCAACATGAGCGATAATCCCCAGATGCTGCATCAGAATAGTGGCCGCATCCCGCATTGCCGCTTCCGGCTGAGTCGTGCCATCCGTCCATACTTCCAGGATCAGTTTATCGTAGTTGGTCTTCTGACCAACGCGCGCCCGCTCAACATCATACGCCACGCGCCGGATGGGGCTGAAGATGGCGTCCACTGGAATCTCACCAATGGGTAGCCGCTCACGCTCCTCTGCCGGGGAATAGCCCCGGCCAGCCTCTACGTTCAGCTCGATCTCAACCCGCGCTTGATCATCATCTACCGTGAACAGGTACAGATCAGGGTTCTTGATCTCAACTTCAGGGGGGCAGATCAGGTCAGCGGCTGTGATAATACCGCCCTGCACATCCAGCCGCAGGCGTGCTTTCTCGACATTATGCAAGACCATCCGCAGTTGCTTGACATGCAGGATCAGTTGCGTCATGTCCTCGCGCACATGCGGGATAGCCGAGAACTCATGATGCACGTCGGCGACCCGGATTGATGTCACAGCCGCGCCGGGCAACGAGGACAGCATCACACGCCGCAGTGCGTTGCCGAGTGTGACACCAAAGCCACGCTCCAGCGGACTGATGACAAAGCGTCCATAATCACGTGACACTGCATCACGCTCGATTTTGGGCAGTACCATGTTGTTCGTGGTCAACGAACTCGCCTCCTCAAAAACACTTCTTCATGCCGCTGACCCATTGCCCTAGACGGCTGGTGTCCTCTCCCCGATGTACAGCCAGCTCAGTAACCACCCCTGGCTGACAGAGGAGAGCCTCACTCAGCGGCTATAGTACTCAACGACCAACTGCTCGTTGATCGTCATATCCACATCCGACCGCTCTGGCGCACGCAATACCTCAGCAGACAGGCTGCCTAGGTCACGGCTCAGCCAGTCTGGCACAGCCCGCTCTTCGGCTAGATCGCGTACCTGCTTGAAGTAGGCGCGTTTACGGCTCCCCTCACGCACCTCGATCCGATCCCCTGGGCGGAGCAGGTAAGACGGGATGTTGGTACGACGGCCATTGACACAGAAATGCCCATGCTGGACAAGCTGGCGGGCATGATTACGCGACTCTGCGAAGCCAAGACGGTAAACCACATTATCCAGCCGGCTCTCCAGCATGCTGAGCAGATTAGAGCCAGTCAGGCCGGGCCGCCGGAGTGCATCACGGAAGTAACGCCGGAACTGACGCTCCAGCACCCCATAGATGCGGCGGACCTTCTGCTTCTCGCGCAACTGCATGGCATAGTCAGAGGCACGCCCACGCGCAAATTGACGCTCGCGGCCATGCTGTCCTGCCGGATAATTGCGGCGTTCGATGGCGCATTTGGGTGACAGACAGCGCGATCCTTTAAGATACAGCTTCTCACCCTCGCGCCGACAAAGTTTACACACAGGTCCCACGTATCTAGCCATAGTTTAAAGTGCTTCTTCCTTTGCTCGGTTTTAAACTCTATCCGGCGGCATCCTTCATTGCGCTGGACAAGGGGCATTAAGCCCCTTGTTTTCCCCCGGATAGGCCTCTATCTAGAAACCAACCCTGCGCTTCCGGCCCTGCCGTCTACCAACAGCTCGCGGCTGGAAGCCGGTTCCCGCTACACGCGACGCTTCTTGCGCGGACGGCATCCATTGTGCGGCACAGGTGTCTGATCCGTGATGGAACGCACCTTCAGGCCACTGCTCTGGATGGCACGGATAGCCGCCTCTCGACCGGGGCCAGGTCCCTTCACGAACACATCAACCTCACGCATCCCTTGCTCAAGCGCCTGCTCAGAGGCACGCTGCCCTGCCATTTGGGCCGCAAAAGGCGTGCTCTTGCGTGACCCCTTAAAACCCGCTGTACCGGCACTGGCCCATGTCAGGACGTTGCCCTGCTGATCGGTCATGCTGACAATCGTGTTGTTGAAGGTCGCGTGAATGTGAGCCTGCCCATAGGGTACATTTCGGCGTACCTTTTTTGCCGCACCGCGTGTTTGTCTCTTTCGTCCCATTCGTCCTCCACTTTCAGGTCTGCCTGGTCTCTATACCATCCACCAGATAACTCCCTGACCTCGACCAGCCTACTCTAGACCAGCCAGCAGGATACGATTACTTCTTCTTTGCACCACGACGACGGCCCCGTCCGGGGACTGTCTTGCGTGGGCCTTTACGGGTCCGGGCATTGGTGCGTGTGCGTTGACCGCGCACCGGCAGGTTGCGGCGATGGCGCAACCCACGGTATGTGCCAATTTCCTGAAGGCGCTTGATGTTTAACTGCACCTCACGGCGCAGCTCACCTTCAACACGGTAATGGTTGGCAATATAATCGCGCAACAGCGTTACCTCAGCCTCAGTCAGGTCCTTCACCCGCGTGTCGGGGTTGATACCTGTTGCCTTCAGAATCTCATTACTGCGCGGACGCCCGATACCGTAAATGTAGGTCAGGCCAATCTCAACCCGCTTATCGCGGGGCAGGTCTACACCTTCAATACGTGCCATAGTCTTCTCCGCTGAGTTCGATCAGGGTCAGCTAACCCTGACGCTGCTTATGCTTTGGGTTATCACAAATTACCCACACCACGCCCTTGCGTCTGACAACTTTGCACTTGGGGCAGCGGCGCTTGACCGATGCTCTGATCTTCATGCTCTATTTCCTTACCATTTCCTGATGCCCATGAGACCGACCGGCTATTATACCATGCTAGTCGAACTTTGTCAGAATCTCAGGGCCGTTCTCTGTTACAGCAATGGTATGCTCAAAATGAGCACATAGCGACCCGTCCGCTGTCACCACGGTCCAATGGTCTTCCAGCACTTTGGTGGCTGGGCCTCCCATCATGACCATAGGCTCTAACGCAAACGTCATCCCCGGACGAAGCTTGAAGCCCACCCCCGGCTTCCCCCAGTTGGGGATATGAGGGTCTTCATGCATGGTACGCCCTACCCCATGACCGCCGTACTCACGCGGCACGTTAAAGCCATGCGACTCAACATAAGTCTGGATGGCACTGGAAATGTCCCCGACCCGGTTACCAGGGACACTCTGTTCAATTCCGATGTACAATGCCCTCTCTGTCACCTCTATCAGACGCTGCACCTGCGGGCTGACTTGGCCGACCGCCACCGTCAAAGCCGCGTCACTGACAAAGCCCTTGTAAAAAGTGCCGCAGTCAAGGCTGATGATGTCCCCTTCCTTCAGCACACGGGGACCGGGGATACCATGCACCAGCTCCTCATTCACCGAGGTACACACCGAAGCTGGGAACGGGTGCCGGCTACCGGGCGGGTATCCCAAAAAGGGCGCTGTCGCACCGTAGCGCGCAATGACAGCCGCCGCAATACGATCCAACTCTGCTGTGGTGACTCCAGGCCGCACAGCATCCCGCATGGCATACAGTGCCTCCATGTTGATCTTGGAAGCCTCACGCATGGCCTGAATGTCTTGTCGGCTTTTGATAATGACTGCCATATCAGCCCTTCTATAGCCATGCCCGCGTGTCAGCGATCTAATGGCCTGCCTGAACATGCTTTCTCACCACAGCAAACAGGTCGTTGGTGACCACTTCGATTGGCTTGCCGGCATCCAGCTCCACCAACAGCCCCTTATCACGGTAAAACTGGATCAAAGGGGCGGTGTTCTTGAGATAAACCTGATAGCGTTGCCGTACTACCTCCGGTTTGTCATCTTCGCGCTGAATTAGTTCTGCACCGTCATGGTCACAGCGACCGGCCTGCCTGGGCGGGCTGAACTCTACGTGATAGATCGCCCCGCACTGAGGACAGCTCCTCCGCCCGCTGATGCGCCGTACCGCCTCCTCTTCAGGCAGATCGAACAGCGGCACCACAGCCACGCGCCCGTGAAAGCTCTCCGCCAGCAGGCGGTCAAGGGCCTCGGCCTGCGGCACAGTGCGCGGGAAGCCATCCAGAATAGCCCCCTGAGAGCAGTCCGGTTGCCCCAGCCGCTCTTTGACGATCTCTATCGTCACATCATCCGGCACCAGTCCGCCCCCCGCCATGATGTCCCGAACTCTGCGGGCCAACGGCGTATCCAGCTCTTTCATGGCACGGAATAAATCCCCCGTTGAAACCTGAGGGACGCCCAGTTCCTCGACCAACAGCTTGGCCTGAGTTCCCTTCCCCGCGCCCGGCGGCCCTAGCAGCACAATATATATCGCCATAACCAGCCCTATCAGCGGATGAACGTATCACGGTGGCGCATGACCAGTTGCGCCTCAAGCTGGCGCATGGTGTCAATCACCACACCCACAATAATGATCAACCCGCCGCCGCTGACGATATACATAGCGTTACGGACTTCCACACCGGCCCCCGGCTGAATCAAGTCCATCACGATCTGGACAAGGCCCGGCAAGATGGCAATCCCGCCAAGGAACAGAGCGCCAACCAGCGTGATCCGCCGCGAGACCTTCGTGATGAACTCCTCCGTGCGCTTGCCGGGTCGGATTCCAGGGATAAACCCCCCGTTCTTTTGCAGGTTATCGGCCAGATTCTGGTTGCGGATCATCACATCTGTGTAGAGGTAGGTGAAGCCTACCACCATGCCAAAGTAGATCAGCCAGTAAGCGAGCTGGCCGCCATGCGCTACGCCGCCCTGCCCGCCGAAGAAGTTCTGGATCGCATTTGAGGCATTGGCCACGAAAGTTGAGCGGCTCTGAGAGAAAAAGCTCGCCAAGATGCCAGGGAAGCTCAGGAAGGCCTGCGCAAAGATCAGCGGGATCATGCCGGCGGCATTCACCGGCAGGGGCAGGTAGGTTGTCCCGCCGCCGTACATCTTAGTGCCGCGCACCCGCTTGCCGTATTTGACCGGCAGGCGGCGTTGAGCTTGTTGTACAATCACGATCACCACTACCGTCAAGACGGTCAGCACTAAGAACAGCACCACGTTGCGGATCACGACACCCGTGTCGGCACTGAATAAACGGGTGATGTTGAACGGCACACGTGACACGATACCCGCAAAGATGATCAGGCTAAGGCCGCTCCCGATGCCATCCTCTGTGATCAATTCGCCCAACCAGATGGCAAACATGGTCCCGGCAGTCATGACGGTCAGCACCGTAAAGGTCAGCAAGATGTCATCACCAGCCGCTAACCCAAAACCGGGGATGATCGTCTCACCGGTTACTGTGTTGCGGAAGATGTTGATCTGGCCAATTGCCTGAAACATGGCCATCGGGATGGCCAGGTAGTAAGTGTAGCGGTTCAGCTTGTCGCGGCCCGCCTGCCCTTCCTTGGACAGCTCTTCCAGCGCAGGGATCACAGGGGTCAGAAGCTGAATGATGATCTGGGCAGTGATGTAGGGATAAACCCCCATCGCCAGCACCGAGAAGTTCGACACAGCCCCGCCCGACAGCAGGTCGAGCACCTGTGCAAATGCACCCACCCCCGGATTTTCCTGCGGGTCCAACACCTGCTGAAGGATCGTATGATCTACGCCCGGCACCGGCACATTCGCGGCAATACGATAGATCACCAGAATCAGCAGTGTGATCAGAATACGCCGCCGCAGGTCAGGCAACCGAAAGGATTCACGAAGGCCCTCAAAGAAGTCGGCCATAATGCCCTCTCTCCCCTATGCCCCGCAGGGCCTACATCCGGGCGCGTTTGACCCGCAAAGCCTCAATCTGAGCTTTCGGGAGAAGTTTAACCGTCGCCCGTGCGCCGGTGAACTCCAGTTCCAGCAATTCAACAGAGCCGCCGGCGGCCTCGATCTTCTCACGCGCGCTCTTGGAGATGCGGTGAGCCTGAACCTGATAGGCCGCTTTGACCTCACCACGTCCCAACACCACTACCGGCTTATCAGCCTCTTTGATCAACCCAGCCTCAGCCAGCTTCTGCGGGGTGATCTCTCCCCCTGATTGAAAGCGGTCAGCCAGTTGATCAAGGTTGACTTCCTGATATTCGATCCGGAAGATGTTGTTAAAGCCGCGCTTGAAGGGCAGACGGCGCACCAGAGGTAACTGGCCGCCTTCAAAGTATGGCCCTTTGCCGCCACCTTTACGGGCGCCAGTGCCCTTCGTGCCGCGTCCAGCCGTCTTGCCCTGACCAGCGGCGATACCTTGACCTACTCGCTTGCGCTTTCGGGTTGCCCCTTTATCGGGTCGCAGGTCACTAATCTTCATTGATCCGACTCCACTTCCTCAACAGTCACAAGGTGGGCTACCTTCAACAGCATACCCCGCAAGATCGGTGAGTCAGGCCGCACCACCTCTTGATTGATCTTCCTCAGCCCCAGCGTGCGGATTGTATCTTTATGCCTCTGCGAATATCCAATCGGGCTTTTGACCAGCTTAATCCGCAACTGCTTGGGCTTCTGTACACTTTTCTTGGCCATTGCTAGCCTTCCTTACCTCGCCGACGCATCCAGAAAGGCAACACATCCCGCATCTCTTTGCCGCGCGCCTTTGCAACCTCATCGGCATCTTTCAATTGTTTCAAGCCCAGTAATGTGGCTCTGGCCACATTCAGCATATTCGAACTGCCCTTGGATTTAGTCAGAATATCCTTGATGCCGGCGGCCTCGACCACAGCACGCACCGCACCGCCCGCAATGACGCCCGTTCCAGGTGAGGCCGGGCGTAGCATGACCTCTGCCCCGCCATAACGGGCCACAACCGGATGCGGGATAGTTGTCCCGGCCAGTGATACCTTCGTCATTGTGCGGCGGGCACGCTCAGTCCCTTTACGGACTGCATCCGGAACTTGGCGAGCCTTGCCTACCCCTACGCCAACCATGCCCTGATTGTCACCCACAATTACAACCGTCCTGAAGGCAAAGCGGCGCCCGCCTTGGATCACCTTGGCGACACGCTTAATGTCCAGCACGCGCTCGTCAAGCTCTTCCCGATCTTCCTGCACACGGGGTTCACGTCGTCGTCCCATCTTTCACTCCGCCGATTAGAACTCCAGCCCGGCTTCGCGTGCGGCATCAGCCAGAGCTTTGACGCGGCCATGATACTTATAGCCGCCACGATCAAACACAACCCGCTTGATTCCAGCATCCAACGCACGCTCGGCCACCAGCCGTCCTACCAGGATTGCCTGTTCGGTCTTGGTTTTGCCTTTCGCCGCATCCCGTATCTGGACATCCACTGTAGATGCAGCAGCCAGCGTGTGGCCTACGCTGTCATCAATCACCTGCGCGTAAATGTGCTTATCGCTACGAAACACATTCAGGCGCGGGCGTTCTGACGTACCGACCACGCGCTTCCGAACGCGCAGATGGCGGCGTTGGCGCGCTTGCTGACTCTTGACGCTCATGCTCTCCACTCACTCTCCATATGTAGTCCAATGACCGGGTTCTACTTACCCTTGCCCGTCTTGCCAGCCTTGCCGGCCTTCTGACGGACGTACTCACCCACATAGCGGATGCCCTTGCCCTTATACGGTTCCACTGGGCGCAGCTTGCGGATGTCGGACGCGACCTGCCCGATCAGCTCCCGATCAATGGCATTGATGATGATCAGCGAACCCTTCTCTTCAACCTGAAACTTCATGCCGGGCGGCGGCACTACCAAGATGTCATGCGAATACCCCAGACTTAGCCTGAGGTCTTGCCCTTGCATCTCGGCACGGTACCCCGTGCCCACAATCTGCAGCCGAACTTCGTAGCCGGTGCTGACGCCGGTCACCATGTTATTCAGCAGAGCGCGTGTCAGGCCGTGCAAAGCCCTGTGACGACGCTCATCGCTTGGGCGCGAGACAACAAGGCTCCCGTCTTCCTGCCGAATGGACATATCCGGGTCAAAGCGCCGGCTTAGCTCTCCTTTAGGCCCTTTAACCGTCACCTGGCTGCCCTCAATGGTAACGGTTACCCCTTGCGGGATCGGGATGGGTTTCTTACCAATTCGGGACATTCTCTACTCCATTCAGGCCCCAGCCGATCTTTTGTTCTGAAGCCTTCTTACCACACGTAGCACAGCACTTCACCGCCGACGCCCTCACGCCGCGCTTGCCGCCCTGTCATCACACCCTTAGGGGTAGTCATGATTGCAATCCCCATGCCGCTCAGTACCCATGGGATTTCGTTACAACCGACATAAATCCGGCGGCCCGGCTTGCTGACACGCTTCAGACCTGTGATGACGGGGCGACGATCACGCCGTGCTCCGATGTACTTCAGTTGCACATGAATTTGCTTATACGGCTTCTCATCGCTGATCTTATAATCCTCAATGAAGCCCTCTTCCTTGAGGATACGAGCGATCTCTTCTTTCATCCGCGAATGAGGAACAGCCACTGATGTATGGCGGGCCATAATTGCATTGCGGATGCGCGTCAACATGTCTGCTATTGGGTCATTGACGTACATTACCGTCTCTCCTATCCCTACCAGCTTGCCTTTGCCACGCCGGGAATGTCGCCCTTCAGCGCCAACTCGCGGAAGCAAATCCGGCACAACTGAAACTTGCGGATATACCCGCGTGAGCGTCCGCACCGCTGACAGCGATTACGTACCCGGATAGCATACTTACGGCGCATCTCGCGGTAGGGCATACACTTCTTTGACATCGCTCAGCTCCCTGCTTCTCCGGCTAATCCATGGCGCGGAACGGCATTCCCATCAGCCGCAGTAACTCGCGCCCTTCCTCATCACTCTGAGCGGTCGTCACTACGCTGATTTCCATCCCGCGCACCTTGTCAATCTTATCAATCACAATTTCGGGGAAGAGCAACTGCTCGCGCAGGCCAAGCGTATAGTTCCCTCGCCCGTCAAAACCAGTCGGGGAAACACCGCGAAAGTCCCGCGTGCGCGGCAGAGCCACGTTCATCAGGCGATCAAGGAAGGCCCACATCCGCTCCCCGCGCAGTGTGACCTTGACCCCGATAGCACGCCCTTCACGCAACTTGAACGCGGCGATGCTCTTACGGGCACGAGTGATGATCGGTCGCTGGCCGGTAATACGCATCAGGTCTTCGACCGTCGCATCCAGCGCTTTGGCATTGTCCAGCGCCTCCCCTACCCCCACATTGACCACCACTTTCACAATGCGGGGCGCCTGCATGATGTTCTTATAGCCGAAACGCTTCATCAGCGCCGGGCGGACTGTCTGCTCGTAGTGCGTCTTCAGCTTGGCATTCATCAGTCAATGTCCTCCCCGCACTTCTTGCATACCCGGATAGCCTGTCCATCCTGACGGCGCACCCCCACACGAGTGGGCTTGTCACATTTAGGGCAAACCAGCATCACGTTCGAGACATGCACCGGTGCCTCAAACTGGATAATCCCTGCCTGAGTCTGACCACGCCCAGCCTGACGCGGACGCTGGTGCTTCTTGCGGATGTTCACTGATTCCACCACCACGCGCCCATCCACCGGGTAGGCACGCAACACCTTGCCCCGCGCACCCTTGTCATTCCCAGCGATTACCTCTACCGTGTCGCCCCTGCGAATACGCAGTTTTGGTCTCGTCATACTTGCCTCCAGCGCCTACAGTACCTCTGGCGCCAGCGAGATAATCTTCATGAAGCCTGCCTCACGCAGTTCACGCGCCACAGGCCCAAAGATACGGGTCCCCTTAGGGTTGTTCGACTCACCATCCAGAATCACAGCGGCATTGTCATCAAAGCGGATATAAGAGCCGTCCGGACGGCGGTATTCCTTAGCTGTCCGCACAATGACCGCACGCACGATGTCGCCCTTCTTGAAATTACTGTGCGGCTGAGCGCTCTTGACTGTGGCCACAATCACGTCACCTACGCCCCCATAGAAGCGCTTCGAGCCGCCCATCACCCGGATGGTCAAAATCTCTTTCGCTCCACTATTGTCGGCTACTGTGAGCCGGGACTCTTGCTGTATCATGGTTGATTCCCCTGTTAACGAGCTAGGCGTCCCCGCCCTCAGCGGCTGATTGAGCCGCCTCTGACACGTGCGTCTCAGCAGCCTCTCCAGCCGGAACGGCCGTCAGCTCTTCGAGCGTAGCCGTCCGGGCGCTGGCATCCTCGCGCACGATATGCTGTACTACCCACCGCTTGTGACGGCTGAGCGGACGCGACTCAACGATCACGACTACATCACCGATCTCACAGCGGTTGCCCTCGTCGTGGGCCATGTAACGCTTTGACTTGCGCAGCACCTTGCCATATAACGGGTGCCGGAAAGAGCGATCCACCTGTACAATGACAGTCTTATCCATCTTGTTGCTGACCACATGCCCGGTCAGCCGCCGCCTATTGTTGGTCATTCTTAGCCTCCAGTTGCCGTTCGCGCATCACGGTCAGGATGCGGGCGATGTCGCGCTTGGCGATGCGCAGACGGTTGAAATCCTCAAGCTGACCGGATGTCTCCTGGAAGCGCAGGTTAAAGTACGCCTCTTTAGCCTCATCCAGCCGGGCCTGCAACTCCTTCATTGTCAACTGGCGTAGCTCTGATGCTTTCATTAGCCCATCACCTCCAGCCCGGAGATCGGCTCAATCCGCTTAATGATCTTGGTGCGGATCGGCATTTTGTGGCTGGCCAGACGCAGTGCCTCCAGCGCCGTCTCTTCATCCACGCCGGCGATCTCAAACAGCACGCGGCCCGGCTTTACCACAGCCACCCAGTGATCAACTGAGCCTTTGCCCTTACCCATGCGCGTCTCGGCAGGTTTGGCCGTGACAGGCTTATCAGGGAAGATGCGGATATAGACCTTACCGCGACGCTTCAGATGGCGCACGATTGTTCGTCGGGCCGACTCGATCTGGCGGCTGGTAATCCATGCCGGCTCAAGTGCCTGCAAGCCGATCTCGCCAAAATCCACCTTACAGCCCCGTGTAGCCATACCCTTCATCCGCCCACGAAACTGCTTGCGATACTTCACACGTTTGGGCATTAACATGGTTGCTTCTCCACCCGTACAGGCAAGATAATCCCGCCTGCGCGTTCTACTCTACTGACTGACGTACACTCCATCAGTCACCTCTTTTTCCTCAGTCTTCAGCACCTCACCCTTATAAATCCACACTTTGACGCCGATGCGGCCAAAGGTGGTCAGGGCCTCTGCGAAGCCATAGTCAATATCAGCGCGGAGCGTTGTCAAAGGAACCTGCCCCTCGTGGATGGTCTCACGACGGGCCATCTCGGCCCCGGCCAACCGCCCAGAGCAGATGATCTTGACCCCCAGCGCCCCCTGACGCATGGCTTGCTGAACAGCACGCTTCATGGCACGACTATGCGAGATACGGCGTTCCAACTGCCCGGCGATGTTCTCGGCAACCAGCTTGGCATCCAGATCGGGCGATTGAATCTCCTCTACCTCGATCTTGACGTTCTTACCCGTCAGGTCCTGCAAGCTCTGACGAAGCTCCTTGACCGCCTGCCCCTTACGCCCGATGATGATGCCGGGTCTGGCCGTATGTAACGTCACCACCACTTGGTTGGGATAGCGCTCAATCTCAACCTTTGAGATACCCGCGTTACCATGCAAGCGGTACACCATATCACGGATGGCAAAGTCTTCATGGAGCAGGTCCCCATAGCGACGCCCTTCAGCATACCAGCGTGCATTCCAGTCCTTGATGATTTTCAGGCGCATACCAATCGGGTGTACTTTGCGTCCCATAATTTAGCTCTCCTGCTCCTCAACCTTGCCAGACGGGGTTGGCACAGCTTCCCGCTCGCTCAGCACCACGGTCACATGAGACGTGCGCCGAATCCAAGGCTTAAAACGCCCGCGCGCACCAAAACGCCGCCACTGACGGCGCGGCCCCTCATCTGCGTAAATCGCCGAAATGACCATCTCCGCCGGGTCCAGCTCAAAGTTGTTTTCCGCATTGGCGATAGCGCTCTCAAGCACTTTCAACACCAAAGGGGCGCCCTTCTGAGGCATAAACTTGAGCACATTGACCGCCTGATAGGGGTTAAGTCCGCGCACCTGATCGCACACCAGACGAATCTTGGACGGCGAGATCGGTAGATACTTGGCACTTGCCCGTACGTCCATTTCCTACTTCCCCTTCTTTTCCTTGGCAAAGTGCCCACGGAAGAGGCGCGTCGGCGCAAATTCACCCAGCTTGTGACCTACCATGTTCTCGGTAATATAAATCGGCACATGCCGCCGCCCGTCGTGGACAGCAATCGTATGCCCGACGAACTGCGGGAAGATCGTCGAATCACGGCTCCACGTCCGAATGACCTTCTTTTCGCCAGCCGCATTCATCCGCTCAATCTTCGCCAGCAGCTTCGGGTCAACATATGGCCCTTTCTTCAAACTGCGTGACATCCTGTCCTCCGATTACCCTCTCATCTCTGCACGCCGCCCGGCCCGATCTGTTCAGGGCCGAGGGCCGCCTTCATGGCTACTGGCGCTTCTTGCCACGCCGCCGCACGATATACTTATCTGTGCGTTTGTTGTGGCGTGTCTTCTTGCCAAGCGCAGGCTTCCCCCACGGCGTCTTCGGGCCGGGCATACCAACAGGCGAACGGCCCTCACCGCCGCCATGGGGATGGGAATTGGGGTCCATTGCGCTGCCGCGCACCGCCGGACGCCAACCCAGCCAGCGTTTACGGCCCGCCTTGCCCAGCTTGATGTTGCTATGCTCGGTATTGCCCACCTGACCCACAGTCGCCATGCAGGCCTGCCGGATCAGACGAACCTCGCCGCTGGGCATACGTATCTGAGCATAGTCACCTTCCTTAGCGAGAAGTTGTGCCGACGTTCCTGCCGAGCGTACCAACTGCCCTCCATGTCCCTCATACAGCTCAATGTTGTGAATGAGCGTGCCAACCGGTATATTCCGAATCGGAAGGGCATTACCGGGACGAACCTCGGCTTGAGGGCCGCTCATGATGGCATCCCCCACCTGTAGCCCCAGCGGCGCAATGATGTACCGCTTCTCGCCATCTGCGTAAACGATCAGTGCGATACGGGCTGACCGGTTCGGATCGTACTCCAGCGTAGCAACCCGGCCCGGAATGCCGATCTTGTCGCGCTTGAAGTCAATGATACGATAGCGCCGGCGATGACCGCCGCCACGATGCCGTACCGTAATCCGCCCTTGATTGTTACGCCCGGCACGCTTGCGCAACGCTACAGTCAGCGACCTTTCCGGCTTGTTGCGGGTGATCTCTTCGAAAGTGTACCCACTCATCCCCCGGCGACCGGGTGAAGTCGGTTTGTATTTTTTGATTGCCATACCGTACCTCTACACTCAGACGCCAAACAGATCAATACTCTGCCCGGGCGCAACTGTGACGACCGCCTTCTTCCACTGAGGCTTGCGAATAAAGGTCTTCCTCGCCCGCCGGCCCAGCTTGGCCGGCACAATGGAAGTCCGTACGCCGATCACCTTCACATCGAAGATAGTCTCGACCGCCTCTTTGATCAGGGGCTTGTTGGCCCGCATATCCACCTCAAAGGTGTACACATTCAACTCATCGGTCAAACGCTGGCTCTTCTCAGTCACGATCGGGCGACGGATCACATCATAAATGTGTAACTCGCTCATTTCACTCACTCCCGCGCTGTGTTCCCAGCCAATCAGTGATTGCTTTCAGCGCATCAAGCGGCATGATCACCTTCTCGTAGCGCAGCAGATCACGCACATTCAGGTAGTTTGCCAGCAGGTAGTACGCATCCGGCAGGTTGCGCAGGGAAAGCTGGACATTCTCATTTTTCTCAGCCAGAAGAACCAACGCTGTACTGTCCCCCACAAGGTTGTAGAGCACTTCAGTCATTTGGCGGGTCTTCGGGGCTTCCAATTCCAGCTTATCCACTACCACTATCTCGTTCTCAGCGGCTTTAGCCGAAAGAGCCGAGCGTAACGCCGCCCGACGCATCTTCTTGGGCATACGCTTGGTATACTTGCGAGGATGCGGGCCGTGTGCGATCCCGCCGCCTACAAAGATCGGTGCAGTACGCGCCCCGTGACGTGCACGGCCTGTACCTTTCTGCCGATACCATTTCTGTTTGGTCCGATTGATCTCACCACGCGTCCTGGTGTCGTGGGTCCCCAGCCGTGCATTGGCCATCTGGAGCACATACAACTGGTGCATCAGACCCACCTTCACCGGCGCTTCAAAGATGTCTGCGGGCAGTTCGACTTCGTCTACCTCACGCCCGCGCATGTCCTTAACAGGAAGTTTGATCGCCATGTGACTGCCTCTACTGCTTCACCGACTGGCGGACCATGACCAGACCGCCTTTCGCGCCGGGTACGCTTCCCTTTACAGCCAGCAGATGCCGTTCAGGGTCAACAACAATGACTTCCAGATTCATGGAGGTGACACGCTCACCACCCATACGGCCTGCTCGTCGCGTCCCCTTACGCACCCATCCCGGTGTTGTTGTTGAACTGCTTGAGCCGGGCGCACGCTCCCGGTCAGACTGACCATGTGTCTTCGGCTGACGGTTAAAATGATGACGCTTGACCGTACCGGCAAACCCCTTGCCCTTGCTGGTCCCAATCACGTCTACCCGATCACCCGCCGAGAAAACCTCTACTGTGATCTTTTGGCCCTCTTGAAAAGCAGAAGCATCCTCGACTGGAAACTCTCGAAGATGGCGCAGTGGCGGTACCGGCTCAGCCAGTTTTTTGCGATGAGGATGCTTCTCATCCGCCTCCAGCAGGCCCAGATGTCCACGCTCAGGTTTTTTGAGGCGGCGTTCAACCTTACGGGCACGCACCTTCTCGTCACTTACCTCTGGCGCGATCTCTTCATAGCCAAGCTGTATGGCTGAATAGCCGTCCTTGCTGTCCGTCTTGACCTGTGTGACCCAGCAAGGCCCAGCCTGTATCACCGTCACAGGCACAGCACTGCCGTCCGCATTGAAGACCTGAGTCATCCCAACTTTTTTGCCAATGATGCCCTTTATCATGATGGCATTGCCTCCCACGGGACCCCGCTCGAAGACTCGGCTCAAACTGCCTGCCTCTTGCGTCATCCCCCGTGTCTATTCCTTCACTGCCAGCGCACCAGCAGTGCCTCAAGTCTAGATTTTAATCTCAATATCCACACCGGCTGGCAGGTTCAGCCGTGTCAGAGTGTCAATGGTCTTAGCGTCCGGGTCGAGCACATCAATCAGACGCTTGTGTGTGCGCATCTCAAAATGTTCCTGCGAATCCTTATCAATAAAGGTAGACCGGCGAACCGTCCAACGCTCGATCCGCGTCGGTAAAGGCACAGGGCCTACCACACGCGCCCCAGTGCGCTCTGCCGCCTCGACAATCCGCCGCGCCGACTCATCGATCACCCGGTGGTCATATGCTTTCAGACGTATTCTGATCTTTTGCTTTGCCATAGCAGACCTTACCTGTCAACCACAGGGAGCAACCTGCGCGCTCATGCGCTCAGGGGTTGCCCTCCACGGTCAATCCATTACTCCAGAATCTCCGTGATGACGCCGGCGCCGACCGTCAGGCCGCCCTCGCGGATAGCGAACTTCGACCCCTTCTCCAGCGCCACAGGGGTGATCAGCTCCACCAGCAGGTTGACATTGTCACCCGGCATCACCATCTCAACCCCTTCCGGCAGTTTGATCTCGCCCGTCACATCCATCGTCCGGATGTAGAACTGCGGCTTGTACCCGGAGA
>DAOTYH010000037.1:0-31755 GCA_034435015.1 Anaerolineae bacterium | reverse complement strand
GAGAAAGCAAGGGATTGCCGTTGAGGCGATTGCCCGCGAGGCGGGACGGGATCGAGCGACAGTGTATCGGTGGCTGAAAGGCAGCCCTTGAGGAACTGGCCAGACGCTTCGGCCCTATTCAGACCCTGCAAACCGACGGCGGCTCCGAATTCGAGGGTCAGTTCTTGGAGGTTGTTAACCAGTACGCCAGACAGCATGTCATCGCCCGCCCTTACCGCAAGAACGGCCAGGCGTTCATCGAGTGTTTTAACGGCACATTGCGCCGGGAGGAGTTCGGACGTACCCCCTTCAAGAGCAGTGACCTGGCTCTAGCCCAACGCCGTGCCGATGACTATCTCGCCTATTATCACCACCAGCGCCCTCACTTGGCGCTGGGCATGCGTACCCCTGCTCAGGCCTTCGCGGAGTCGCATTTAATATGACACATTGCGCCATTGTGAGGCTGGCACACCTCATGCTACAATTGCGCCTCAAATGACTCACCTGACAGGAGAGAGGCGTGATCCGGATACCAAAGGACCTGGCTCAACGTATTGGTCAGGCCGTCCACAGCGCACAGGAAGCAGGAGACCTGCCTGCTTTTGACATTCCAGCTATCAAGGTAACCCGCCCAAGCAGGCCTGACCACGGCGACTATGCCACCCCCGTAGCACTGCAACTTGCCAAACTGGCACGTATGAAACCTGAGCAGGTCGCTGGTGCTATCATCGCCCATTTCCCCGTCACAGAGTATATAGGCGCTGTTGAGCCAGCCGGTGGGTTCATCAATTTCCGCCTGTCCGAACGATGGCTTCAGAGACAGATTGACCACATCTTGGAGGAAGGCCCATCTTTCGCCCAGATGGACGATTTCGCAGGGAAGCGTGCACAGGTTGAATGCGTCAGCGCCAACCCCACTGGCCCGATCACTGTCGGGCGCGTGCGCGGCGGCGTGATTGGGGACACACTGGCCCGCTTGCTCCGTGCAATGGGTTATACTGTTGAGATGGAATACTACTTCAACAACGCCGGTCGTCAGATGCGCGTGCTGGGGGAAAGTCTACGCGCCCGCTATCTAGAAAGGCTGGGGTTACCTTTCGACTTCCCGGAAGACGGCTATCAGGGCGGTTATCTGTATGACATTGCTGACAGCCTGATTCAGGAACGGGGCGACAGCCTCAAGGAAGCTGGTTGGGAGACATTTAAGGACTACGCTGAGGCAAAGATTTTCGAGATGATCCGCGCCTCGCTTAAACGTATCGGCATTGAGTTCGACTCCTTCTTCAATGAAAATTGGCTTTACGAGGACAACTCCGTCTGGAAGACGCTTGAGCGGTTGCGCGAGCTAGGCCTGATCTACGAGGCACTCACACCAGAGAAGGATGAAGACGCAGACGAACGTCCCGACACTGAAGACTTGGAAGCCACTCAGGGGAAGCCTGCCATCTGGATTAGAATGCGCCGCCTGCGCAACGTCAAAAAGGATTGCGTGGTTGTTAAATCAAGCGGGGAGCCGACCTACCGCTTACCTGATACAGCTTACCATATCAACAAGCTGGAGCGCGGCTTCGATCTGCTGATCAACGTGCTGGGTGCGGATCACATTGAGGAGGCCAAAGATGTGCGGGCAATGGTTGCCGCACTGGGTTATGATGCCAGCAAGATACGTGTCCCTCTCCACCAGTTTGTGACCATCACCGAAGGCGGCCAGACCAAGCGGATGAGCACACGCAAAGGCGAGTTTGTAACACTAGACGAGCTGGTAGATGAGGTAGGGCCGGATGCTGTGCGCTACTTCATGCTGGCCCGCAGTCCGGAAAGCCATATGGATTTCGATCTCGATCTGGCCCGCAAACAATCCAACGAGAATCCGGTTTACTATATCCAGAATGCCCATGTTCGGTGTGCTAGTATTGCCCGCGTGGCAGCCGAACGCGGCATTTCATACGAAGGCGGCGATACAACCCTGCTCACTGATCCACGCGAGCTGGCATTGATCCGCAGGCTGATTGAGTTGCCAGAGATCATAGAACAGGCTGTAGAGGAATTAGCCCCTCACAGGCTCGCCTTCTGGGCACATGAGGAGCTGGCACGCCAGTTCCATCCGGTCTATGATGAGATTAGGGCATTACACAGCGACGTGCCTGAGCATCTTGCCAAGGCACGCCTGAAGTTGTATGCGGCCGCACGTATCGTCTTTGCCCGCACTCTTAACTTGATGGGCATGTCTGCGCCTGAGCGCATGTAAATCCTGACTTGAAAGCGAGTAAATAACACATCCTATGGGCCTCAAAGCGGATAACTGGATCAAAAAGATGGCACAGGAATACGGCATGATCGAGCCTTTTGTGGCCGAGCAGGTGCGTCAGGGCGTTATCTCCTATGGCGTCTCCTCATACGGTTACGACATTCGTGTCTCCAACCAGTTTAAAATCTTTACCAATGTCCACTCGCGCATCGTTGATCCCAAAAACTTCGATCCCCAGGCATATGTGGACTTCAAAGGGGAGGTATGCGTTATCCCGCCTAACTCCTTTGTGCTGGCTCATTCGGTTGAGACGATCCGGATGCCCCGCAATGTGACCGGTGTCGTGCTATGCAAATCCACTTACATTCGAGCTGGTGTTCTGATCCCAACCACTGTGCTTGAAGCAGGCTGGGAGGGTATCATCACCTTGGAGATCAGTAACGTGACTCCGCTCCCCGCTAAGATTTACGCCAATGAGGGCATCGCGCAGGTGTTGTTCTTTGAGGGAGACGAACCATGTGACATCAGCTATGGCGACCGCAAGGGTAAATATCAACATCAGGAGGGCGTTGTTTTGCCCCGTGTCTAAAGCAGAGTAGTTGCACCCCAACGCACCTGCCGTTATAATCGCCTTGCAATGGGCGGTTAGCTCAGTCGGATAGAGCGCTTCCCTTACAAGGAAGAAGTCACAAGTTCGAGTCTTGTACCGCCCACACCTTCAAATAAAACACCCGGCACAAGGCCGGGCGTTTTCGTTGTCTCAGGGATTCTACCCCGCCGTGGGACGTTTGCCTACCAGTTCAGCGATTCGGCTTCCCTTCCACACTTCACCCTGGTAACCCGATGAGGCTGATAACACGTAGGCAAACAACGCACCCAGATTCGACGGCAGTTTGCGGGCCTCGGTGTAGAACAGAACATATTCCTGCCCCTTCACATCCTTTGCCACACGTGGATTATTGTTACTGAACTCGCTCACAATGATCAGCTTATCCGGGTAGCGATCACATATGGTCTTGATCTCACGGATCGAACTGACATAGGTTGAACCCTCACTGCCCCAATAGGTATGCATACAGACGAAATCCGCACTGCGAACAGCCGCATCAGCCTGTGCCAAAAATACCTCAGAGGCCGCACGCACTCTAGGAATATCACCGCCCGGTGAAAGGCCCGGAAAACCGAACTGAGCGTCAGGTGCAATCTGCTTGAGCAATGTGACTGCTTCTTGAAAGAATTGTCCAAACTCTCTGCCATCCCGCCAGCAGACCCACATTCCCTCCGGGCTGTCGGGAGCATTGAGATTAGGCTCGTTGTGAACCTCAAAGTAACGGAGGCCGCAGTCATACAGACGGCGGGTAACATCGCCCACTTCCTGCACAAACTGTTGGGGAGTACGCGGCTCGCCAAACTTCGCAAATAATCGCGCCATGATGAACTTGACCCCCGCCGCACGGAGCTGATCCACCACTTTCGAGCCAATGTCACCAGCGGCCAGCAGTTTGACCGCTTCAATCCGCCCCTGCCGAATTGTTTGATAAGCACCAGCATCCCAAGGCCATTCGCCCGGATCAGCCGGGCCGTGCAACCCGACAAGGGCGTGTCCTATTGGCCATGACAGGTAATTCGGAATCTCCTCCAGATACCAGGCCGCACACCAGCCTGTAACGGCCTGAGGGGTCTTGACCTGAATCCATTCGTCTAGTTTACCAAGTTTCGCCAGCACCTCACTTCGACTGCCAATAGCCTCCAGCCTATCCTGTGGCCGTACAACCGCCAGCACACGGTTCTGCGAACCCGGTCCTGACCGCACGCGCAAGCCATCCGGCTCAGTTGTCCGCAGGTAAAGCGGCGGCTCAGCGGGCTGGGGCTGTGGCTGTGGTTGCGGCTGGGGCTGGGGCTGAGGCTGTATCACCTGCAAATACCGTGAGCCTACCCATCCAACCTGCCCGGATGCTGTCCGCACATTCAGCCAGTAGCCGCGTTGCCCCACTTTAGGCCGCTCAACAGCACGATCTCCTAATACCTCAATGACATCACCCGGAAAGAGTGAGCCAATCCGCTGAGCGTTCAAGCTTGGCCCATTACGGAGGATCAAACCATCTGAAGCAGTTGGCGTGACATAGAGCTTGTCTGCGACAGGAACAGGCTCTGTAGGCTGGGGCACAGTCTCGGCGGGCTGGGTCGGCACGGGTTGTACAGCCACCGGAGGCTGAGAAGAAGACTCTGGTGAAGCGGCGGGCTGTGTTGAAGCCGCTGGCTGGGAAGGGGTAGTCGGCTGAGCGGGAACAACGGTCCCCAGCTCATCTCTGGTGCGTTGAATGTAGACAACCAGTGTATCGGCTACACGTCCCTCGATCTCAAATGCCAGTGCACTGCCTACAGCTCCCCATGTGTAGATCGCCCCCCCGATTAGGTAAGTATCCTGTTGCATCTGGCGATCACACCATTGAAGTTGCTCAACATAGAATTGAGGTGCATCGGCCCGGCCATCGCGCCGTTGCCATGCGCCAATGCAGGAGGTCCACGCCCGCGTCATCTCGCCTGCCAGAAAATCGGCATCTACATCGCCGGCACGTCCCAATCCCAGCTCAGTCAATGCGATCCGTATATTTGTCCAGCCGTTCGGTTTCAAATGTAGCCGCCATACCTTCCGGTAGCGGGCAAACAGCCACCCTTCAGCGTAGTCTGCCGGAAAGGGAACTCGTTGCCCACTACGAATCGCCGGAGACTGATTTGGCCCATACCACAGGTCCATGTACAGACCACTGTACTCATGGAGGCCCAGAATATTACCAAGCTGATTAGCCACCTCCAATGCCGGGTAGAAATCAGGCCAGCGGTCAACAGGGCTTTCCACCTCTGGAGTGCCGGCGGCAAAGTTCCCAATACATGCTTTAAACCCCTCTGCCGCCATCAGACGCTGGCGTTCAGCCTCAAACTCTCCAAAGGCTCGCAACTTAGACCAGTCGGTCAGGTCATCAAAGCTTTCCCAGTAAGCAAAGGGCGCCTGCGCCATCAGAGGACGCATCTGACTCATCCAGTGCTGGGCCGCACTTCGGGGATCGGCGCCTCTCACAAAGCGCACGAAATCATCCCCCAACCGCTGGTCACGGGCGATGAATGTAGCCCTATTGCCTAAACTGTTATAGAGCACTTTGAGCGTGTCTGTCGAACCCAGCACCTTGATCAGCTTCGTCCCTGCCCGGACAATCTTATCAAGTTGCCCCGGATAGACTTGCCCACCCAAGTGGAAGCCCAATTTGCTCTTCATGAAACCCTCCCGCCTGCTGGATGCCGCCCACCCTTTGCACAAGATGGCAATCATCCCTTTTGTAACATATTTCGTTCATCAGGGGAAGTTTGAAAAACGAAGGCCCCTACCCCGCACTCAGGGTAAGGGCCTTCCGGTCTCAAGAGAGTTTCCCCTGCGCTACGTGTCTTTACCTACAGGGATTGGCCTGCAACACAGAACCAGCTCCTTAGCCGCACGCACCTCATCCAGACGTCCTACCGGTGTTATGTGGGGAGCTTCGCGCAACAGCTCAGGCTGTTCATGAGCCTCGCGTGCAATGGCCAAAAGCGCATCAGCAAAGGCGTCCAGCGTCTCCTTGCTTTCCGTCTCCGTCGGCTCGATCATGAGCGCTTCATGGACGATCAACGGGAAATAGTTCGTGGGCGGGTGGAAACCGTAATCCATCAGCCGCTTGGAGATGTCCAAAGCACGGATGCCTTCTGCATCGGGGAAGCGGCCCTCTGCAACAAACTCATGCATGTTGATCCGGTTATAGGGGATCGGATAGACACCCTGCAACCGGACGCGCAGATAGTTGGCATTTAACACAGCCATCTCACTGACTTTGCGCAGGCCAGGGCCGCCATTGACCAGCATGTAGGCATAGGCCCGCACAATGATGCCAAATTGCCCGTAGAACGACTTGACCCGCCCAATGCTCTTTTCCGGCATCCTAAAGCCGTAGACAGGCGGGCTGGTCTCGTCCTCAGCTTCCTCCACGATCTCCACTATCGGCCCCGGCAGGAACGGAACCAGCCGTTCTGAGACGCCCACAGGCCCCGACCCCGGCCCGCCGCCGCCGTGCGGCGTGCTGAAAGTCTTATGCAGGTTATAGTGCATCACATCGAAACCCAGATCACCAGGGCGGACGATCCCCATCAATGCATTGAGGTTAGCGCCGTCGCCATAGACCAACCCGCCGCAATCATGAACACACTTGACCACGTCCAGAATATGCTCCTCAAACAGGCCCAGTGTGTTCGGGTTAGTGATCATCAGCCCCACAACGGTATCGTCACATTGCTGGCAAAGTGCGGCCATGTCAATATTGCCGCGCGGGTCTGACGGCAACTCGACCACCTGCAACCCGCTCATGGAAGTACTGGCAGGGTTCGTCCCGTGTGCTGAGTCGGGGATCAGTACCTTAGTACGCTTGGTATCACCCCGGCTAAGATGATACGCCCTCATCATCAGGATACCGGTGAACTCGCCGTGCGCCCCTGCGGCAGGCTGTAACGACACACCTGCAAATCCACCGATTTCTTTAAGCCACTCCTGTACCTGATACATAACCTCAAGCGCACCCTGGACTGTGTCGGGGTGCTGGTAAGGATGTAACGCAACGAAGCCCGGTAAACGAGCCACATCCTCATTCAACTTGGGGTTATACTTCATGGTACATGATCCAAGCGGGTAGAAGCCCTTGTCAATGCCGTAGTTCAGCTGAGAGAGCCGCAAGTAGTGGCGCACGACATCAACCTCGCTGACCTCCGGCAGATCAAGGTCCTCGCGTATGAATTCGGCAGGCAACCGAGCGGGAGGAACATCAGGCGCGGGGAGCTGAATCCCCTCTCTCCCCGGCGAACTCAGATCATAGATCAAGGGTTCTTTCATTTCGCTACCTCCCCCAGCGCCCGAACAAACTCATCAATTTCGTCGCGTGTGTTCATCTCTGTCACCGCAACGAGCATCTGGTTTCGGCGGGCTGGATACATCTGCTCGAGGTCGAAACCGCCAATGATCTCATACAGGTCAAGCAGGTCTTCATTGATCTCAGCTACCGATCTGGGGCACTGAACCACGAATTCCTTGAAGAAAGGCTTGCTGAAATCCACACTGTAGTCCGCCAGCTTATTGATCTCATCGGCGGCATAATGAGCCTTGTGATAGCACAGCTCAGCCACTTTGCGCAGACCATGCTTGCCCATCACACTCATATAGACAGCGGCGGCCAGCGCCATCAGACCTTGATTGGTACAGATGTTGCTGGTTGCCTTCTCGCGCCGGATATGCTGTTCGCGCGTGGCCAGTGTCAGAACATAACCGGGCTGGCCATGCACATCTACTGTCTCGCCTACCAGCCGGCCAGCCATCTTACGGACGTACTTTTCACGTGTGGCGAAGAAGCCCAGGTACGGCCCCCCGAAGCTGAGCGGAATGCCCAGCCCCTGTCCCTCTCCAACCACAATGTCAGCTCCCCAAGCCCCCGGCGGCTTGAGCAGGCCCAGCGCAATAGGATCAGCTACTACGCAGGCCAGCGCACCGCGTGCATGAGCCGCCTCAATGACAAGCTTGACATCCTCGATCTGGCCGAAGAAGTTGGGGTACTGCACAGCCACCATCGCAGTCTGATCGTCTATCTGCCCGATCAGTGCCTGAACATCTGCCTCGCACCCCTCATCACCCACAATAGTCAGGCCCATGCCCTGCGTGTAGGTACGCACAACCTGCCGGTACTCTGGATGAATGCCACAGCTCAGGATGATTTTTCGGCGGTCCCGAACCGAGTTGATCGCTAACAGCACAGCCTCAGCCAGTGAGGTTGCCCCGTCGTAGTGGCTGGCATTGGAGACTTCCATGCCGGTCAGAGCACAGATCATGCTCTGATACTCAAAGATAGCCTGTAGTGTCCCTTGGCTGACCTCCGGCTGGTAGGGCGTGTAGGAGGTCAGAAACTCCCCCCTCAGCAGGACATGCCCTACAACAGGCGGTATATAGTGGTTATACGCCCCTGCCCCCAAGAAAATGGGCACTTTTCCTCCGGGCAGGTTGGTACTGCTGATCTCCTCCAGAAGCCAGCCCGCCTCCATCTGAGAAAGGCCCTCCGGCAATGCAAGCTCTGGGAAGCGAAAGGCCTCAGGCACATCCCGGAACAACTCCTCGATGCCCCCTACGCCAATGGCCTCCAGCATCGCCTTGATGTCGGCCTCTGTATGCGGTATATAGCTCATAAGTCAAGCTCCATGCTAAGACTTTCCCTGAGGCCTATTCACGCTCAGCACAGTAAGCTGTGTAGGCCTCAGCATCCATCAGGTCGTTCAGCTCAGCAGGGTCTGTTATCTTGATACGGACTATCCACCCCTTGCCATAGGGATCGCTGTTGATGATCTCCGGCGCACTCTCCAGCTCATCGTTGGTCGCCACGATCTCACCGCTGACAGGCATGTTGACATCCGCCGCCGCCTTGACCGACTCGACCACTCCGAAGGGTTGTCCCTTGCCGATCTTCTTACCTGTATCAGGAAGCTCGACAAACACCAGATCAGAGAGGTGTTCTTGGGCATAGTCCGTTAGGCCGACCAGCGCTTCATCACCCTCTATACGAATCCACTCATCCGTTTTGGTGTACTTGCAGTCTGTGGGAGCTTTCCAATCGCCCATTTTTTCCCTCTTGCTTTCTATAGATAAGGTAACGAACGCAAACCGCAAACAGCAACAGGGGGAACACACAGCAACATCCCGTTGGCTGTCCGTTCCCCCTGTCATCAACCTGAGAGATTCACCCCCTCTCCGGAGGCTTGCCCCATCGGTGCCCGCCTAGCATGTAGCGGAGCTTTCCAGAGGATTAGAGAGACGAGGTCTTGGTACCTGAGAGTTTCGTCAGCAGGCGCGACCCCACTGACTTGCCCCTTCGGCGCTCCCTCGGGTGGAAGACTCTCCCCCGCCCCTCCCTATAATATCCAGTTTGTGCACAACCATATTGTAGGCAACCAGCGCTAGACTGTCAACGACGTTCCCAGTGCCTGCTAGAAGCTCCTACGGGTTGGCGAGGCTTTTTTACCTCCCTACATTGTGCTATCCTTGTATCTGCTCCATTATCACCATTATTGTCATTGCGAGGGCAGATCAATGAGCCGTCAGGAACAACAGACGAGAGAAGAAAAATTCTTCAAGATGTGCACCACCCTCCCTTATGAGGAGATCAAAGACGAGCGGGGAGAAGATGACATCCCTGAATTGACCCATGTGGCAGAGATGCGTGACGCAGGCAATATGCAGGATGCCATAGATTACGCCAACTCGCTTATGAAGATGTATCCTGACAGCGACCTCATCCCCTTCATGGTCGCCTACATCTACTATCAAAAGGAGTTTCCAGAAGAGGCCCTTCAGGTAGCGCTGGATGCGATCCCCCGTTGCCCACGCAAATATCGTCTCTATTCAGTCGCCGGGCTGGCCGAGTTTGACCGAAATCGTCTGCCGGAAGCCTGTGTCTGGTGGGCACGCAGTATTATTGCCCAGTGCAGTGTCAAAGATTTTCAGGAGCCGGACCCTTTCCTGCACATGGCGCATGCCGCCCAACTGCTGGGGTTGGATCGGGAAGCCCGCGACCTGTTTGCTATGACCGATGCCATCGAGGAGAGCAAGCCGCGCCTTGACGAGCAGGCACTGGCCAAGCTTACGATGCTCAGGCAATCGTGGGCGCGCACTCCCCTCACGAAAGTGCTCCAGTATATTGACAGCCATTATCTGCACGGGTAAACAGTGTCAGACAGGGGGCCAGCTCTCCCGTTACGAGACTGTTTCCCCAAAAAATGACATGGTATTCAGAGGACAGGCAGTGGTATAATGCCCGCTCATGCATCCGCGAGTCTTCAGTTTCACTTTACAGGCCGCTGATGGAGCGGCCCGCGCCGGCGTATTCCAAACTCCGCACGGCCCGTTGTTCACACCGGTTTTTGCTCCGGTCGGCACCCAGGGGACAGTCAAAGCGGTGACACCGCGCGATCTGGTTGATCTGGGGGCCAGCCTGATCCTTGCTAATACCTACCACCTCTACCTGCGCCCCGGTGACGAGCTGATACGCGGCCTGGGCGGCCTGCATACCTTTATGGCATGGGACGGCCCCATCCTGACTGACAGCGGCGGGTTTCAAGTCTGGAGCCTTTCGGCAATCAATCAAATTGACGATGAGGGGGTAACTTTCCGCTCTCATCTAGATGGTTCGCTTCACCGCTTGACACCAGAGCGCTCAATGGCCATCCAGCAAAATCTGGGTGCAGACATCATCATGTGCTTTGATGAATGCACTACCCCCTTCGATCACCAGTACAACCGCATCGCTCTTGAACGTACTCACCGCTGGGCAGAACGCTGTCGTGCCGCATGGACTAATCCGGATCGGCAAGCGCTATTTGGCATCGTGCAGGGAGGCATTTACGACGACCTGCGACGCGAGTCTGCCCGCACACTCGTTGGGATGGACTTCCCCGGTTACGCAATAGGCGGACTGTCGGTCGGGGAAAGCAAAGAAGACATGCACCGCATATTGGAGACAGTAACCCCCTTGCTCCCTGAAGACAAACCCCGCTACCTGATGGGGGTCGGCACAATACCTGATCTGATCAACGGTGTAGCGCGGGGAATTGACATCTTCGATTGCGCATTACCAACACGTGTTGCAAGACACGGCGCCGCCCTGACCCGCCAAGGACAGATCACCATCCGCAACGCAACTTACACCCGTGACCCTGCCCCGGTTGAAGAAGGCTGTGATTGTTACACCTGCCAGCATTTCAGCCGGGCCTATCTGCGTCACCTGATCAATAGTCAGGAAATACTGGCCCACATATTGCTTAGCATCCACAATCTACGGGCACTGATTCGGCTGGCCGGGGATATGCGGGCGGCTATTCTGGAAGGCCGCTTCACCAGCTTTGCCGCAGAAACACTAGCCAATTACCACTCGCCAAAGGATGAACAAGGAGAACCACAGTGACAATCATCGAGGCCATCGTTCTGGGCATTACACAAGGTGCTACAGAGTTCATCCCTATATCCAGTTCAGCACACCTTGTTCTCGTCCCATGGCTGTTCGGGTGGGATAAACCCGCCCTGACCTTCGATACGACCCTCCACCTAGGTACACTGCTTGCCGTCCTGATTTACTTCCGCAAGGACTGGCTGACTATGCTGGCCGCCATACCGCGCTGGCTACGCACCCGCAACAGCAATGACCCAGACCTCAAATTGCTTGGCCTGATCATACTGGGGACAATACCCGCCGCCGTGCTGGGGATGCTGTTTGAGGACTTCTTTGAGAGCCTATTCAGCCAGCCTGTCACGACAGCCGCTATGTTGTTTGTGACCGCCGCAATACTAGTAGTAAGCGAGCGTCTAGGGAAACTGGACCGTCAGCTAGAAACTCTGAACTGGTTGGATAGTGTGGTTGTAGGGTTGGCACAGGCCGCGGCCATTATCCCTGGCATCAGCCGCTCAGGGGCAACCATCGCCGCCGGGCGTCTACGCAACTTACAGCGCGACAGTGCCGCCCGCTTCAGCTTTCTGCTGTCTGCCCCCATCATCTTTGGGGCCGGTATTTCCCAGCTTGCTAGACTCATCCACGAAGGAGCCTCTCTGGCCGGCGTAGCCTTTCTAGTAGCTGGCTTCTTGAGCGCCTTCGTCAGCGGCTACCTAGTCATCTGGTGGCTGTTGGGATTCCTGCGCACTCGGTCCACCTATATCTTTGCCCTCTATTGTGTTCTAGCAGGAGCCGCCTGCCTGATCATCGCGTTGTTGCGCGGGGCATTGTAACCCTGCATGGGGAAGTATAACCATCAGAGCTACTGGGTTGGCAACGGCCTGGGGACAATAATGCTTCTGTTGGTCACCGCCTGCCATCAACAGGACGCCAGCAATCCGGTCGAGCTTTCCATCCGGTTGGCTTCCGATACTGCCTCAGCTCCCTTGGCAGAGAGTCTGCTCAACGCCTACGAGAGCAAAGACATCGGTGGAACACCCCTGACCCTGACACAACTTGAGCACCAGCCAGCCCTGACCGCCCTGCAATCGGGGGAAATGGACGCACTCTTTCTGGCACATCCCCCTAAGCAGGAGGAGCTGTTTTTCACCCCCATTGCCAATGAGCTGTTAATCATCGTAGCTAACCCAGAACTCCCCATTGACAGCCTGTCCCTTGACGAAATCAGGGGCATCTTTACAGGCCGCATCAGTTCATGGGATGCTCTTGGTGGACCGGTCATCTCAATTCAGGCTATCACACGCGAACAGGGAACATCCATCCGGCAAGCTTTTGAAGCGCTGGTGATGGAAGGACAGCCCATTACTCGGTCCGCCCGGTTGGCAATGGACGAGCAGGATATGCTGGAACAGGTCGGCACAACGCCAGGAGGGATCGGCTATGCGGCAGGTACATCCCTGAGCCTGTCAGAAGAGCAAGTCATCCCGCTAAGCGTTGACGGAGTTTCCCCCAGCCGTGAGGCCGCACGACGACGTGCTTATCGGCTTATGATGCCTGTCTTTTTTGTAACACCATCCGAGCCAGAGGGCGCTCTGCGCAATCTGCTAGACTGGATTCTCAGCCCGGAAGGGCAGGCTGTCATCAGACAACAGGCATTGGGCTTGAACGATTAACAGCTAGTCAAGCCAAGGGTTAGATGCCCGCTCCTCGCCAATGGTGGTTGCCGGCCCATGCCCCGGATAAACCACTACCTGATCGGGTAACTGAAACAGCACACGGCGGATTGAGTCCATGAGCTGTTCCTGACTTCCTCCAGGCAGGTCGGTGCGCCCAATGCCCCCTTTGAACAGCACATCCCCATCAAACACGGCCTGATGCACTTCCTCATAGAAAGAGACATGCCCCGGTGTGTGGCCTGGCGTAAAAAGCACCCTGAGCTGTAATGTACCGACCTTCAGTACCTCGTCAGGGGCCAGCAGGCGCTCAGGCTCAGGGCTGGGACGTACAGGGAAGCCAAACATGTCCGCGCCCCCCTTGACCCGCAATAGGGGCAAATCAGCCGGATGAATGGCCAGCATGGCGCCTGTCTCCTCGATCATGGCCGCGTTGCCCCCTATATGATCGAAGTGGGCATGGGTGTTAAGGATGAGCTTAACTTTAGCTCCTCTTGCGGTAATGGCGTCCCGGATTGATCGATCATTCCAGCCGGGGTCAATCAGCACCGCCTCACGAGTCTCACGGCAGGTTAATAGATAACAATTCGTCTGAAGAGGGCCAACCGGCAGAATATCAATATCCATGAGGAAAAATCTCTCCGCTAAACTCTCAGGGATCAATCCGGGATTACACCCGCAAATAGATCGTGTTCTTTTATGCGCCGCCCATTAACAGGCGGATAAGCACGCGTGTACAGCTCCTGAGGCCCCACAACCAAGCGGCTGATGATCTGAGAGAGCCGGCGCGGCCCCCCGACACCGCCAAGCTGGCTGGCATGACATTCGCGAGCCTTTTGAGCCACTCCCTCGTATGCTTTTGTTGAGATGCGGGCATGGACTGGGGAGTCATGAGCGGCTACCTCATACAGATTGATGTCTCTGTTGCGCCCCATTTGGGCAGGGTCCTGCCCCCACAACGGCATCAACTGGACAATCACCCGCAACCAGCGCCGGTCGAAAGTTGTGAAGTACAGCTTCTGTGGCCGATAGGGAAGTAACCCCCCTGCGACTTGCTCCGGATAACGCTGGGGATCACCTGCCGCTTCGAAGGCACGCACTGTGGCCTGATGCATCTTAATATGGTCGGGATGCCCATAACCCCCATAAGGATCAAATGTCACCACGACTTGCGGGCGTACTTCACGAATGATCGCCGTGATGCGTCTGGCTACCTCGTCCAGATCAGCGGCATAGAGGGCCTCAGGATGCTGGTTGTCTGGAGAACCCATCATCCCCGAATCGCGGTAGCCCAATGGATAAATATGAGCCAACCCCAGCGTCTGAGCCGCACAGCACAGCTCAGCCATCCGCAACTGTGCCACAGTCGCGTAATCCTCCATGAATTGAGGATCGGCGACACCCACATCACCATTAGTGGCACAGATCAGGTAAACCTGCACCCTCTCACTAACATAGCGGGCTATCGTACCTGCCATCCCGAAAGACTCATCGTCGGGGTGCGCCAGCGATACCAGCATCCGCCTTCCGACCTCACTCATCGCTCATTCCCTATGAAATCTTCTGCTTCTCACGTTTATTGGATGCCTGTATGTAGGATACGCTTCATGCCCTCAACCATCTGCCAGACAGAAGAGGCAAAACGGGCCTAATAAGCTCTGTTGCCGTTCAACAACTCTTTCAGGAACTGCCCTGTATAGCTGTGCGGCACGGCGGCTACTTCCTCTGGTGTGCCTTGTGCCACGATCTCTCCTCCATCGTCACCACCCTCCGGCCCCAGATCGAGTATGTGATCAGCCACTTTGATTATATCGGGATGGTGCTCAATAATGATGACAGTGTTCCCCTGATCAACCAACGTCTGAAGCACATCAATCAGCCGCGCCACATCAGCCGCATGTAACCCTACGGACGGCTCATCCAACACATAGAGCGTCCGCCCTGTTGCCCTCTTTGAAAGCTCCCGGCTCAACTTGACCCGTTGTGCCTCACCTCCTGAAAGCGTAGTGGCCGGTTGCCCCAAACGGATGTATCCCAGCCCTACACTTCGGAGGGTTTCCAGCTTATTCACGATTGCCGGGATAGCGCTGAAGACCTCCAACGCTTCCTCGACTGTCAGGTCAAGCACCTGAGCAATATTCAGGCCCTTGAAATGTACCTGCAACGTCTCACGGTTATAGCGCGTCCCATGACATACATCACATGGGATGTACACATCAGGGAGAAATTGCATCTCTACCTGTAGCACCCCCTGACCTTGACAGGCCTCGCACCGACCCCCCTTCACATTGAAGCTAAAGCGTCCCGGCTTGTAGCCGCGTAGTTTGCTTTCAGGCAACGTAGCAAACAGCTCACGGATGGGGTCGAACATCTTGGTATAGGTAGCGGGATTACTGCGCGGTGTCCGTCCGATGGGTGACTGGTCAATGTTAATCACCTTGTCAATGTACTCTACTCCCTCAATGCTGTCGTGATCGCCGGCGCGCTCATGACTGCCGTGCAGAATCTGCGCCAGCCGCTTGTAGAGTACCTCGATCAACAGGGTACTTTTGCCGCTCCCAGAAACACCCGTGATGCACACCAGTTTGCCCAGCGGGATACTCACTGTCAGATTCTTGAGATTGTTTTCCCGTGCCCCACGGATAACAAGTGACTGCCCGTTGCCGTTACGTCGGACAGCCGGGATCGGGATAGACGCACGACCCGACAGATAGGCGCCGGTCAGGGAGGCTGGATGGCTCATAATTTCCCTCACAGTGCCTTCTGCCACAACCTGCCCGCCATGTTCGCCTGCCCCCGGCCCTAGATCAATGACCCAGTCTGCGTGCCGGATCATCTCATTATCATGCTCAACAACCAACAGCGTATTGCCTAGATCGCGCATCTCTTCTAGTGTATGGATCAGGCGCAGGTTATCCCGTTGATGCAGGCCAATACTTGGTTCATCCAACACATAGAGTACCCCCGTGAGCTTTGAGCCGATCTGGGTTGCCAGACGAATGCGCTGTGCTTCGCCGCCTGACAATGTCCCCGCAGAGCGGTTCAAAGTCAGGTAATCCAGTCCTACATCTACCATGAAGCGCAAGCGCGCTTCGATCTCCTTCAATATCTGATCGGCGATTGCCCGCTCACGCTCAGACAGGAGGGGCGGAGTACCATTCACCCCTCGGAGCGCACCCACCCATTCCAGAAGAGCCTTTACGGGGCGGGATGTAATGACATCAATGGTCTCGCCGGCCACCGTCACCGCCAATGACTCAGGGCGCAACCTGCGCCCATTGCAGGCAAGGCAAGGGTACTCGGTCATGTAACTCTCAATCTGGCTACGGATGTATTCAGAGTTTGTCTCATGATAGCGGCGTTCGAGGTTACCGATGATGCCCTCATAACGGGTAGTGTACTTACGAAGGTCACCTTCACGGTTCTGGTAGACAATGGTGATACGCTCATCCCCTGTCCCGTACAGCAGAAGCTTGCGATGTTCCGGAGACAGGTCCCGCCAGGGTGTATCAAGGCTGATGTGATAAGTTCTAGCTACCGCCTCAACAAGCTGGCGGTAATAGCTCCCTTCCTCCCATCCACTCCAGCCAGAGGCATCAAACACTCCCTCTCGTAGAGTTAGATCAGGGTTGGGCACAAGACGATCAGGATCGATCTCCAACCGGACGCCAAGTCCCTGACACACCGGGCAAGCTCCATGCGGGCTGTTAAATGAGAAACTACGCGGCTCAATTTCCGGCAGGCTAATCTGACAGTGCGGGCAGGCGAGATGCTCAGAGTACAGAATGTCCTCCTGCCGGTCAGGCAGGTTGATAATGGCAATGCCGTCCCCCATTTCGAGTGCTGTCTCGATGCTGTCCGTCAGCCGATAGCGGGCCGCATTAGCCTCCTCACCATTCGAGTCGTCAAAATGACGCACTACCAGACGATCAACTACAACTTCGATGGTGTGCATCTTATAACGGTCAAGCTCGATCTTCTCATCCACATCGTAGATCACGCCGTTCACACGCACACGCACGAAGCCAGCCTTACGGACATCCTCAAACACCCGTTGATGATGGCCCTTCCGATCTCGGATCAGAGGCGCCAGCACCTGAAGGCGTGTGCCGTCTGGCATGGCTTCAATTGCATCCACGATCTGTTGCGCACTCTGCCGAAACACTTCGCGCCCGCAGTTAGGACAGTGCGGCACTCCAATGCGGGCAAAGAGCAAACGCAGATAATCGTATATCTCAGTGACCGTGCCCACTGTAGAACGGGGGTTATGGCTGACACCTTTCTGATCTATTGAGATGGCCGGGCTGAGGCCTTCGATCTGATCGACGTCAGGTTTCTCCATCCGGCCAAGGAATTGGCGGGCATAAGCCGACAATGACTCAACATACCGCCTCTGACCCTCGGCGAAGATGGTGTCGAAAGCCAAAGACGACTTGCCCGACCCAGACAGCCCTGTGATCACTACCAGTTTGTCACGCGGAATCTCGACATCTATATTCTTTAGGTTATGTTCACGTGCGCCGCGCACAATGATCTTGTCCTGCGCCATTTATGAGCTTCTCCCCAGCGGCTGAGAGACCGATCTTCTGTCTGCCTGCACCCTCACAAGCTAGTCACTACTGGAACACTTATTCTACCTCGCCGTACTGGACACAACAATGCTCCCGGAGGCTGCCCATCCTATCTCGAGAGAAAGTGCCCTGTCTGATCCGAGCCTAATTTGGGTTAGGACAGCAAGCACGATACGATCAAATGTGCTCATAAAGAGGTAAAAACGTATGGTCACTTCTCACTCTGCCCCTCTCGAATGGCCTCGGCACAAGCTGAACTGGCGGCGCTACCTGCGCGTGATCCACTTCTTTGGCTCAGTAATGCTTGACCTCATTTGGTGGGAACTTATTCTACGCCGCCTGCTGGGCGGCAAGATCGTGGCCCGTGGGAGGAGGGAACGGCTACGCTGTTACGCACGTACCTTCCGCAGGCTGGCAATCAATATGGGCGGCGTCATGATCAAGCTGGGGCAATTCCTCAGTGCCCGGCTGGATGTCATGCCGCCTGAGATCATAGATGAGCTAAGCGGCCTGCAAGATGAAGTTCCCGCCGAAAAACTAGAGCCTATGTTGGCCTTGATCGAGGCAGAATTGGGAAGGCCAGCTGACGACCTATTTGATGCGTTTGATCCACAGGTGCGGGCCGCCGCTTCACTTGGACAAGTCTACAGAGCGAGGCTGAAGACCGGCGAACGAGTGGCCATCAAAGTACAACGCCCTGGCATCGAGAAACTGGTTGCCACCGATCTGGCCGCGCTGGCTGTGATCGCACGCTGGGCTATGTATTGGTCAGTTATCCGTAAACGCGCTAACGTCCCAGCGCTGTTAAATGAGTTCGCCCGTACTCTGTGGGAAGAGCTTGACTACTATGCCGAGGCCCGCAACGCAGAACGCTTCCAAGAGTTGTTTGCTAATGACATGAGAGTCTATGTACCCCACATCTACCAGCAGTACTCCAGCAGGCGCGTTCTCACGATGGAAGATGTAACCAGCATCAAGATCACGGACTACGCGGCTATTGAACAGGCAGGCGTTGATCGCAAGGTAGCCGCTCAACGTTTGCTAGATATTTACCTGCAGATGATCTTTGACTTCGGATTCTTTCATGCCGACCCGCATCCGGGCAATCTCTTCATTTACCCTTTGCCAGAAGAGACAGCTAACGAGAGCGTCAGCCAACAGGCAGTCTACGACGGACGGCCTTTTTACATCGTGTTTGTAGACTTCGGGATGGTGGGTCACATCTCGGATCAGGTCAAGAGAAATCTGCGGGAACTAATGATCGCGGTAGCTACCCGCGACATCAAACGCCTGATAAAGGTCTATCAGGACATGGACATACTGCTTCCCGGCACTGACCTGAACCGCATTGAGCAGGCTGTCACGGAGGTCTTTAACCATGTCTGGGGCAAAACTGTGCCGGAGATGGCCCGCCTGTCAATGGCCGAGAAGATGGAGTTTGCTACCAAGTACCGCGACCTGATGATAGCTGTTCCAATGCAAGTGCCACAGGATTTCATCTATCTAGTACGCGCGGTGAGCATCCTATCCGGCATGTGTACCGGCCTCGATCCAGCGTTTAACTTCTGGGAGCCGTTGAGCACCTACGCCCAGAAACTGCTTACCGATCAGTCTCAGGGCAATAATCTTAATTTCTGGCTACAAGAGGCCCTCTCCCTGGGGCAATCCCTTATCAGCCTGCCCGGAAAAGTACAGAACTTAATCGAGACCGTTCAACAGGGAGAGGTTCAGACACGCATCACGGCGGCAGAAGAGTTCCGTGCCGACCTGCGCCGCCTTGAAAAGGCGATCTCTTCTGTTGGGACAGGGTTGATATTCGCCAGCCTGTTGATTTCCTCAACTCTGTTGTACGTCAGTGATGAGCGTCTGCCGGCGTTGATCGGATACGGGCTGTCAACGCTCGCATTATTGATCTACCTTATCCGTCAATGACTGTATCCCCCTTTGATCACGGGGCAGACAGATGCTCTGTAAGCCACTCCATGATCAGGTCAACAGCCAGCGGAGGGGGCACAAGGTCTGCCTCAAAGAGCAGAGCGTTGCCATGGACATTGCCCTCATAGATATGTACTCGATAGTCGCTCAAACCGACCGATTCCCCCTGGCGGCATGTCTCGGCGCACATCCCGTCTTCCTCTGAGGCAATGCATAACACCGCAGGGTTTTGTGCTTCCCGCAACTCAGCTAACGCCTCGCTATATGGCACGCCCAGATAACCTCCCGGCGAGAGAGATATTGCCCCCACACACCCTTCATCGCACTCATCTACTGCGGCATCAGCGCCAATACTGGCACCGATCAGCACGATTCGATCAGGGTCTACCTCCTCGAAGGTTCGAAACAGGGCCAGGGCAGAGCGGGCCGCGGCCAGCGTAGATTGAGGCGACCACGTTCCGCCGCTTTCCCCATGTTCAGGCCAGTCGAAAGCAAATACAGCATAGTGGGGCACCTCAGTTGAAGATTGAGTGAGTGGGATCGGAGCTATTCCTTGCAACAGAGCTGGTAGCGGGCCCCAGACTTCCTTTGTTGCCCCCATCTGTGTCATTAACAGGATGCCGGGGGCAGGTGCCGCCAAGGGAGGATAATACACTCCCGCCAACGGCGTGCCATCCTCTGACACAAACTCGACCCGCTGTGGAGCAAGGGGCAGAGCTGTTTCTGTTGGCTCTGCGGTGGTGGGTGTTGATACTTCAGACGGCATAGCCAACTGAATCTCCTCAGCAGGACGGCTGGCTGCTTCCGGCACTGGAGACGGTGTGCCGCCACAAGAAGACAAAAACACCGCCAAGAGTACGCACACGCCCGCCATAATCCACCGGCACATGAGAAACCTCCCCTCGTTAAAACAGGTGCCGCCGCATTACGTCTTCAAGTATACACTATCTGATGGCACCAGCCTTCAGGCACTAACTGGCCAATATGACAGAATAACCAACTCAGTTGTGACGAAAAACACAATGGCTTGTGACATTCGCTACTAAGAAAACCTCCCGGCTTTCGGTATTCTCTGATCATGGGAGATGTTACCAATTGATGCCCGGTCAGAGAAGAAGGGGGTAAGAGGGATTCTCTCTAACCCAACCTTACCGGTTTAAACACACCACCTTCATCAGCTTCCTGCCTTCACACCGGGTAGCTCTATTGTTTGTTGAGTTGGCATTGCGTTCGCCTGTAAATCCTTCTGGCGGACAAGGATGGTTTTTAACGTTCGGGGCTAGGTCTGGGATCACACAGGCAGATCATTTCCGGGGAGGCTTATTAGATGACACAGACGCAGGACATGATCGAGATCGATCGCAAAGAGCGGTTGAGGGAGAAACCAGTCCACAAGCGATACCGTCCTGTTGTGGAACGCGTCCAGGACTTTGATGAGTGTTGCCTTGGTTTCACCGCTGAGCAGGTCATGGCTGAGGCGGCACGTTGCCTCCATTGCCCTGATCCCCCTACCTGCATGTTGAACTGTCCGGTTGGCAATGATATTCCTCTGGCGTTGTGGTACGTCGAGCGGGGCGAGTTCCTCAAAGCGGCTGAGGTTTACCGTCAGACCAACCCTATGCCCGAAATCTGTGGGCGTGTCTGCCCCGGCGAAAGCACATGTGCTGGAGCGTGCGTGCTGTCCACACGGGGCAAGACCATCAGCACAGGGGCGATTGAGGCTTTTGTAACTGAGTATCAGCGTGCCCGTACCGGTGTCCCTCTGCCCGAAAAAGCCCCCCCGACCGGCAAGAAAGTAGCCATCATTGGAGCAGGGCCTGCTGGTCTGACGGCGGCGGAATATCTGACCATTGCAGGGCATGATGTGACCGTCTATGAGGCATGGCCTCTGCCCGGCGGTCTGTTGCTGTACGGTATTCCCAATTTCAAGCTGAATAAGGGCCTCGTTCAGTGGAAAACAAATTGGTTGCGCGACCTCGGCGTTAAGTTTGTCACCAACACGCGTATAGGTAAAACCATCATGCTGGACGAGCTTATTCAGAAAGAGGGCTACCATGCCGTCTTCATCGGCACGGGCGCCGGTGTGGAGGCTCGTCTTGAAGTGCCTGGTGAGGACCTAGGGCGTATTTACCCCTCCATTGACTTCCTCGTGCGCGCTAACCTAAGCCCTGACATGCTCCCAGAGGACAAACGTGAGCCGATCCGTGTGGGAAGACGTGTGGCGGTGATCGGCGGGGGCGACACAGCCACCGACTGCCTCCGCACAGCGCTTCGTCTCGGCGCGGAGGAAGTAATCTGCTACTACCGCCGCACCGAAGCTGAAATGCCCGGCAATAAGGCAGAACGCCAGAGTGCTATTGAAGAGGGCGCTAAGATTGAGTACCTGACTGCCCCTGTCGAAATGCTGGATCGGGATGGAGACGGCAATGTTGATGCAATGCGGATGGTAAGGATGGAATTGGGTGAGCCAGACAAATCTGGCCGCCGTCGCCCTGTCCCTGTCCCCGGCTCCGAGTACATAGTCGAAGTAGATGATGTGGTGCTGGCAATCGGTTACTGGCCCGATCCTCTGCTTGGCGAGACAACTCCTGACCTCAAGACCCACAAATGGGGTCTGCTGGTCGTTGATCCAGAAACCGGTCAGACCAGCCGCGAGGGTGTTTTCGCAGGCGGTGACAATGTGACTGGCCCGGCTCTGGTCAATGCGGCCATTGCGGCGGGCAAAAAAGCCGCTAGTGCCATTAACGAGTACCTGAAGACGAAGAAGTAGGGGTCTCCTTAGTCTCTCTCCCTTGATAAGCAGGCTGGCCATGCAGGCACAGCCTGCTTTGATTCTTGGCTCAATGTTATAATGCGCCCTATGGTCACTCTCAGCCAGCGCCTCAAACTGTATGCTCTTGAGCTGGGTTTCTCAGGATGCGGGTTCGCGCCAGCGACCCCTAGCCCCGATCTTGATGCCTACCTGCACTGGTTGGAGACAAACAGACATGGGACAATGGACTATCTCAGCCGCCCCGACCGCATAGCCCGCCGCGCCGATCCAACCCTTATCCTGCCTAACGCCCGCTCACTGGTGATGGTCTCATTTGAGTACTACATCTCCTCCCCTTCCCCGAACCTTATACATCAGCCATTCCGGGGACGTATCTCCAATTATGCGTGGGGAGCAGATTATCATATCATCATGCTCAATTTGCTGGAAGAGCTGGCAAGCTTTCTGAAAAGAACAGTCGGTAGAGCCGTCACAACACGTGCCTACGTGGATACCGGCCCCATTCTGGAGCGGAGCCATGCCCGACAGGCGGGGCTGGGCTTTACCGGAAAAAATACCCTTCTCATCCATCCGCGGCGCGGCAGTTATTTCTTCTTGGGAGAGATCATCACTGACTATCAGCTAGACAATGAAGAGGCAATCCCGTCCATGCCCGGATGCGGGACCTGTACCCGTTGTCTGGAAGCCTGCCCGACCGGCGCATTCCCCGCCCCCTACATACTGGATGCCCGACGTTGTATTTCTTACCTGACTATCGAACACAAAGGCCCAATTCCGCCTGACCTGCGTCCTTTGATGAGTAACTGGGTTTACGGATGCGATATATGTCAGGAAGTATGCCCGTGGCAGAGGTTCGCCCAACCCAGCTCAGAGGAGGCATTTCATCCTGCCAGCCTCGACAACGCCGCACCTTTGCTCTCGGACCTGCTCCAATTGACTGAAGCTTCCTTCGCAGAACGCTACAGAGGCACTGCCCTGTACCGTGTCAGGCGGGAGAGGCTGGTACGCAATGCCTGTGTAGCCGCCGGAAACAGCGGTCTGCCTGAACTCGCCGGCTACCTGATCCCATTGCTAAGAGACACAAGCCCCTTAGTCCGCGCACACGCGGCATGGGCGCTTGGACAACTGGGCGGGCAACAAATAGTGCTTCAATCAGCGCTGGAAGAAGAAACGAGCGAGCCGGTACGCGCAGAGATTGCACAGGCACTCCGCACTTAGCCAGGGAGAACGGAGACGAGCAAGGGACATAGATGATCCATGCCCCTTGACTTTTGCTTCCCATGGCTTAAGGCGTACAAGCCGGCACCGAGCGCACTGTCTCGATTACACGTTCTACACTCGGCACACCAACATAGACAGCTACAACCTGTCCGCATCCGTCCAGAACAAACAATGTTGGCAGCCCTCGAATGCCATATCGGTCAATCGCCTCATCACCTACCTCACTCATCACATCCAGTCGAAGCACCTGCGCTTCACCCGCTAGCTGTTCCTCGATCCTGTCCACGACAGGTTTCGCCACAAGGCAAACACTTCAAAAGTTACTGTATAACTCTAGTAAGGTAGGTTTACCCTGTGTCACCAACATTTCCAGCTCACCTCTGCGAACCTCTGAGGGGCGTGTATGCTGGGTCAAGTGCAACACTGCAAGAGGAGCTACAAGGATCACCGCCACGATCAGCAACAGCCGATTTTCAGAAATCCAACGCGACAAAGAAGCCATATATTTTTTCACTTGCTAAGTTAACTCACCCTGCGTTACCTGATTAGATGCATCCGCAGGCTGTCAAGTAACACGACGTTTACCCTCTCTCTCATAATCAGGTATCATAACACCATGCAAGATCATGATGATCCGTTCGAGTCTCAAGAAGCTAAACACCGCCACTGTATCTCTGTCATTCATGCATCTCCTAACAGAGGAGGGGAGAATCTAGCCTGCCTGCTGAGCTTGATCTCCCCCTCCCCCAACTGGCGCGTACTCGATATTACTGCAGGGCAAAATGAAACAGCATCACTCCTCGCTGAATATGTACACTCGGTTGTTACCCTGGATATATCTTTGTCAGTATCTGCAGAGACTCAGGCAAGCATCTTCAGGCAAAAGGCTGAAAATATTCTCTTCTGCCACGCCAAGGCAGAGCATCTGCCATTCGCCAATGCCAGTTTCGATTGTGTCATGGCCTGGTTTACCCCCCATTGCTTCTCAAACGCCGCCGCATTTGCACAGGAAGCGGCCCGTGTTCTTGTCGCCGGTGGTAAACTGGTCCTTGCTGACCTCACTACTAGCGGAGAGCCTCATATCGCGCGTTATATCAACACCCTCAACATACTGCGCGATCCATCGCATGTCTGGGCATTCTCTCTCGACGACTGGACAACTTTCTTTTTCTCTGCCGGGCTGGTCGTCACACACAGCGAAACCATCGAAAGAGAAACCGACTTTGACGAGTGGGCAACAGGCATCACCGGCAGTGATTTAATCCGCTTGCGCGTACTGATCACAAGGGCGCCCTGTGAGGTTCAGGCGTGGCTCAGGCCGCGCGAAGCCAGTAACAGGCTGATCTTCACACTTACCGGGGGGATCGTAGCGGGCTATAAGCCATAGGCTTGGAGGCCGTAAGCCGGGCACTGAAAATACGGAGGCCAAAGGGTTGAAGCCGCCGCTAATTTGTCCACCCCCAACAATTCAGAGGGTTCAAGAAGGAATCTTTTGAATACCCGCCTCAACAACGGCCCGGAGCTTGGAGGGGGTAGCCGGTGCGATTGACCGCCTGTTCACCACAATCGCAGGCGCAATCTCACACAGTCCCAAACAATCGCCCTCTATGACCAGAAGCTTCTCACCGAACCTTGCTTTTAATTGCTCCACTTCTGCCCTGACTGCCGCATCCTGCAACCCGCAGATCGAACAGATACTCACTACAACACGCTCTTCTGCCACAGGCTCACCTCAAAAGCGTTAGTTTTCCGTCAGGCAAAAGCCTGCCATCCGGCACACCGGCGCATTGAACATACCATATAAGGGCGATACAATCCAGTCTGTAAACTTGTAGCAGACAAACTGAAGGGAACCTGACTTCATGAACATAAGATTGGACGATGCTCGCCGCTGGGGCCTGCTGTTGGAAACTCTCTCCGAGATGAGCGATCTAGAGCGCCAGCTCGTTGTGCAGGAGCGGCGTCCGCGCTCCTTCATCCCTGACATTTTGGTCGAACAATGGAATATCTTGTTTCGGGGAGGACGCAATTTACGTTCCATTGGTCTGTCTGATGTTGCACTGGCTATTCTGCTCGACTTCCACCTCCAATTGGAGCAGTTAACCAGCAGGATGCCCGACAACACTGAGGATAAGGCAGGGTACATCCGCAACAACGAAGCATGGCAGGCCGTACGCGAAATGGCTGACTGGACTCTAAGCCGCCTTGCTGTGCTTCTTGCTCCTGAGAATGTGGCCTTTGGCCCCAACTGACGGCATCCCGAGAAAGACGCCCGAAATTGAGACATCGGGCTGAAGAGACAGGCATCTGACAGAACAGCGGCATAAAGTAAACTTCAGAATAGCTTCGTCAAAAAGGGCAGGAAAGGCTCTTCTGCCCTTTTTGATTTTAGCCCCAAATTCGCTATCATCGGGAACGCCAAAGGAACAGCAGGTTGCGAGGGGGAAACAGGTCTATGACACAAGCTGCGCCTAAAACCTACCACATCCGTACATGGGGCTGTCAAATGAACGAGGCCGACTCACAGCGCCTTGCTAGTGAGCTGGAACGTCTTGGCCTCCGCTACGCCCATGATGCCGATGCCGCTGATGTGATCGTCCTCAATACATGTGTGGTTCGCCAGAGTGCTGAGGATCGCGTCTACGGCCGGCTGGGCCAGCTTAAGACGCTCAAACAAAATCATCCCAGCAAGATCGTTGGCCTGATGGGTTGTCTGGTAGGTCTGCGTGATCCTCTGCCCCTACGGAAGCGCTTTCCCTTCGTGGATGTCTTCATGCCCCCCAGCGACCCAGGGCCGCTGATTGACTTCCTGAAGCATCGGCACACAGAGCTTGAGACACTTGCCGAGCAGGCCGCCGGGCGGGCCATGCAGGATGCCCTGCAGGACGGCGACCTCATCCTTCCATTGCATGAACGCGGCAAGCTGGTCAGCGCCTATGTTCCAATCGTGTACGGATGCTCCCATGCCTGCTCCTTCTGTGTCATCCCCTTCAGACGCGGCATTGAACGTAGCCGCCCTGCAGAGGAGATCGTTGCCGAGGTACGGGCACTTGCCGCACAGGGGGTCAGGGAAGTAACCCTGCTGGGCCAAATTGTAGACCGCTATGGCAAGGACCTTCCCACTGGCTCTGGCCTGCCCGGTTTACTGCGACAGGTTCATGAGGTTGAGGGGATTGAACGCATCCGCTTTTTGACCTCGCATCCGAATTGGATGACCGACGAACTGCTCGATGCAGTGGCTGAGCTTCCCAAAGTTTGTGAGCATATCGAGGTGCCTATACAGGCAGGCAGTGATGAGGTCTTGCACCGGATGAAGCGGGGCTACACCCAGGCCGATTATCGCCGGCTGATCGAGCGTATCCGCGCACGCATTCCGAACGTTGCCATACATACTGACATCATTGTGGGCTTCCCCGGTGAGACAGCGGAACAATTCGAGCAGACCTACAATGTACTGGCTGATCTCAAGCTGGACAAGGCCCACGTTGCCATGTACAGCCCGCGCCCGAACACGCTCTCAGCCCGTACTATGCCTGATGACATTCCACTACAGGAAAAGAAGCGGCGTCTGCTGGCTCTCGACAACCTGATGGAAGAGATCATAGCTGAGATCAACAGCCGCTTTCTAGGCCAGACTGTCGAGGTGCTGGTCGAGGATAAGCATCGGGGCAAGTGGCGCGGTCGCACTCGCCAGAACAAACTGGTCTTCTTTGAGGATGGGGCAGACTGGCGTGGGAAGCTGGCTTACGTCCAGATCACCTACACAAGCCCATGGAGTATGCAGGGACACATCTCCCAGCCTCTGACCGACCGCATCCAACCAGAAAGAACGTCAGCGGCGGCCCGCTGATTCCAAATCACCATGACATGACCTAACTAGAGAGGAAAACATGATCGTCACAACAGACCAACTTTTCAAAACGGCCTATCAGCGTTTCGCCATCGGGGCTTATAACATCAACAACATGGAACAGGCTATTGGCTTGTTCAAAGGGAATATTCAGTCGCAAGCGCCCTTCATCATCCAGCTTTCGCGCGGCGCACGCCAGTATGCCGGCATCAAGATGCTCGAAGGCATCATCCGTGCCGCCGATGAAGAATTCCCTGAGGCTGTCTATGCAGTGCACCTCGATCATGGCGATGAACAACTCTGTTATGACGCCATTGATTCGGGTTTTTACAGCTCGGTTATGATTGACGCCTCGCACTATCCATTCGAAGAGAATGTTGCTATCACCCGTCGTGTGGTCGAACGGGCACATGCCAAGGGGATCAGCGTTGAAGCTGAACTAGGGCAACTAGGAGGCGTGGAAGAAGACATCGCAGTAGATGAGGAAAACGCCCACTTGACAGACCCTAAACAGGCCAAAGAGTTTGTTGAGCGCACCGGCTGTGACAGCCTAGCCGTTGCCATTGGGACCAGTCATGGGGCTTACAAGTTCAAGGGCAAACAAGGTATCCGCTTCGACCGTCTAGCCGAAATTCAGCAGGTGCTACCCGGTTTCCCCTTGGTGATGCATGGCTCATCCTCTGTGCCGCGGGAGGAGGTCGAACGTATCAATGCCGCCGGCGGAGCACTTGACCCCTCAGCACGAGGTGTGGATGAAGACAGCTTCGCGAAGGCAGTGCCGTTGGGTGTGGTCAAAGTAAATATTGATACCGACGGCAGGCTGGTCTGGACACGTGTTCATCGGGAGTATTTCCGCGATCATCCGGAGGTCTTCGACTTCCGCAAACCGGGAGCCATTTACATTGAGGAGTATGCCAAGTTTATTGCCCACAAGAATGAGAAACTCGGCTCAGCGGGCCAGCTTCCGGCTGTCCGTAAGATGCTTGGGTTAGATCGTTAGCTCTCGCGGGGCGGATTGTATGCAACTCCTTTTGATTCGCCACGCCCAGAATGATTACAACCGCACAGGACGGCTGGCGGGTCGCCTCGCCGGTGTTCATCTGAACGAGGAGGGCGCTCGGCAAGCCCGCGCACTGGGAGAGCGCCTTGCAAGTGTCAATTTGCAGGCGCTATACTCAAGTCCACTAGAACGCGCTGTAGAGACGGCACGCGAGATCGCCAGACACCATCCCGCCCTCGAACTACAAATCGAGGAGGGCATCAGCGAGGTGGATGTAGGGAAATGGGCAGGTCAACGTCTCCGTCAACTAGCGCGAAGTCGTCTGTGGTCTATTGTACAGGGGTATCCCAGCGGGGCATACTTCCCTGCCGGGGAGGGCATCCGCGAGATGCAGGCTCGTGCAGTGGCTGTGGTAGAACGTATTGCTTCGCAACATCCGTACGGCAGAGTAGCCATTGTCTCACATGCCGACGTGATCAAAGCGATAGTGGCCCACTACGCCGGAATCCATCTTGATTTGTTCCAGCGCTTGACAGTCGCTCCGGCCTCTATCTCAATCATCCACTTGCATCGGAGAGGGCCATCTATACAATGCCTTAACGACATCAGTCACTACGAGGGCCAACAACGAGAGGGCAGGTAGGACAGCGCACTATTCTGCATCAAGAGGGATTATGGCAGAAGAATTTAATCTCGACTCGGTTGACTTCATTACCATTGAGACCATTGGCCAACCTGGTCATCGGACATTCCATCTTCAGGCCGCGCAGGGGGATTATCTCCTGACTCTGATCATTGAGAAGGAACAGGCCGCTGGGTTGGCTCGTGAATTCCTCAACCTACTAACCGAGATTGAAGAAAAGTTCAACCGCCCTACCCCACCAGGGGACACCAGCCGCTACGATCTCGATCTCCGCGAGCCGATCTTACCCGCCTTCCGCGTGGCACAAATAGGACTCGGTTATGATCTAGAAGCAGACCGGGTGGTGTTAGTTCTCAACGAGTTACTGCCTGAAGACGCAGATCATGAGCCGCGCATTGCACGGATGAACATCTCTCGGGAGCAAGTGCGTCTGCTGGCCGAGCACGCTCACAAAGTCGTGGCAAAGGGGCGTCCTATTTGTCCCAACTGCGGACGCCCCATTGATCCCGAAGGGCATCTTTGCCCCAAAAGCAACGGTCACCGCAGGCCGGTAGGGTGGGCATAATATTACCCTACTCCCCTTGTCACGTGCGCCCACAGGTTAGCTGGCAAAAGCGTGATGCCTCACCCGTTTGAACAACCCCATCTCCCCACCTCGCGCGCACTAGAGGTGCTTCAAGAGGCCGAGTTTAAGGTGACTCACGGCCTCTTGCCTTGGGGCTCCAACTACACCTTTTTAGCTAGTTTAGCCTTGGACAACCTAGAGGTACTTGTCATCTATAAACCCCGGCAGGGGGAGCGCCCGCTGTGGGATTTTCCAGAGGGTACCCTATGTCAGCGCGAGCAGGCCGCTTTTCTGATCAGCGAAGCCCTAGGGTGGAAACTTGTTCCGCCTACCGTCCTCCGCGACGGACCTTATGGCTTTGGAATGGTACAGCTCTTTGTTCCTCATGACCCGCGGCAGAACTATTTTTCGTTTGGCCCCAAGCAGAGACCCCAGCTAAAGCGCATTGCTCTGTTTGATCACATTATCAACAATGCCGACCGTAAGGGCGGCCATTGCCTGCTTGCCCCTGACGGGCACATCTGGTGCATTGACCACGGTGTGAGCTTTCACGAACAACCCAAGCTCAGAACCGTGATCTGGGACTTTGCAGGGCAAAAGATACCAGCACATTTACTGAAAGACCTGCATAAGCTACAGCAGGCCCTCGAAGGGCCTCCGTTGGAATCTACTCTACGCGAGTTACTAAGCTTGAGAGAAATCGGTGCGCTACGCCGCCGCATACAGGGCCTGCTCAAGACAGGCATCTACCCAAAAGAAGGGCCGGGGCGCAATTTCCCATGGCCGCCGATCTAAGCTACACTTTTGCCTGTTCCTTCTTCAGCGCCCAATAAAGCGTCACCGCATTGCTGTGATGGAGCCGCTCAACCAGCCCATTCAGGGAGATACGGCTTTTGCCGCAGGACTCGATGTCAATCTTTGCTACTGATTCAGGGCTGTCGCCGCGCTTGATAAGCTTTTCTACCTTGGCTCTTAATGTGTGCAGGTAGTGAAGGTCCTGTTCGATCTTGGCTTTCACCTCACCGCGTAAGATGACCTCACCATGCCCCTGCACAATGCATTCAAACGCTTGCGACGAGAGAGCTTCAAGCGTAGAGACATAACTTTCCCAGTCTCCGTCAGCGAAGAAGGGGATTGGCATGAGCGTGTCGCCCGCAAATAAGATACGCTCATCCTTCAATAAACAAACAATCGAGTCAGGACTATGGCCGGGAGTGAGCCACATTTGAAGCGTTGTAGTACCCAGATGGAGGTTCATCCTCCCTTCGTCAAAGGTAACATCGGGCAGGCGCAGTTCCACCGGTGCGATCTCGCGCGAAGTACGGCGAGCTTTCTCTAAGGCTTCGCGTCCTCGCCCGTCCAACAACTCCCGACAGAGACGATGACTAATAACACGCGCATCCTTGAAGAGATAGGTGCCATAAGTGTGATCAGCATGATAATGTGTGTTGATCACATACCGGACAGGCACGCCGTACCGCTCCTCGATAAAATGAGCAATCTGGCGTGTCTCCACCGGAAATGGCATCGCATCTATGACCACAGCGCCGGCGGAGGTAATAATGACTCCCGCCGTTACCTGTGCATAGAGTTCACTGGTGAAGACAAAAACATTACTGGAGATTAACTCTCGGAGCATAACAATACATTTCAATAAACTCAGGGATCGGGTGATCAAGTGTGGGCATCACTACGCCGCACCTGTTGCCTTCCGAGCATAGCACATTCCCTTCCAGCGGCGCAACCCTTTACGTCAACATTACACCATCTAGCAAGATCAAAAAAACAGGCACACGTAATGCCTGTTGTGACACAAAAAGACAGCCCCGCCATGCCGTGCCGACTTGATGATGAGACCCGCTTGCGCAGGTGGGCGCGGGGCCGTTAACGCTGCGGTGGCTTCATGGCCGCGCATTAGTTAACGAACTCTCCGCCCCCGTTCTTGAAAATGTTGGCTCAGGACCAAGTGCCGCGCACGAGCACAGCAGGGTTGGCTCTATTTTTACCACAGCCGATGTAAGGGTGCAAATACTCGCAATGTGTCATATCAAATGCGACTCCGCGAAGGCCTGAGCAGGGGTACGCATGCCCAGCGCCAAGTGAGGGCGCTGGTGGTGATAATAGGCGAGATAGTCATCGGCACGGTGTTGGGCTAGAGCCAGGTCACTCCTCTTGAAGGGGGTACGTCCGAACTCCTCCCGGCGCAGCGTGCCGTTCAAACACTCGATGAACGCTTGGCCGCTCTTGCGGTAAGGGCGGGCGATGACATGCTGTCTGGCGTACTGGTTAACAACCTCCAAG
>DAOTYH010000036.1:0-31783 GCA_034435015.1 Anaerolineae bacterium | reverse complement strand
TATCCATGCCGCTTAGGATTGGGCGTGTAGCGATATCCGCAGGCCTTGCATTTGTAGCGTTGACTCCCGACTTCGGTCCGCCCTGATTTGACCTGTTGCTTCTGGTTGCTGCATTTTGGACATTGCATGACACTATTATTGCACATATCCAGACAGTTAGCCACTCCCCCCTGAGAGGTTATATTGTAGCGGCTGTCGGAGAGGTGTTATAATCGTTTCAACATCCTTTCATGTTTCGGGGGAGAAATACAGTGTTACGTCAAATTGGCCCTGTAGAGCTGATCATCATTCTGGTTATCATCCTGCTCCTGTTCGGTGTGGGGCGTGTGTCCAAGATCGGGCGGGAGCTGGGTTCAACCATCAGCGAGTTCCGCAAGGGGCTGAGCGAGGGCAAAGGGGATCAGACCGCTGAACCTGATAAGTCAAAAGAGTAATAGCCTGACCTGAGTCATCTATCTTCGCCCGATACAAGGTTCCCCCGCAGGAACACCAAATCCATTGAGAGCATGGACTACTGCTCACTTACTGGCCTGTTTGACTTGTTGACAGCCGAAGGGTCGGTGTGTGAGGTTTTTGCTTCGCGTTTCTCTCTGCTGAAGGCCGCTTCTTCCGGTCTTAAAACGGCTCTTTCAGAGGTGAAGAAGCTGTCAGAGTCTCATCTGGTGCTTCTGTCTGCACCCTAGTGTCCGTTTGTTTTTTTCTCTGGGGCTGTTGCCCGTAGGCTTGTACCAAAAGGGCTGGTATCATGGCACTGTGGACTCGCTACCACGTTCCCCGCACGGTAGAGGAAACTCTCAGACTGCTGGCGCACTATCAGGGAGCCGCGCGGGTGGTGGCAGGCGGTACTGACCTGTTGCTTGAGATGCGGCAGGGAGACCGCCCTGCGGTTGAGGCGTTGGTTGATATTACCCATATTCCTGAACTTAGGCGGCTTGAGCAGGCAGGGGAGTGGATTGTCATCGGAGCTGGCGTCACTCATGCCCAGATTGCCTCTTCGAGCCTGCTGATCGAAAAAGCAACCTGCCTGGCCGAGAGTTGCGGCGTGGTAGGCGGGCCGCAGGTCCGCAATGTGGCGACGCTGGGGGGGAATGTGGTCAACGCCTTGCCTGCCGCTGATGGTACAACCTCGTTGATGGTGCTGAATGCTGAGGCAGAGGTCTGGCAGGGAGGTGAACGCCGGTGGGTTGCGTTACCTCATCTTTTCACCGGCCCTGGCGAGTCGCTCATTGACCCAACCTGTGACCTGTTACTGGCCTTCCGATTCCGGCCATGCGATGCGCTTGAAGGGACTGCCTTCAAGCGCATTATGCGTCCGCAGGGCGTCGCTCTGCCCATTATGGCCTGTGCTGTTTGGGTTCGCCTGGGATCAGACAGAAGTACATTGGAGGATGTGCGCATCTGCATTGGCCCGATTGCCCCCCGCCCCGCTCGTGCCTTTGAGGTTGAGGAGGTATTGCGCGGCGGGTGCTTCGAAGAGGAACTGCTGGACAGGGCTGTAAGGGTTGCCCGTGACCGGCTGCATCCGCGTGCCAGCAAGTATCGTGCCACGGCTGAATACCGTGTCGGAATGATCGAGGTCTTGTTAAGGCGAACGATTCCTCTAGCGGTTCAACGTGCCCGTTCAGGTGAGGTTACTTTGGAGGATGCCAGTGAGTAAGATCAACATCACGGTCAACGGTCGGCCCTATGAAATGGACGTCCCTGAGTCACGCACGCTGGCGCAATTCCTGCGCCTTGATCTGGGCCTGACAGGCACTAAGATTGGCTGTGAGGAGGCTGAATGCGGCATCTGTACAGTGCTGGTCAACGGCCTGCCGGTTGATTCGTGTATCTACCCTTTGTTCAAGGCACAGGGTGCTGAGGTTCTGACCATTGAAGGCCTCGCACAGGACGGCAACCTGCATCCTCTTCAGAGAGCTTTCATCGAGCATAGAGCTGTGCAGTGCGGCTTCTGTACCCCCGGCCTGATCATGACGGCCAAAGCCCTCTTGGATCACACCCCGAATCCATCCGAGCAGGACATCAAACACGCGCTGAAAGATACGCTTTGCCGCTGTACTGGTTATGCCAGCGTCATACGAGCCATCCAGTCGGCGGCCAGCGAGTTGCGTGGAGAGGGGCCTCTGCCCCCTTCCCTTCCTGAGACGGTTGAGCCGCTTCGGGTGATCGGTCATGCCGTTCCGCGCCCTGGTGATGTGGAGAGAGTGACAGGGCACGCCCGCTTTGCAGATGACTATACCTTTCCGGGGATGTTGTATGCCCGCACGCTTCGTAGTGAGTACCCTCATGCACGCATCCTGAACATTGACACTGCCGCCGCTCAGGCTCTTGCAGGTGTCCGGGCAGTGCTGACGTATAAGGATATTCCCGGCGAGAATATCCACGGGCTGGTCTATGATGACTGGCCCTGTCTGGCGGAAGAGAAGGTCCGTTATATGGGTGACCCGGTGGCCATTGTGGCCGCTGACACCCCGGAGATCGCCGCTGAGGCCCTCAAGTTGATCAAGGTAGAGTATGAGCCGCTTCCCCCTGTCACCGATCCGGTGGCCGCGCACCAGCCCGATTCGCCGATTGTGCATGAGGAATGGAAGGGCGGCAACCTGCTCAAACACATACAGGTGCAGTATGGCGCTGTCGAGCAGGGGCTGAGTGAGGCTGATGTAGTCATTGAACGCACTTATCGGACGCCCATTGTCGAACATGCCTTTCTGGAGCCAGAGTGCGCAGTTGCTGTGCCGGCAGGTTACGATCACGAACACAGCAAACTCACAGTCTATGTCGGCTCGCAGATTCCCTATCAGGATCGTCATCAGATAGCCCGTATTCTGGGTGTGCCTGATGATCAAGTGCGTGTGCGGGGGACCCTGATCGGCGGCGGATTCGGCGGCAAGGAGGACTTAGCCGGGCAGGCTCATGTTGCTTTACTTGCCCAGAAGACGGGCCGGCCCGTCAAGATGTTGTACTCCCGTCAGGAGTCCCTGTTGTTCCATCCTAAGCGTCATGCCACGATTATCACGATCAGGCTGGGGGCGAAACGTGATGGAACGCTGACCGCTATTCAAGCTGAGATTTATGGTGACGGCGGGGCCTATGCTTCACTCAGCGATAAGGTAATGACCCGTGCCGCTACCCATGCCACCGGTCCCTATGTTGCTCCCCATGTACGGATTGACTGCTATGTCATGTACACCAACAACCCTCCGGCAGGGGCATTCCGGGGCTTTGGGGTCACACAGTCTGCCTTCGCTGTCGAGAGCACGATGGATATTCTGGCCGCCGAGCTGGGTCTCGATCCCTTTGAGATACGCTTGAAAAATGCCCAACGGGTAGGCTCTGTGACTGCCACCGGCCAGACATTGCGGCAGAGCGTGGGGCTGGTCGAGGCTATTGAGAAGGTGCGTGCTGGTGCAGAGATTCTTCGCTGGGGCTGGCGTGAAGGCCGGAAGGCCTATGGCTGGGGGATTGCCTGTGCCTACAAGAACACGGGTCTGGGCGGAGGTGCTCCTGACCGATCAGGTGTTGAGATCGAAGCATTTGAAGACGGCACGGTGGAGGTACGCACCGCCGCCGCCGACCTGGGGCAGGGATTGGGCATGGTTGTTGCCCAGTGTGCGGCAGAGGAGTTGGGCCTGCCCTATGAGTCCGTGCGTGTTGTTATGCCAGATACGGATCGAACACCCGACGCAGGCCCTACGACTGCCTCACGCCAGACCTTTGTGACCGGCAACGCCGCGCGTCTGGCGGCCAGCACATTGCGGGAGGCTCTCCGTTCTGTTGCGGCTGAACATCAGAACGTCTCCCCTGACAAGATACGTTTCGAAGAGGGTCTCTTACGTTATGATGGTCAGTCAGTGCCGCTGGGCGAGGTAGTCGGATGGATGCACGAACAGGGACTTGCCTCTAAAGTCCTGCATGAATACTGGGCGCCTGAGACCAAACCGCTGGGCACAGGCGGTGATATGCATGTCGCCTTCTCCTATGCCGCGCAGGCGGCTCTTGTATCGGTTGACCTTGACACGGGAGGAGTCCGTGTTCTCAAGGTTATTTCCGCTACCGACATGGGCCGTGCCATTAATCCTTTGTCAGTGCAGGGGCAGATTGAGGGCGGTATTGTCATGGCGCTGGGCAACTGCCTGACCGAGGAGTACATCGTTGAGAATGGTGTTCCGTGGTCTACCCTGCTGGCTCGTTACAAGATGCCCAGCATTGTTCATGCGCCTGAGATCGTCTCTTACCTTGTTGAGCATCCTACTGCGGAAGGCCCCTATGGCGCTAAAGGAGTAGGTGAACTGCCTTCCATTGCTACCATGCCTGCCATCTGCAACGCCATTGCCCATGCAACAGGGGTGCGCATCTACAGTGTGCCGGTTGATCAGGATGCCCTGTTGCGTGCCATTAAGTATGGCACAAAGGAAGTCTCCACGACATGGCATGACGTGCGCTGAGCGTGGTAGATTCCTCCCTGTATAACATTTCCCTTGCAACAGGGCGGGTATCTGGTCCCGTGCAGTTGACCAGCGTTATACTTGCCCCCGCTCGTCCTTTGTCTGTCCACCCTATGACGAGAGAAAGGTGTTCTGAAACAACATGGCGCGGCTTGATCGCACACAGAGCGGCCTTCGCGTCTATGCGCAAAAGCTGAAGCTGTTCACTCCTAACGCCAGAAAAGTGTTGCTGTACAGCGGCCTGACCGGCCTGACATTTGGCGTATTCCGTCTCCTGTTCAACTTCTACGTGCTCAGCCTTGGGGGGTACGATGAGCAGTTCCTTGGACTGCTGACCAGCATGTCATCGCTGGCCTCGCTGATGATGGCCATTCCGGCGGCCTATCTGGCAAATCGTTTTTCTCATAAACACATTATGGTTATCACCGGCCTGATCAGCACGCTGGCCTTTGTTGGTTTCGTGCTGTTACCCTACCGGCCATTCCTGATTCTGTTTAATGTCATCGCCGGGCTGGCGATGAGCGCCCGTCAGGTGACAGTAGCTCCCTTCCTGATGGACAACACCTCACCAGATGAGCGTCAGTATGTCTTCAGCTTCAATTTTGGCATGATGACCACGGCTGAGTTTGTGGGCAACATGCTAGGGGGATTTCTGCCTACATGGTTGGGTGGAATAGTCGGCGCCATGCCAACCGATACGCTGGCCTATCAGTTGGCACTGGGGAGCATGGTTATCGTATCTATGCTGGCGATAGGCCCTCTCTTGTTGATCCGTCCGACAGCCGCCGATGCCGTCCGCAAGGTTGAGATGCCTTGGTCTCAACTCCAGCAACATGCGGGAAAGCTCATCAAGCTTTTGACGCCCAACTTCATCATCGGGCTGGGGGCAGGCCTGATGATGCCTTTTATGAATGTGTATTACCGGCATGTATTCGGTCGCAGTGACTCAACCATCGGCACTCTATTTGCAATGGGCGCGCTGACCATGGCTGTTGCCCAATTTCTGGCGCCGCCAATCGCTGATCGTCTGGGCAAGATCAACACGGTTGTGGTCACACAGGCTCTCTCTGTGCCTTTCCTGTTGACGTTAGGGCTGGCGGCGTGGATCGTACCGGGGGGCAGGGCTAACCTTCCGCTTTGGTTTGCTATTGCCGCTGTAGCCTATTTGTTCCGTCTGGCTTTGATGAACCTCAGCGGCCCGGTCTATCAAACATTCATCCTTGAAAGTGTCCAGCCCGGCTTGCAGGCTCTTGCCGCCGGCTTGAACAGCGTCTCATTCCAATTCGGGTGGGCTTTCAGCCCTTATCTAAGCGGCTGGTTTCAGACTACTTACGGCGAATTCGGCTTTGTGCCGGTCTTCCTGACCACCTCGTTTCTGTATATGGTTGCCATTGCGGTCACGTGGGCCTTCTTCCATCATGCCGAAGGGCCGCCTGTGTCCGCTCGATCCTCTGAGGCAAAGACCGTGACGACCCGCTGAGTCAGTCTCCTGCCTGCCGTGGCGGTAGAAAACAAAAGGCATGACCATCCTGTTCTTCTGGTCATGCCTTTTGGGTCTTGCGGGCTGACCTCTAAATCTGCCTGCGTTGGAGTATCAGGAAATAAGCCGCCACACCCAGGCCGCCTACCAACAGGATCGCTCCCAGCGAGCCGAGTAACGCAATGAGCCACGTGGGCATACCCCCGCCGGTTCCCGCGCTCCCTCCTGTGCTCTGAGCGGATGCCCCGATGGGCTGTGCCCCAAACTCATGGCTGACGGTTGCCCCTGCCTCAAGGCTGATAGCCCAGCTCTGATCGGTTGTGGGGAGGTAGGCGTCCCCAACCCATGTGACAATGTATGTTCCCGGTGTGAGATCGGCAAAGCAGTGCGGCTCAATAGACCCGTCTGTGGTAAAGGTTGAAACGACCTGTGTCTCGTTGCTGACGGTGAAGGTGATACCAGCTACGCCCAGCTCGCCCGCCTCACGGAAGCCGTTGGCATTGGCGTCCTGATAGCTCAACACACAGATTGTGCCGTTGCCCTGTGGCGGCACGGTAGGGGCAGGTTGTGCTCCTCCCTCCGGCGTTGGTGTGGGGATTGGCGGCACAGGCGTGGCGGTTGCTTGCGGCGGTCGGATGAGCAGGCGCTGTCCCACGATGATCACGTCTGATGTCAGGTTGTTGAGCTGACGGATCTCGTCCAATGTGACGTTGTAGGTCACGGCGATCCCGATCAATGTTTCCCCTGCGCTGACAATGTGGACAATTGAACCATCCGCGTTAGGTGTGGAGGGAATGATCGAGCCGGCGGCCACCCCGCTGGAGGGGGGCTGAGTGGGCTGGCTTGGCGGCTGTGCGGTTTGGCCGGGCATAGGAGTAGGCTGGCCGGTCTGGCCGGTCGCGGTCAGCGTAGCATCATCCCAAAAGGCATCGTTGCGGGCTACACACCAGGTTGGGTTGTTGCGGGTGAAGACGGTGATCTTATTCCCCTGCGCAACAGCTTCCACCGAGAAGAGCTGATACCTGTCCATGACGGTGGCGTCGGCAGACCAAATGACAGTGGAAGCCCACGGGTTTGTCCCGCCGGTAGGGTCAATGCCTACTGCCATTGCGGAAGTGGAAGTCGAGGGGGTATCCACCTGCGGATTATCGGTTGACCATGCAAAGCCGTAAATCGTGAAGCGGTAATTTGTCCCAGCCGTGGCGTTGACGGTCTGGTATAACCCCCCCCGATGCCCCTGGTAGGCTGTCCACATACGCGCGGCGTATGTCCCAGAGTGGACATGGGGAGGATGAGGCTCCAGTTCATAGTTGGGTCGGAAGTAGCGGCAGTTGTCCACACGAGCCTCATCGTACCAAGGCGACCAGCCGTTTGGCACTTGTCCGGCGGCATGGGAATACGTGCCGCCCTCAAAGCTGGGGTTGGTCAGCAGGTTAGTTTGTTCGGCGGGCGCCGCTTGTGTCGGTGTGACCGTAAATACCAGACCGAATAAGGCCACTGTTGTCACGGCAATAATGATGCTCTTTAGTGACTTCATGGGTCGTCCTTTGTTTGCTAGCTTACAGGGGTGAATAATAACGCTTCCTGTCTATCAAGACAAAGACGAGGGCGTGCGGCACACGTTGCTGAGGTATAAAACAAGCTCCCGCCGGGTGTGAGGGGGAAACCCGGCGGGGGCCTTCGCCAAAGGAGGAGACAGCGATGAGCGTTATCTTGTCTCCATAAGGTATACTAAGAGATATACGGCCCCGACAATAGTTACATATTTCACAGTATCAGGGTGACATTTCTCACACTCCAAAATATCAAGGGAGCTACAGCGGCGGGGAGAGACAGCCTGTGGATGATGAGCATAGCCATAAGATCACATCTTCTTCACAGCCCTCCTCTTCAACGCTGGCCGATCTACGCCGCCGTCTGAACCGCTTGGGGGTGGTATCCGGCAGGGAGTTTATATCCCGCCCGCCTGTTCGCCCTCGTATGGCAATTGAGGCGCTGGTGCCGGGGCAGGTCTGTGAGACAGCATCCGGCCCCTGCTTCCAACTGACGCGTCTCTACGCACCGGATACCCAACACGGATCATTCAGGCTGGCCGACTGGCTCGATCAGGACTCGGCCCTGCTGAGCCTTGTAGGCCGCAATGAAGTATTCGGCCTTGCCGATATACGCCGTTTGATCTTCCTGGATATTGAGACAACAGGTCTTGGGATCGGGGGGGCGCTGGCTTTTCTAGTCGGGGTAGGCTTTTTCAACGCTGACGGGCAGTTTGAAATCCGTCAGTGGTTTCTGCGGGACCCGGCAGAGGAACACGCCATGCTGGAGCTACTGCTTGAGACGCTCCGGCTAGCCGCCGGGCTGGTGACCTTCAACGGGCGCAATTTTGATGTCCCCATCCTTACCAGCCGGTGTGTTCTTGCTCGCAAGCCTGCACCCCTGAGTAGTCTGCCCAACCTTGACCTGCTCCCGCCTGCCCGCCGCCTGTGGCGGCGGCGGCTGTATTCCTGTGCCCTCAGGGTGCTTGAGGCAGAGGTGTTGGGTGTGAAGCGTCCTCAAGCTGACGTTCCCGGCTATCTGATCCCCTCTCTCTATCAGGATTACCTTCGCACCGGCGATGCCCGCGAGATGGCACGTGTTCTTCACCATAATGAGATAGACATCTTGTCTATGGTTGTGTTGGGGGCGGCTGTTAGCAAGGCGGCTATGCGGCCTGCCGACCCTTCCCTTCCAGCGGATGATCGGATCGGCTTGGCCCGATGGTATTTCAATCAGCGGATGTATAGTCAATGCGAAGCGGCTTATCGTTCTGTGATCAACGAGACGGTTGATCTGCAAACCCGCTATGAGGCGCTTTATGGTCTGGCCAGCCTGCTCAAGTCGCTGGGACGCCGGCATGAAGCTGTGCCGTTGTGGGTCAGCCTGGCAGACCTCAGGATAGACACGCTCGCTCATGAGGAGCTGGCCAAATACTATGAATGGCATATGGTTGATCTGCCCCTTGCCTTGTCTTGGACGGAGGCGGGGATCAGCCTTGCCGAAACATGGAGGCCCGGCCCGCGGCGTGTCCAGACCCTTAGTGCTTTATACCATCGCCGGCAACGGCTGAGAAATAAGCTGGCCGGCTGCCGCTGAGGGAGGCCGATCTCAAGCTCCCAGCAGGTCTATAGCTGTCCGGATGCGATGGAGGACTGTATCCCGCCCTAGAATTTCCATTGTCTCAAACAGCGGCGGTGAGACACGCTGGCCGGTGACGGCGATTCTCAACGTACCAAAAAGCTGATTCGGCTTCAACCCAAGCTGTTCTGCCAGCTCCCTGAGAGCCTTCTCCTGTACCTCATGGGAGAAATCGGCCAGCCCGGCGAGTGTGCTGTAAGCAGACTGAAGTGCCTGAGCAGTACTCTGGGAGTCCATTTTGGGCTGGATGAGTTCTGCGGGGTTGACCTCGATCTCTTCCCTGAACAGGAAGCCGATCATGTCCACAGCTTCACTCAGTGTCTTAATCCGCTCCTGTATCAGCGGCGTGGCCTTCAGCAGGCGGTCGGTGTCAACTCTCAATCCTGCCTTTTCCAAAAAAGGCTTGATACGGTTGGCCAGTTCGGCACACGGCAGGGAACGAATGGTGACGCCGTTCAGCCATTCCAGCTTCTCATAAGGCAGGCGGCCCGGTGCCGGGTTGATGTCCTCCAGCCGGAAGCGGGGAATAGCCTCCTCTACCGAGAAGACCTCCCGGTCTTCACCGAAGGCCCAGCCGACATTCATTAAAAAGTTAACCACCGCTTCTGGCAGATAGCCCGCTTCCCTGAATTCGCGTACCTGCACCAATACCTTGACCTGCCCGTCCTGGAAGGCTTGATCACGCTTGCTTAGCTTCCCCTTCCCGCTGGGGCTGAGGATCACAGGGAGGTGAGCAATCGCGGGCATCTCCCACCCAAAGGCGTGATAAAGTTGCCAGTGTAACGGTGCCGAGGCGATCCACTCATCTGCCCGCATGATATGGCTGACAGCCATGAAGTGATCATCTACTACATTGGCAAGGTGGTAGGTCGGCAGTCCATCAGACTTGAGTAGCACTAAGTCTTCGAGTTCCGCGTTTTGGAAGACAATCGGGCCGCGGATGAGGTCGTTCACAACTGTCTCGCCGTCGGTTGGCATCTTGAAACGGATCACATGCGGGCCGGCGTCAGGCCCCAAGTTCAGGTCCCGGCAGTGCCGGTCGTAGCCCGGCTTCTGGCCTGCCTGCCGTTGTTGCTCGCGTACCTGTTCCAGGCGTTCCGGCGGGCAGGTACAGCGGTAAGCAAAGCCATGATCTACCAGCCAGTTCGCCCACTCGCGGTAAAGCTCGGCCCGCTCAGACTGCCGGTAAGGCCCATACGGCCCCCCCACATCCGGCCCCTCATCCCAGTGCAGACCCAGCCAGCGCAGGTTATCTTTGATGTCTTGCTCAGAGTCGGGGACATAGCGTGTCTGGTCGGTGTCCTCAATGCGCAGGATGAAGACTCCGTTGTGCTTGCGTGCAAACACCCAATTAAATAGGGCCGTGCGCGCCCCGCCAATATGAAGGTAGCCGGTCGGGCTGGGGGCAAAGCGGACACGCACAGCCTGATGAGATGTGTCTGACAAGGGGCCTCTCTCCTTAATGGGGTTATCAGTTGCTTATAAGTCGCGCGGGTTGTGCCGCAGGACCACACTCTCGACCAACCCGATCCCAAACAGAAGGGTGACCAACGAACTGCCGCCCGAACTGATGAACGGCAGTGTTAATCCTGTTACAGGCAACAGGCGGACGTTCATGCCGATTGAGACAAGCGTCTGGAAGAAGATCACAGTAGCAACACCATAGCAGATCAGACTGCCTGCTAGATCAGGCGATAAGCGTGCCGCCCGCAGGATTCGCATGATCACGATGGTGATCAAGATGAGAACCGTTATTGCCCCTACAAAGCCGAATTCCTCGGCTACCACCGCGAAGATGAAGTCAGTATGCCGCACACGCAAGAAGCGAAGTTGGCTTTGCGAGCCTTGCATATAGCCGCGTCCCAGCAACCCGCCGTTGCCTATGGCTGTCAGGGCCTGCTGAATGTTGAAGTAAGCATCTCGATCCGCCTCTGGGTTAATGAAAACGGCAATGCGCGAGCGCTGATAATCCTCCATCTGCGTCCAGAGGATGGGGAGGATGATCAGCGCGGCTACGATGAGCAGGGCGATATGCCGCCACTGCATGCCGGCACTCCACACCATAACGAACCACACAACCAGCACAAGCACGCTGATGCCCAGATCGGGCTGGATAAAAATGAAGAACACCGGCACAGACACAAACGCCAGCGAGATCAGCACGGTAGGAAGCCGTTTGATCTTCTCCGCATTCAGCGCCAGTTGCTGGGCAAGAACGACAATCAGCAACATCTTGGCCAGCTCGGAGGGCTGGAATCCGGCTACACCTAAGTTAACCCAGCTCTGAGCGCCTGCTTCGCCCTCTGTGCCCAGCAGGCCCACAATACCCAGCAACAGCACCACGATACCATATATCCAGAGATAAGTGCTGGTCAGCAGACGGTAGTCTATGGCGGCCACTACAAAGACTACACCTATGCCGACAATGCCATACAGAATCTGGCTGTTCACGCGGTCAGCCAGACTGGCAACATCACGGGTGGCACTGGCGATCATCATGACTCCGAAGATGATCAAGATAATCGTGACCACCAGCAGGACATAATCAAAGTTTCTAAAGTAACGCGCTATACTAAACACGGCTAACCACTAATCCAAACCTGACTGCCTGAAGTTGAACCTGCTTGGATGAGTAACTGCCAAATCGTTTTTAACCGTACCAACCAGATCATACACCATGGCGCCAGTGATCAGCACCGGCACAATTTCCCCTATCGGTAATTTCTCTTCAACGATCACCAGCCCGTCTATCTCTGGCGCATCCCGGAATGAGCGTCCTATACTCAGCCCATCCCCATATCCTTCCACCAGCACGGGCAGGGTTTGCCCCATAAATAGCTGGTTGCGCTGAAGGGAGATGTCCTGTTGTACCTGCATCAGACGATCCCGGCGGTCAATTTTGATCTCTTCCGGGACCTGATCAGGTAACTCGGCACTAGGCGTGCCGGCTTCGTAGCTATAGGTGAAAACGCCCACCCGGTCGAAGCGCAGATCACGCACAAACTCAAGCAGGTCCTCGAATTCTTTCTCTGTCTCGCCGGGGTAGCCAACGATAAAAGTGGTGCGGATAGCGATCTCCGGCATGGCCTGACGTAATCTGCTGACTGTCTCATAAACCCATTCGAGGTTGGCAGGCCGCCGCATCCGCTTCAAGACCTCTCGATTCCCATGTTGGAGCGGTATGTCGAGGTACGGCAGGATACGTTCATGAGTTGCCATTACCTCGATTAGGCGTGGGGTCACATAGCCGGGGTAAGCGTACATCACCCTGATCCATGGCACATCTGGGGCGGCTGTCAGGATGCGTTCCAACAGGATGGCCAGTCCATCCTGCATGCCCAGATCGTGACCGTAGTCGGTTGTATCCTGCGAGATCAGGATTATCTCTTTGATGCCCAGATCATTCAGGCGGGCGGCTTCTGAGATGATCACATCGGGCGGACGGCTGACATGAGTCCCTTTGATCAATGGAATGGCACAGAAGGCACAGGGGCGGCGACAGCCGTCAGCGATCTTGAGATAGGCGCTGGCCCCCTGAATTGCCGCCCGTAAGACCCCCTTCTCATCCCTGCCGACAGTCAAGGCCTCATCCGGCAAGTGATAGAGCGGTTCGGGATGCGGTCGTTTTCTCAGCCTCTCGATCAAGTCGAGGATGTCCATCCAACGGCGTGTGCCAAGCACGCCGTCCAGTCCGGGAACTTCTTGAGAGAGGATCGCGCCGTAACGCTGGGCCAGACAGCCGGCGGCGATCAGTAGCTGATGCCGGCCTTTACGGGCGGCTAGATCACGCAGGACAGTAATACTCTCCTGCCGGGCAGGCTCGATGAAGCCGCAGGTATTCACGATCAAGACGCTGGCCTTCTCCGGCCTGTCTGTCCCCTGATACCCTGCTCTAGCGAGAAGCTGTGCCATGCCCTCCGAGTCGACGGTGTTCTTGGCACACCCTAGGCTTGAGAGGTAATACACATGCTCTCGTTTGCTCACTAGCGCTTCCTCTTTTGCGGTCGCAAACCGCTTACTTTAACTAACGAGGGGTAGGTGTCGCTGGGATGCGGGGGGTAGGAGTAGGGACACTTGTGTTGGTTGGCGTCACCGTCGGTGTGGGGGTTGGCGTGATCTGCTCCGAGGGGGTGAATATACGCTCCACGACCTCGCCCCGTTGCCCCAGCGGCCCAATCTCCATACCGTTATACGTGACCATCAGACCGGCCCCGTTGCCCCCCAGAACCCGGATGGATTGCATCCCTTCATATCGCAAGACCATGCCCGGCTCAGCCTGACCTTCGAAGGTAACCTGTCCGTCCACGATGATGCGGACCCAACTGCGCTGTTCAACCTCAATGGTCAGCAGGACGCGGTCAAGGATTTGCGGCCCGACCGCAAGCGTTGGTGTCGAGGTAGGCTGAAACGTTGGGGTTGGCTCGAAGGTTGCACTGCCTGCTAGTTGCCCTAGAAGGCTGACATCTTGGGGCGTCGGTGCAAGCGTCTCTATCGAGAGCTTACTGAGCTGAGCGATTGTCCACCACAGGATAAGAGCAAGCCCGCTCAGCAGGACAGCCGCCACAAAGATATTGGAATGCAGGATGCGCCTTGGCAGGGTAGCCGGCTTCGGGGCGGGCAATTCCTCGACGGCCTCTGCCGGCAGAGGAGTTGTTGCCATGGCAGGCTGTGTGACGGGGCCCGCTGGCCCGACCCTCTGGCTGGGTGGAATGTAAACCGGCCTTCTGGGTTGCACAGGCGCTGGAGAGGTGCTGGGTGCGGCCGGGGTGGCAGGGTAGGGCGGCGGCGCTGTGCGAGGCTGGGCCGCCGCCGGCACAGTCATTGGCCTTGTCGCCGACCCGCTTAGTTCACCAAACCGGGCAAGGATAGCGTTGGCATCCAGCCGCAGGAACTGGGCATAATTCCGCAGGAATCCTCTGGCGTGTGCTGCAGATGGCAGGACGCTCAGGTCACCATTCTCTAGCGCCTGCAGATATTTGACGCGTATGCGTGTCTGGGTCTCGACCTCTTCCAGCGTCAGGGCGCGGGCTTCACGGGCCTGACGCAGCATCTGCCCTAAGGATTGCAAATCTCCGACTGCCACTGGTTATTCTCACAGCGCAAAGAGCCACCGGCTGACAGGCCGCTGGCTTATGATTACCTGCCGGTATGCCGGAACGTCAATATAGTGTGCAGGACAGCTACTCGCCTGCCTCTGACTCAGCCGAAGCTGAAGGTTCAGAAGCGCCTGCCCCCTCATCGGCCTGTGCTACCGCCGTTTCTGCCGGGGCGGCTTCACGCGGATCGTGCCCTTCCCGAAAGACGATCACCTTCAACTGAGGGGCTAATCCCGCGTCCAGACGGACTGGGACAGCAAACTCCCCCAGTTCACGCAAAGGACGATCCCCAATACGACGGCGGTCAATCTCTAGTCCAAGCTGTTCTTTTAGCTTCTCGGCAATATCAGCAGAGGTCACCGAGCCATACAGCTTGCCTCTGTCACCTGCCTTGACACCAAAGTAGAGTTTCAGCCCTTCTATCTGCTCGGCCAGCTTGCCGAATTCATGCTCACGCTCGGCACGACGAATAGCCGCCCGCTTGCGGAGGTTCTCTGCCTGCCGCAGTGCGCCGGGTGTGGCCTTGACCGCTATACCCCGCGGAATTAAGTAGTTACGTGCAAAGCCGGGGGCAACATCCACTACCTCGCCCGCTACCCCCTTCTTATAGAGGTCTTGTAACAGGATAACTTTCATGATGCTTATACCTCTCTGGGTCTCTTTCAGGCTCGTAATCTTACCCCATTCGCGGCCTCTGTTCAAAAACAGGTCGCAAAATTATCCTCCTGTGCCGCCCTTCCTCCGTTTTCCCTGTACTGCTGTGGGAGGGTATAATCCCAAATCGGAAGCCGTCATAATCTCTGATGAAGAAACAAGTTCTGCTTTACCTTCTTTTTATCCTGCTGGTTACCGCACTGGGGCTGATCGCTTATCAGTCGCGCGAGGCGCTCCGTGAGCGTGCCTTTGAGCTGACTGGCGAGGAAGAGCTGGCCTCTCAGGCTAGCGGCCTGGCACAACTGGCGCTCAACCTGACTTATCCGCCTCTCGATCTCCAACCCTATGCACCGGTCGAGTATGCCGGTGTCAACCCCTTTGGTATCAATACATTCCTGCATCAGGAGGTTGAGCTTGCCAAGCGTGAGGAACAAGTACGCTTGATCGCTGAGGCAGGCTTCCACTGGATCAGGCAGGAGTTCTCATGGCAGGACATTGAGATTCATGGGCGCGGGGATTTCATTGACCGGCGCAACGACCCTGCCGGCATTGACGCATGGGCTAAATATGACCACATCGTTGATCTGGCTGAACGATATGGGCTGGAGATCATTGCCCGTATCACCAGCCCGCCGGCCTGGAGCCGCGCCGCAGGGGATGCAATGGGTACATTTGCCCCACCGGATGACTATGATGATTACGCCCGTTTTGCGGCATTGCTGGCTGAGCGTTATCAGGGGCGGATACGCTATTACCAGATTTGGAACGAACCCAACATCTACCCTGAGTGGGGCGAGCAGAACGTCAGCCCCGAACAGTACACTGACCTCCTATGCCGTGCCTATCATGCTATCAAGGCGGTGGACCCGGAAGCAGTGGTCCTGAGCGGAGCGCTGGCGCCTAACGCTGAATTGTCCGGGCGTAACTTTAACGACTACCTCTTCCTACAGCGCATGTATGATGCCGGTGCAGGTGAATGCTTCGATATTCTCTCAATGCAGGGCTATGGCTTGTGGTCAGGCCCTACTGATCACCGAATGCGCCCTCTAATCGTCAACTACGCCCGTGTCGAGTTTATCCGTGACATCATGGTTCGCAATGGGGATGCTGATAAGGCGATCTGGATCAGCGAAATGAATTGGAATGCCGCCCCAGAGGATGTTGAACCGCGTTACGGTCGGGTATCTCTTGAACAACAGGCCCGTTATGCGCCGCTAGCCTATCAGCGTGCTCAAGAGGAATGGCCGTGGGTGGGCGTGATCGCCTTCTGGTATTTCAAGCGGGCTGATGATCAGTGGCTTTCTGAGCGCCGTCCGGAGGCATACTTCCAGATGGCCGCACCGGATTTTACCTTGATGCCCGTCTATGATTCCATGAGGGAATACATTCACCAGACACCTGTCATGTATCGGGGCAACCATACAGCCGACCACTGGGCTGTCACTCAACATGACGGCTTAACCTCCTTCTCTTTTGCGGGCACGTCGCTCACGATCCGTTACGAAGGGCCTGCCCGTGATGCACTCTGTGGTGCTTCGCTCTCGGTTGATGGCCGGCTGATTCAGGCGACAGCCTGTAGTGGAGAGATCGTCTGGCGTGGGCCGCGCGGCAGGCATACAGCCGAATATTTCTCGCTTAATGGGGCTGTCATCAGCCGTATCGTTGTACGGGATGATGTCCTCAACCTGCCGGCAGTCCTGTTGCTGACAGCGGGCGTGCTGGCAGGGGGAGGGGTGTTCTGGGTGTACAGGCGCCGGCGGCGGCAGGCTGACTCAACCACCCGCGGAGGAGAGAACCGGAGGTCGTCTGATGCCCTCTAGCCAGAAGACCCCCCTTCGCCGACCCCCTGCATGGTTACTGCCTGTACTGGCTTTGGCCCTGATCTTAGCCGCTGGACTGCGTTTCTACCGCATAGATGCCCAGTCGCTATGGTACGATGAAGGCGTATCACTTGGCGAGGCCCGCGCAACAGCGGGGCAGATTCTCCGTGATGCCGCCGCTGATATTCACCCGCCGGGCTATTATCTTCTGCTTGCCGGCTGGCAGGACCTGACGGGTAGCAGTGAGCTGGCACTGCGCATGTTCTCTGCCCTTTTCAGTGTGCTGGCAGTCGCATTGGTCTATGCTGTTGGGGCACATCTGTTTGACCGTTCCACAGGGGTCTGGTCGGCGCTGTTTGTGGCTGTCAACCCGTTCCACATCTGGTACGGGCAGGAAGTCCGCATGTATGCACTGCTAGAGGCGCTCAGCGCGTCCTCGACCCTGCTCACGGTGCTCATACTCTCTACCCTGAATAGAGCAGGCCAACAAGACAGCCCATTACGTCGTGCTTTTTGGCTTGGAGCGGCGTATGTGTTGGTCAATGCGGCTGGGCTGTATACGCACTATACATTTCCGTTTGTTATCGTAGGCGAGACGCTGGCCTTCCTGCTCTGGTTGAGCCGGCGGCGCCATAAACTGAGCGTGCTGACGCTTTGGGCGGGTTTACAGATCGCTACCCTGTTGTTGTATGCGCCGTGGTTGCCGCCTGCGTACCGGCAGTTGACGACCTACCCGCGCGTTGCACCCCAGAATGTGGCGCTGATGCAGTTGGTCAGCACGCTCGCTTACGGTACTACCACTCCGCTGGAGGCCGCGCAGATTGGATTGATCCCGTTGGCCTTGCTGGTGGGGGTTGGCCTGTTTCCGCCAGTGGAAGACGACGGACATCCTCTGCGTTTCTCTGAACGTGCAGGCTTGGCCCTGATGTGGTTACTGGTGCCAGTCGCCATCCCCCTGATGATGGGGGTGATCCGCGAGCCGTTCCTCCGCTTCTTCCTGCCGTGCAGTCTGCCGCTGTGGATTCTGGCCGCACGGGGAGTCGTGCTGGGATTTCGGCTGGGGAGGCCTATAGCTGGCTCTAATCCGCTTGGTGCGGCCCTGACGCGCGTGATCATAGTTATCCTATCTGTCAGCAGTCTTGTGCCTGTGATAACGGGGTTACGTAACCTGTATGCCAATCCGGACTATGCCCGTGACGATTACCGTGGGATCGCACAGCGTATCCTGTCTGAGGCCGGGCCGGATGCAGTGGTCATCCTTGACGCGCCAGGGCAGTACGGGCTTTTTTCCTACTACTTCCCTGGCATCAATATTGTCCCCTTGCCAAACGAACACACTGACGAGACATTAGCCCGCTTGATTCGTGAGAATGAGCGCCTCTATGTTGTCTATTATGGGGAACAGGAGCAAGACCCGGAAGGAGTCGTGGCCGGGACGCTGGCAGAGCGTGCCTTTGTCGTCAGCGACGAATGGTATGGACATGTGCGGCTTGTGCGCTATGTCATTCCGGCTCAAGCCGCCTCTGAGATACAGACGCCAAGCGGAGCGCGTTTTGGCGGCTCAATTGTGCTGGAAGGTTTTACCCTTAGCACAACCACCCTCACGGCAGGCGAGGCGCTAGGTGTGACGTTGTTCTGGACGGCTGAACAGCCGCCAGCTGTACGTTACCGCGTCTTTGTTCATCTGTACAGGCCAGACAGCGATGTGATCGCCGCTCAGCATGACGGCGAGCCAGGCGGCAATCTCGCCCCCACAGATGGGTGGGTGGTCGGGCAGAGGGTGGCTGACAATCACGGCTTGGTTTTGCCGCTCGATTCGCCCCCAGGTATCTACCGTTTGATGATCGGGCTGTACGACAGCGAGGGCAACCGCCTTCCGATCACCTTGAATGGCCAACCGGTCGGTGACCGCTTGCTGCTGGCTGAGATTGTGGTTGAGTGAAAGTAGAGGGATTGTCAGTTATAGAGTGAGCGTTTTGCTCAGCAGAGGAGGGAGTATCCAGCGTAGCCATGCCAGCGTGATCTCTGCCTTTGACACTCCGGCTACGACCTGATTGATGAAGGCAACTCCCTCCAGCTCACCCCTTGCGCTCCACCCCGCCCGTGCCGACTCAAGGTGAGGGGCAGCTTCGAGCGAATCGCCTTGATAAAACAATGCCATCCCCAGCATAGCACGCATCAGGGTACGGGCCGCTCCAAAACCAACCATCTCGCTCAGCGTGCCCAGCACGTCGCGGCAATGACGGACAGCCTCATAGTGGCGCTCGACAAGCGTCAGCCCCCAGACCAGCCCTGCTTCCAATCTCCAGCGCAGGTCCTCCGGATACTCGTAAGAGATCAGGGGCGCGGCCTGCCCTAGAATAGATACGGCCTTCTCCGGCTCGCTTGCCAGCAGTACCAATCCCCATTTCCCCATCAGGCTCAGTGCGCCGGGAACAGGCCCGATCTCTGCATAGCACTTGGCGGCCTGCGTATAGTCGCCCATAGAGGCATGCAGGTCGCCTAATGCCTCGCACATCTCTTTTTGTTTCTCTGCTAATGATGCATCCGTTGCGGCAATATCAATACCCTGCCGATACAGTGCCGTCATTCGGGGCAGGTCGGCGGTTTTGCGGGCTTCCATCAGTGCCAAATCGAGGACGGTAAGAGCCTTAGCCGGATTGTTGGCCTTGAAGTAGTGATAGAGCGCGTTTTCGGTGCGTAATCTCCGGCCTGTTGCCGGCACAGCGTAATAGTCCCCTGCGCGGGTGTGAAGTCTGATCCGTTCCTCTGTAGGGATGCTCTCATACAAGACGTCACGTACCAGCGGGTGTGCAAACCGATAGAGGGTATTGCGCCCCCTGCCGCTATGTTCCAGCCAGCCTGATCTGACCAGCTCAGCCAGCTCATCATACAGTTCGTCGCTCCGTAACTGTCCCCGCAATGTACCAAGTGCTCCCATACGGAAGCCGTCCCCCAGAATGGCCCCGCAACGCAAGGTGTCCTGCTGACTCTGCGGGAGGCTGTTGAGGTGGGCCGCAATGATGTCGGGTAATTCAGCCGTCAATCTGCTATCACAAAGACAGGCTTCCCCGACTGCCTCGTCTATGGTGACCTGCCCGATCTGATGGAGTCCGTTGACCAGTATCTGGGCAAACAAGGGGCGCCCTTGCGAACGTTCCCACAGCAGATTGGCCAGAGAGGGGGATAAACTCTCCGCTCCCAAAAATGCCTCGCCTAGCGCCAGAATATCGTCACGCGGCAGAGGGGAGAGATCAAGGAACATAGTGTCCGGGGACAACCCAAGTTCGGGGAAGATGTCCGGTGAGGTCGTCACGATCAACAACACAGGCCTTGATTGGATGCCTCCCTGCAGGTGCAGGAAGACGGCACGTGTCAAGTCACCGGCTTGATCAATGTCGTCGAAAGCCAGCACAACCATGTGACCCTGTGCGCCGAAGGCACGCACTACTTCCCCTAGTGCCTCTCCGAGGTTTACCTGCTCTGCCAGACCAGCCACTGTCTGTTCCTGAAATAGCCCCGGCCAGCGTGTGATCGTCTGGCTGGCCCCATCTGGTCTTGGCTGGGAGGCGCCGGCGGTCGGAGCATCCTCAACCGCTACAGAGGGCAGACCCAGCAATCTGATGAAGATTGGCAGTAACGTGCTCAGGCGGAGGGAGGCAAGCACTTTTTCGACACGCGCTCTTTGGGCCTCAGAGGAAAGTGCGGGGTCAATACCCAGCAGGCCGTAGGCCAGCTCAGTCAGAGGCTGATAAGGGTGGTTGACACTCCCCCGACAGGGGGCAAAGGCTGTGACCGCCCCCGCAAGGCGGGCCTCCTCTATCGCGGTGCGGGCTAACCGCGTTTTACCTATTCCTGCCTCGCCCCGAAGCGCCAACACCTTGCCCTGCTTTTGAGGCAGGCTGTGCAGGCATGCGCGGATGGTTTCTACTTCCACCTCGCGTCCAACCAGCGGCGCATCCCGATTGGGAGGATGTTTAACCGACTCGCCCATGCAGTGCCCTGCATTGTAGGATGATCATTGGCAGTCTCATCCACCAGTCTCATCCACCAGTTCCAAAAACATGCAGTGCCCTGCATTGTAGGATGATCATTGGCAGATGATAGTCCACACAGACGGGTAGAGCAAGCGGCTGGACTAAACGAAATCCTGTACGGCAGGCCGCCCGCCAAGCGAAGATGCCATCCGAACCCCATTGATAATGGCCTGCGCAACAGCCTCTGCCGCGTAAGCGCCTATCAAGTTCACATCAGCCGACTTTTTCCCGGTTGCCAGTGCAAAGAGGGTATCCCCGTCAAACATGGTATGAGCAGGCCGTACGGCCCGCGCGATCCCGTCTTGGGCCATCTGGGCCACCTTGTTTGTCTGCTCTTTGTTGAGCTTGGCATTGGTTGCCACGACACCGATCACAGTGTTGCGGGCGGCAAAGCGCATCACCGTTTTGCCCACGAATGAACGCAGTGTCTCCAGCGTGTCAGCGAATGTCTCCCCTTTAGGCGGCTTGCGTGCCCCTGCAATGATCCGGCCTGTGTCTGGGTCAACCACATCACCGAAGCAATTCACGGCAATCAGCGCCCCTACGATCAGCCCGCCGCCGAGATCAATGCTGGCCGTTCCGATCCCGCCTTTCATCTGGAAGGAGGGGCCAAATATGCTTCCCACGCAGGCGCCGGTCCCCGCTCCGACACTGCCCTGCTCAATCGGGCCGTCGGTTGCGGCCTCGCAGGCGGCTCGTCCCATCTTGGCATCCGGCCGCACGGAGGCAGAGCCGATAGCCAGATCGAACAGGATCGCCGCCGGCACAATCGGCACTCGCGCTACACCTGCGTCAAAGCCGGCCCGTTGTTCTTCTAGATAGGCCATCACACCGCTGGCGGCATCAAGGCCGTAGGCACTGCCGCCTGCCAATAACACGGCGTGAACCTTCTCGACCATATGCAAGGGGTGGAGCAGATCAGTCTCACGGGTGCCGGGCGCTCCCCCATACTGGGATACCCCCCCAACTGCCCCCTCCTTGCAGAGGACCACCGTACATCCAGTGATCGCTTGCAGGTCCTGTGCGTGTCCTACCAGAATCCCCGTTACATCCGTGATGGAATGGTTCAGTTTCTTTGCCATGAGTCTTGTCTCACGCCTCGCCTGAGCCGCCATGCCCGAACCCAATTCGCCGGGCGCGGAGGATGCCAGCCGTCCTCTTTGGTCTGTGCCTTCGTTTGGAGGAAGCCAGCCTTTCGAGAAACAGGCATGCTTTCTCTAGCATGGGTTCTGGTACGAGAATGTGAATCTCAGCCAGCGGCCCCACAGCGACCGGGATAGCTTGACTGACAGCCTCTCTTTGGGTGCGTGCAGGAATACCTTCATCCTGTAGACGAGCTACTGTGATCACAGCCTGAGCCGGGTTGTCCACTGTGATCACACGCACCCACGGGGCAGACTCATCCTCACCCATGCCTGACTCGCCCGCGGCGGCTCTCGCTGATTGCTCTTTCCTGCTCTGTTCCCTGACCCCGACTCCCAATCCTCTAAGGCTTAATCCTTTGATCATCACCCTATCCTCACAGCCAGCCGGCTCTGCGGCTGGCCTCAAGTTATCACGTTAAGTGCGAGTGCCTATATACGCAGGTAACACGACTGTGAAAGAGGTTCCCCTGCCGGGTTGGCTGTCCACCCAGATACGGCCGTTATGAGCATCCACGATGGATTTGACAATGCTCAGCCCAAGGCCCGTACCTTCGTATTCCTCCGCCACAGCGCTCCCCCGATAGAACTTGTCGAAGATGTGAGGCTGGTCAGCGAGCGGGATTCCAATGCCCGTATCTGTGACGCGGACAACAGCCTGACCCGCTTCCTCAAATACCTCTACCTGAATAGCACCGCCTTCGGGGGTGTATTTGATGGCATTATCAACCAGGTTGACCAGCATTTGCCGCAGGCGTGCCAGATTGCCCAGCACTGGCGGTATATCCTCCGAAGCCCGCAAAATCAGATGTTGGTTCTTCATCTCAGCCCGGTTCATGAGAGCGTCTACAGCGTACTTGGCCACCTCCGACAGGTCCAGTACCTCGCGCTGGCGATCCATGCCTGCCTCTATGCGTCCCAGCTCCAGCAGATCGGTTATGGTCTCAGTGATCAGCCGGACATTGTGCTTGACCTGCTCGGCAAACTGCTTCTGCTGATCATTCATCTCACCAGTGCGTGCGATCAGTTCAATGTAAGCCAAAATGGCTGTCAAGGGCGACCGGACCTGATGGGAGACCATATCCACCAGCTCGCTCTTGATGCGATCCAGCTCTTTTAAGTGGGTGATGTCATGCATCACTGCCACATGCCCCAGCCCCTTGATCTCGCTGACGTGAACGCTCAAAACGCGGTTGTCTTCTAGCTGTATCTCCCCGGCTGTTGTGGTACTGCCGGGTTCGCATCGCATCAGCTCTAGCAGGGCATGATTCTGAGTCATCTCAGACAGCCAGCGCCCTGTGATCTCTTGAGTGCCGCCTGCTTGGATCACAGAACGTGCCGCCGGATTGCACAGCACGATCCGGCCTTCGTAATCTACCACCAGAACAGCATCCTGTGTCTGTTGCAGGATTCGTTCCAGCTTGGTGCGCTCTGTCTCACTCTGTTCGTAGAGTTGGGCATTCACTATGGCGATAGCCGCATAATCAGCCAGTGCAGTGACAATGCCAATGTCCTGCGGCAAGAGGGGGCGGTCAGCAATACGGTTGTGAACACCCAGCACCCCGATGACGCGATTCTGTACTTTGAGGGGGACATACAGCAAACTGTGGACCAGATAGTGCGTCTTGATCTTCTGCATCCCTGCCCCGCCGATCAGCATAGGCTCTCCCGTACTGATCACCCGTCCGGCTATGCTGTCTTGGGCGGGCAGACGCATGTTGCGCAGGCCGCTTTCCAGGTTCTTGGCCGCCCTGACATACAACTCGCCTGTGCTGGGATCAACCAGCATCAAAGTCCCCTCGTCTGCTCCGGAGAGATAAACTGCCGCTTCGACCACTCGGCCCAGAATCATCTCTAGATCAAGCAGACCGGTAACCGATTTACCAATCGCCATCAACGTATTAAGCGCCTGTAAGCGGCGCTGATCGGGCACTCCTGCCCGCAGGGCGCCGATACGTGTGGCACGCAATACGCGCCTGACAGCCTCCAGCAGGGCCTCTGGATCAAAGGGCTTGACGAAGTAATCCATCACGCCCGCCCGCAAGGCACGTACTGCAATATCTTCTGAGCCTTCCGCGGTCATAAGGATCACGGGGAACTGATGGCCTGCCCTGCGTAGTTCCTCCACCATCTCCAGCCCGTTCATCTCAGGCATGGCGAGGTCTGTGATGATCAGGTCAGGTGAGTGGGTCAGTGCCGCGGCCATCCCTTCGACGCCGTCGCGTGCTAGATCAACAACGTATCCCTCTGGCCCAAGCACGGTGTCGGCCAGAAGATCGCGTATCTGGGCGCTGTCATCTACGACGAGAATACGCTCTCCGCTCACGGGTCACCTGCTTCAGCCGGGCAGGACAGCAGATGAGAAACGGGCATTAAAACCCACCTGTATCCGGCGGGACAACGCTGTCAATCAGTTGGATGAGTTCTTCAAGCTGTCGGTGCATGACATCCACGGCGGCCTGATGGGAGGCCGGCAGACGCCCCATCTGCCCCGTGCGGAAAAGATTCATATTGCTCAACAGCACGCCCAGCGGCCCGCGCACTTTGCGTGCTAGTTCCACCGCTTGGGCCTCTGATGCGCCGCCCCGCCCGGCTGGCGTACTCCGCTGTTGCTCAAGCTGGTGGCTCATTTTTTCCAGTTGCTGATCCAGTTGCTGAGACCGCTCCTGCATGGCGGCGAACAGACGGGCGTTGACTATGGCAATGGCGGCATAGTCTGCCAGCGCGGTCATGATGTCCTTCATGTGCGGCTCAAAAGGCAGGCGGGTGTTAGCGACCCACAACACGCCGACTGCCTGCTCCTGTATAGCAAGCGGAGCGTATATCACCGCCGTTGCTCCCTCCTGAGCCGGGCGGAACTGTTTGAGACCCTCGCCACTGCCTAGATACGTTTCCTGTGAGTTCATCACCAGGGCGGCAAGATCATCCTGAATAGGCTGACCGATCCGTTCCTGTAGGTTGCGGCTCAGGTTCTGGCCGCTCTGGAGGATCATCTGCCCCTGATCATCCCGAAGCAGGATGCCGACAGCTTCGGCTCTGGTGAGCTGTACCGCCGCCCGTATCACCCGATCAAGCACCTCCCGCGGGCTGGTCAGCGCTGTCACCGACTTGCCGATGCTCATGAGAGTCTTCAGCTCGCGCAGGCGTTGTTCGGCCCCCTCTGCCGCCCGCCTTACCTCTCCAATCAGCGACTCCCGTTCCCGCCGGAAGCGCACTTCCGTCAAAGCCCGCTCAACCGCCTGTATCAATTCAGCTTCCCGGATCGGGCGTATAAGATAGTCTTTTGCTCCGAGCCGGAACGCTTGCAGAGCCGCTTTCTCTGCCCCTTCTTCGGCCAGAATGATGACTGGCACATCTACTGCCTCGGCGCTCAGCGCGGCCATGATGTCCTGACCGCTCAAGTTCTGCGGATGCAGGTCGAGCAGGATGACATCGGGTGGGTCTTCTAGAATCATGCCCAGGCCGGCCCCCCCATCGCCTGTAGACTGAGCCTCATACCCGAAGGGTTCTAAGGCGGCCTCGACTAACACGGCGCACTCTTCGGGGTCAGGATTAATGACCAGTACCTTATCTTTCCGCTTCTCGGCCATGCTAGCCTCTCAGATTGAATTAAAGAAACCGGCTTGAGACGATTATAACACTGCTTTAGCCGCAGGACTGAAACCTGCTCCGTGCCTGTCGGGACAGGGCCTTCTACCCCTCATCCAGCTCCTCTCCCTTCGCAAACCCAACCCCCTGAATAAAGCCCCGTGCCCGCTCGGTCAGGGGATAGGCGGCTTTAAGGTAAGCCCAGAACTCCGGCCCATGATGGGGATACTTCCGATGGGTCAGTTCATGGGCGATGACATAGTCTATCACCCAGTCCGGCCATCCCCGGATGCGGTCACTAATCCGGATATGCCCGTCGGTTGAGCCGTTGGTCGTACAGCTTCCAAGGCGCAGTTCCATGTTACTGACCCACCGGATAGCGCTCCAACTGATCTCACCTCCGAAGTATTTGCGGTTGACAGCTTCGGCTCGTGCTTGGAGTTCGGCATCCGTGCGTTGAGTTTTCCGCCGTTGCTGTCTATTCAGCCTGGACTCAACCTGCCCAAGCAGTCGCCTCATATCGGAGGGCGTGGTATGGAATGGGACACGAAGGATGATCTCCCCGCTTGGGTCGCGTGTCCAGCGGGCTGATTTGACCAGCCGCCGGTCACGCCGGACAAGCACAGTGACAGCCCTGCCCATTGCGTCGTGGATCAGATGACGTTCATCTGTCATGGTACTCTCCCCAGCATGGCTGTTATTATACAACATGAAGGCGCGGCATTCCCTGCTTCAGCAGAATACCACGCCCTCTCTGATTGATGGTTGTCTCTGGAGAAATAGCCGCCGGCTTACCCTTCGGCCTGAGTGTGAACTATTTCTGCCTCATGCTCTTCCAGCCAGCGTGTACATGCCATACCTGCCGCCGCGCCCTGTCCTACGGAAGTTGCTACCTGACGGAAGATCGGGTCTTGTATCTCCCCTGCCGCAAACACGCCGGCTACGCTGGTCTGCATATGCCGGTCAGTTACCACATAGCCGTTTGCCATTTCCAGTTGCCCCTCAAAGAAGGAGCTGTTGGGGTCATGCCCGATGAAGATAAACACCCCATCCGTCTGAAGCTCCTCCACCTCTCCAGTCTTCACATTCCGTACCCGTACACCCTTGACAACCGGCTCCCCGAAGATTTCTTCAACTACCGTGTTCCAGATGAAGGAGATTTTCTCGTTGTTTCTTGCCCGTTCCTGCAGAATCGGGCCTGCCCGCAGTTCGTCCCGCCGATGGATGATCCGTACCCCGCTGGCAAATTTGGTCAGGAAGAGGGCTTCTTCCAACGCGCTGTCTCCCCCGCCTACTACCACGACATCCTTGCCCCGGAAGAAGAACCCGTCGCAGGTGGCGCAGTAGCTGACCCCCCGCCCAATGTGTTCCTCCTCTCCGGGGACTCCCAGCCGCCGCGCCGATGCTCCTGTTGCAATGATGACTGCCTCGGCCTGATAGGTATTGCCGTCCGTCTTGATTGTGAATGGCGAGCCGTGTGTAAAATCTACCTCAACGACCGATTCATAAACCACCCGCGCCCCGAAACGCTCCGCCTGCTTTTGGAATCGTTCCACCAGTTCGGGGCCTCCCAGCCCTTCCGGGAAGCCGGGGTAGTTTTCCACTTCGTACGTAATGGCGACCTGCCCCCCCAACTGACTGCCTGCCAGGACGACGGGGTTCAGGTTGGCGCGTGCGGTATAGAGCGCCGCTGTCAGTCCGGCTGGGCCAGAGCCAATAATGACCACTTTCTCATGTTGCATGGTGAGATGCCTCCACCCTTCCCATAATTCTTGGCGGTGAACAGGTCACACGCCATACTGTTAGATGCGGGGATCACTCAGAAGTTTCAGAGGACTCAGCCTCCAGAATATCCATCAGCGCCTGAAATTCCCATGCACAGCATCTGCATTGCTCAAGATGGGATTTGACCTGCGGCAGAACCTGTGCAGGGTCTTGTCCGGTACGGAGCATATCTACATACTGGTCAATGTGTGCGTAACATTCGTCGCAGGTGATGTCATCCTCTTGGGCGGCAAAGATCGTTTTCATGATCTCGCCGCAATGCCTGCGGTGTGGCTGTGGCTCTCCCATGTGCTGATCTCCCTCTCACCTAAGACGTGCCGACTTGCCGCTCTCTTACCCCCCGCCAAACAGCGCCAGCATGTACTCTGGTGACAGCCCTTGTTTCTCCATGTGCCGCTTGAGCTTGAGACGTGCGTCGTGTACCAGTTTGTAAAGCGCATTGCGATTGGTGTTCATCCGGCGGGCTATCTCTTCAACCGGCACGCCATCCACAACATGGGCCAGAAGTGCCAGCCGTTGCCGCTCAGTCAGTATCTCGCTGATGGCCTCATCGAGGCGGCGCAGGGCTTCCTCTCGTTCAGCCTGGAGTTCCGGCTGAGATGCCGCCTCAGAGGAGAGGGCTGTAGCGGCTAATGCCGGCATGATTTCCCCCTCGGCAGTTAGGTGTTCAAGCGAGTAGTCCTTGTAGCGGGCACGGCGCAGTTCACTGATGGCTACACGAGCCGCGATCTTTGAAGCCCACGTGATGAATTGGCTCTCCCCCCGGAAGGAGTTCAGGTTGTTCAGGATGCGGAGCAGTGCCTCCTGCACGAAGTCTTGTACCATGTGTTTGACCTCTTCCGCCGGACGGTCACCGAGATACCCTTGTTGATGGCTCAGGTAAAACAGCAGGCCTCTTTCCAGACGGGCACGCAGGTCTTCGAGTGCGCGGTTGCGCTGTGTCCCTGCGGATTGGAGGTCGTCCAGCCACTGTTCATTGGTTCGCTCACTCATGGGATTACCCCCAGCGGGTGGTGTGGGCGGTGCTGGAGAGGATTGTACAGCATAGTTTACACCCTGTGCCAGTGATCATTTTTTTGATCTGCCGCCCCCGCCGGATATAAACTTGGCCCACCGAATAACCTAAGCACCCGCTCAAGATGGAGGTTTATCCTCATGAGAGACGCAACCCTTCCAACCGTTCTAGTGACACGTCGTGTTCCCCAGCCTGTGCTGGATCGCATTGCGGCTGTTGCAGATATGCGTTTGTGGGAAGAAGATCGCCCCATCCCCCGTGAGGTCTTGCTGGACTGGGTACGCGGCTGTGCAGGGCTGTATTCTCTTCTGACCGACCGTGTGGATGAGGAAGTCCTCCGGGCGGCTGGGCCGAGCCTGAAGGTCGTCAGCAACATGGCCGTTGGTTACGACAATATTGATGTGCCTGCCTGTACCGCTCACGGTGTGCCGGTTGGCAACACCCCTGGTGTCCTGACTGAGACAACCGCTGACCTGACACTGGCGCTTCTGCTGGCTACTGCCCGCCGGATCGTCGAGGCGGCGGAGTTCGTCAAGGCGGGCAGATGGGTGACGTGGCGCCCTATGGAGTTGACCGGTCAGGATGTGCATGGCAGTACTGTCGGCATCATCGGGATGGGGCGGATCGGGAAGGCAGTCGCGCGGCGACTGCGCGGCTTTGACTGCCAGATCATCTACACAGATACCCAGCCTGACCCGGAGGCGGGGGCATTGGGTGCAGGGTATGTGGAGCTGGACTCATTGCTCAAGGCCAGTGATTTTGTGCTGGTGCATTGTCCACTCAACGAACAGACACGCGGGCTGATCGGGGCACGCGAACTGGCGTTGATGAAGCCGACCGCCGTCCTGATCAACACAGCCCGCGGCCCCATTGTGGATCAGGAGGCCCTGCTGGATGCCCTCCAGCGGGGGGTGATTGGAGGTGCAGGGCTGGATGTGACAGACCCGGAGCCTATCCCGCCTGACCATCCGCTCCTGAAGCTTGATAATGTGGTAGTGCTTCCCCACATCGGATCAGCCAGCGTGGCAACCCGCACGCGGATGGCTCACATGGCCGCTGACAACCTGATCGCAGGACTGCGCGGCGAGCGTCTGCCCCACTGCGTCAACCCGGAGGTGTACGGGTAGAGATGGGGGCCGGCAGGAGGGCGATCTGGCCGCGTAGAGGGGAGCGTCCAGCCCTTATGAGACCCAGATCACCAGTGCCATGCTGAGGGCAATGGCGGCAAAGAGGATAGCCGCCAGTCCGTTCAAGCCGGCGCCAAGCGCCCAGTGCAGGCCAAACGGCGCACCCAGCACTACGATCAAGGCCGCCGCTTGTAAACGTCCCCTGTTCCGGCTGCGCCAAGCGGCCCAAGCAGATGGAGAGGGGGAAGCGGGTTGGTTGTTCATTGCAGAATGCCTCAGAAGGCGGCCAGTATCCAGGTCATGATCGCGACCACTGCCACCGGAATCAGACCATAAATCAGGATGCGCCCCATCACTACTCCCTCATTGTCGCCCAGCCCGACGGTACTGCACCCGACGATCACCTTAGCGGGGGCCATAACGCTCCCCAATGACCCGCCGGCTGTCTGGGCGCCAAGGATGAGTGTCACGCTCAGACCCAGCAGTTCTGCTGTCCGTTGCTGGAGGGCGGCAAAGAGGACGTTTGAGTTATTGTTGCTTCCGGTGATGAATGCCCCCAGCGCCCCGATGAAGGGCGAGATGGCCGGATAGGCCGTCCGACCGAAGCTCTGGCTGAGTCCCTGTGCCAGTATGTTGGTCATACCCGTGTGGGACATGATGACAGCCATTCCCACCATTGCCGTAATGCCCAGGCTGGAGTTGACTGCCCCCTTTGTTACCCGCCTTAGGATGCGCCCCGCCGCACCCGGCTTATAGTACCCTGCCAGCGCGTAAATGGCGTAGGCGATCAGAGACGCATACAGCAGGATAGCGCCGGGGTGGCTGAACAGGCTGATTCGACGGCCCGTCTCGGCGGCGGTTGTCCAGCCGTAGGCGGTGGTCAGTTCAGGGAAGTGGAGGGTCAGCCTGACCTGATCCAGAAAGTCGTTGACCGGCTGGATGAGGTTAATGGCAAAGGCAAGCACGACCAGCACAATGTAAGCAGACATCGAGATGAGCAGTGAGCGCTTCTTGCCGTCATCAGCAGGCGGGTCGGCCTGTGCGGCTGGGCTAGGGAGGTTCATGCCGGCTGGTTGTTTGTCATTGTGGGCATGGCGGTAAAGCGGCAGACGGGTGACCAGCACGCCGACAATCAGGCCGACCATCGCGCCGCCGGTTGCGCCGAGTGTCCACAGGCCGTTGGTGGCCAGAAGGTATTGAACCCCTCCCATCACAGCGCTGAGGATGACCACAGCCGGCAGACTACGGAGCAGGCCTTTCCAGCCGGCGCCGACGTAGGCCACGATAGCGCCGCTCCCCAGTGAGGAGATGCCGAGCAGGAGGGCGGCTTCAGGGGCAAGTATCTCGCCGGGAAGATTGGTAACGGCCATGAGTGTCTGAAAAGAGGTGGCCAGCGAGCCAAAGTTGACAGCCCAGCCATGGCCAATACAGGCCATAATGACAGCCTGAACAGGGTTGAAGCCTAACCCCACCAGCAGGGGCGCGGCAACGGCCACTGGTACGCCAAAACCGCCCATGCCCTGTAAGAAGGAGGCAAACAACCAGCCCAGCAAGAGTCCCTGCATCATCCGGTCGGCGGTGAGGGCGGGCAAGGCCTGTCCGATGATGCGGACCGCGCCAGCCTCATCGGCGATATGGAACAACAGGAGAGCCGTCCAGATGATGTAAAGCACATCCAGCGTCAACAGGACGGCCTTAACCTGTGTGTAGGCTACCAACTGAGGGCCTGCCCCAAAGCGCAAGACGGCAACGGCGATAGCAACAAACCAGCCGACCGCCCCGGCTTTGCTCCCGCCCCAGCGGAAGGCAAGCATCAGCACTAGAACAACAATCACAGGGGAAAGGGCGAGAAACCAGTTGAGAAGAGAGAGTTGCATCGAAGCTGTCCTGTGCGGCACGTGTGAATAGGCCCTGTTTTACCGCGCCCTGACTGGTTATGCCAGAAAAGGGGGCGGAGGCCCAAAAACCCTGCTATTCAGAGATGAACCATTCGGGGACGTCAGAGCGGGCGCGGTGCCGTCTGCGGCGTGCAAAGTACAGACCTCCCCCCACTGCCATGATCAGGGCGCCAGCCAGTATGACCAGAATCAGAGGATGGCGTCGGAGCGGCTCAATGAAAGGCGGCGGGGCCGGCGGCAGAAGGTCTTCGAGGGAGGCCCTGGCGGTCGTAAAATGCCAGAGAGGTCCGCGGATACGGTCACCCTGCCGATCTACCGCCTCGATGCGCCATGCATAAGTGCGGAGCGGCTCCAGAGGGCCGATCGCCAGCACAGGTTCGCCGGACACCTGTCCGATGAAAGGCGGGTCATCAGACGGGCCGAAGAATACCTCGTAGGTCAGGGGATCACAGGGGTCAGCGGGAGGCCCCCACGTTAGGCGGAGGGTGCGTGGAACGTCGGATTGGCCGTCAGCGGGATCAGGGG
>DAOTYH010000035.1:0-3292 GCA_034435015.1 Anaerolineae bacterium | reverse complement strand
CGTGCTGACCGAGACGCCCCTGCTCATCACCATCGCCGCCAAAGTTTACCTGGAACGCAAGAGTCTGCCCGAACGCCGTTCACAGTTGTATCAGGAATTTGTGGACATCTGGCTGAACGAAGCCAAAGAGCGCGGTCTGCGTGACGAACTGGACGTTGATGTGCTGGACCTGGCCCAACCCACCCTGGCGCACCTGGCTCTGGCAATGACTGACCACCCCGAATGGACGGACGAGAAGTCCCTGATTCCTGTGGTGGCGGAGTACTTGAACGAGCAACTCAACCTGAAAGCCCGCGCTCCTGCCGTTGCCGAACGCTTCTTGCGGGTGATGGCGCGGCGCAGCGGCGTGTTGTTGAAGCGCGAAGAGCGGTACGAGTGGGTTCACCCCACCTTCCGCGAGTATTTCGCTGCCATGGCGCTCAACCAGCAGTTAGAAGATGGAAAATCGTTTGAGGAGGTGCTGGGCGAGCGGGCGCTGCGGGAGGAGTGGGCAGAGACAATTGTGACGCTGGCGGAGATGTGTAACCAGCCTGTAGAACTGGTGAAGTGGCTGAGCTCACAGGCGGTAGATAAGAAGCAAGGAAACGCCGCTTTCCTGGCTCAACGTTGCTGGGAGATAAGTGATGCTGCTGCGAGTGATGAAGCGCGAGCAACTGTTATTGATGCATTATGTGTTGCAGGTAGTCACTCTGCTTGGTAGTGATTAAACCTATAGGTCAGGAATTCTTCCCAAGTCCAGATATGGTCTGTCAGTCCTATCGCCATTGCAGGACTTTTTTGCCGGTATTTTCGGTTGTCGGGCAATCCTTCCGCCTTCTCCCGCAACGCGGGATGAGCTCGCATCCAGTTGTGTTCAAACAGACATAACGTCACCAGCGCATCCCACGTACTGGCGTTTTTCGCAAAGGCGTGGGTTTTGCGGGTCAATGCATTCAGCCGATCCCGCAGCACCCCATTCAGCCGTTCCAAATAAACCACGTACGGGCACTCCGGGGGCTCTCCCAACACTGTCCGAATCTCTATGGCGACCACTCGCCCCCGGCAGCGTTTCTTGACCGCCTGAGTCAGCCCAACCCCCGGCGTGGGAACCAATGGGGGACGCCCTCGCTTCCCCTCTCGCTGCGGGTCCCGATACACTCGGGAAATCTCCCGACGGTAGACAGCCCGTCCGTCACTGACCCAGGGGACACCAGCCCTTCCCTTTGTCCGCAGGCGGGTGTAATGGACGGCCTGGGATGCCGCTATATCTTCTGAAGGGCCAAAGGACCAGGCGACGATAAAGCGGGTGGGGCGGTCCTGGGTCAAGCATCCCCACCGAGGGCCCACTCCGTCGGACGGGTCTGCTGGCTCTCCAGCCGTTGGGCGCTTTTTTTCACATAGGACCAGAAGGCATCCACCTCCACCGCGGTGAGGGGGAGATCCCGCACGAGTGCCTCCGTGATCGCCAGAGCGTGTTGGGCCGCAGAACGGAGCCATCGCTCGATGGTCTCATATTTATGACCGATCACCTCTTCCGCCGCATTGAAGCTGGCCCGGCGCATCATCAAGCGGAGAGCCCGGGCCACTTCGGTGACCGGAGTACGGAGTCCATACATCGGTGTCCCGAAGGTGGGGCCAAAGGAGCGATGACAGTTCCGGCAGACCCAGCGAGGACGTCCCCCTTTGCTGCCATTGCGGACAACATGGGCTGCCCCACAGTGAGGGCAAGGTGGATTATCGGGCGAAGGTTTCCGAGCCATCTTTCACCTCCGCCCTTATTATACATAGAGATGCCCGCAGTGGTACAACCATTGCAAAATCACTACTTTTCGGAGTGACTACCTGTGTTGCATTGCACGATCCCAATAAGGATGTGCGCCGAGAAGCCGTAAGGAAGTTGTGGAAAATAGGCGACCAGCGAGCCGTAAAGCCATTGATCGCATCGCTACAAGACTCCGATGAATGGGTATGCAGACTCTCAGTAAGTGCTTTGGGCAAAATTGGTGATGGAAGTGTCATTGAAGAGCTGATCTCTGCGTTACACAGTCCCGATGCACTGGTGCGATGGCGTGCGGCTGAGGCTTTAGGGATGATTGGCGATGTGCGCGCCGTTGAGCCACTCATTGCCGCGCTGCGTGATCCATTTGAATCCGTGTGTGAACACGCAGCAAAGGCACTGGGGGAAATCGGGGATGCACGTGCTATCAGTCCACTTATTGCTATCCTGCACGACTTTCGCCCTAACGTCTCCAAATATGCGGCAAATGCGCTAGCGAAAGTCGGTACGCCTGCTGTTGAGCCACTCCTCGCTACACTGGCTGATCCAAACACAAATAAAGATGTGGAGTTTCATGCCCCTTCTTTCGTGCAAATTGGAAGGGGCTATGATGAATTTTCCGCCAGGCGCTGGTAGAGCGCTGCCGAGAGCCCCAGGTACGCCAGGATTCGTTCCAGCAAACCGGAGAGCGGCGTGATATGCCACATTACCTGAGGCCCCATCTCAATCCGGGTCAGGGTAATCTCCGCCCGGGCAAACGCCTTCAGCAGGCGCACGCCCGTCGGCCGGTCGGTGGTCCGCCGGGGCTGACCTTCGTACAGCCCGCTCAAAACCTCACCCGCCTGGGCCAGCCCACGCCGTACCCGGCTTTCTATCAACGTCAACAGCCGCAACGCCAGCGTCAGCAGGCGGGTCAGACCGATAATCTGATCATCCCGCCGCACATACAACGGGCGGATGCCGATGGGACGATCCTTCACCAGGTGAAAATCTCGCTCCAGACACCATCCACCCCGGTAATGGACAACCGTCTGGGCCAGCGACATCTGGGCCACCGGCAGGTTGGTCACCTGAATGCGCCATCCCAGACGATATTTCCGGCGTTGAATCGCCTCTTCGTCCCGCCGGACTTCGGCGATGACGTAACGCACGCGCACCTCCGTCCGGACGGGGCGCTTCGGGCTTCCCCGTCCGCGTCCCACGTAGCGCGTGACGGTCTCCTCCTCCCGTCGCCAGGTAACCTGCAGCAAGCCCGTCACATCATACCGCTCCAGCACCTGGGATACCGCCGTCTGCAAGGCCGCTTCGTCCCGATACGGCCGTCGGCCCCGACCGGGGGGCGGCGTCAGCGCCCGCAAAGCCGCCTCTGCTTTCGTCAGGCGCTGCTCCAACTGTTGGCTCTCCCGCTTCGCCAGCGCCAACGAGCGCACCACCTGCACCCGCTCAGTCCACGTGATGAGCTCGCCGTCCACCTCAGCGCTCATCGGCCGCTCAAACTCATACCCGCCGCCCAGCAGACCCTGCTCATCCCAGATC
>DAOTYH010000034.1:0-6644 GCA_034435015.1 Anaerolineae bacterium | reverse complement strand
TGTTTCCCTCTTCGTCTTTTGCTGGAACCAACGCCAACTTCACAAACAGCGCTTTCCTGCTTATCCTACCTGCCTTATTGATTTTGTGGCTCCAGCTTTTTAGCCACTCCCTCCCGCGTGGGAGTGGCCAAAAGGGTGGACATAGTGTTAACGGAGCGGGCGATTTTAGCCCTCCATATCCACTCTATTAGCCACTCCCTCCCGCGTTGATATTCCGAATCCACTGGGACGGTTGAAATCCAGAGCGTTTCAGTTTATGCTGTGGGTGAAGGTATCCCCGTAAGCTGAAAGTATTCGAAGAGCGGGAGAGTCAATGAACACTCAGGACACCCCTTTGTGTGCCGTGTTACTTGGCAATGCCCCATCCGAGCAAGAGGCCGCCGCCATGGCCGCTCAGATGCAGAACTGCCCTTACGTGGCAATCTACACAGCTTCCGGCTGCGGGATTATGGGGATGTTTGTCCTCCCTGAGAAGAAACGCTGGTGGATACAGTTGCCAGAAGAACACCCCGATCAGGTTGGCCTGCAAGAGGCGGCGGTTTTCTTCTCCGAGCATATCTACGCCACCAGCCCCTGGGCGCGGGGCAAGGTCAGGCCGGAGCAGGCTACCGCACCCTGCGGCGCTGACTGCGGCTCATGTCCTCATTACCCTGTTCCGTGCGACGGCTGTCCGTCAACGCAGTATTACGCGGGTGAGAGATAAAAGACTCGGCAGGGACTCACTCAGGGTGTTTGCCGCGCAGCATCTTGCCGACTGCCCCGCCGGGGTGAATCCGTAGGAAATCTGCCTCGCTGTAGCCCCGCACATTCATCACAGCGAAGCACAGCGCATCGCCTATAGCCGCCGCGGCCAGCGCACTGCCAAATGGCAGGAGGCCGCGCCCGTTGGCATCTTCATCTACTGTGAAGCCGATTATCACATCGCTCTGACAGGCCAGCGTGGACTGCCGGTCGCTGAGCAGGGCGATCACCTGAGCGCCCCTCTGACGGGCTGTCTGTGCCAGATTGTTAAGCTCGTCTGTCTCGCCGCCTTTTGAGATGACCACTAACACATCACGGCTGGTAACAGCCGCCGCCCCGCCGTGCATACTCTCACCGGAGTCAAGGTAGAGCGAAGGAGCGCCCGCGCAGGTCAGCAGGTGCGCGATCTGCCGTGCTATTGCCGAAGATGTCCCTGCCCCTGATACGATCACATGTCCCTGGCAACCTAAGATCAGCGCGACGGCCTCAGCAAACGCCTCGTCTAACTGCTCTGGCAATGACTGAATGGCCGCCCCCAGCCGCCTGAGGATAGCCCGCCCATCTTCTAGATAACGGTCTTCGGTCTCGCTCATTGCCCCCTCAGTTTGCGGACGGCATCCATGAACGCTTCGACCCGCTTCTGATCTACCGGATTCCAGATATACCCATCACGCTTAAAGGTCGTTCCCACGACTGCGCCATCGGCGATGGCGAGCTGTTCAGCCACGTTTTCCAGCCGCACGCCGGTATTGGCAAAGACCGGCGTCTCTCCGACCGCCTGCTTAACCTGCGCCAGTATCTGAGAGGATGTCTCGACGCCGGCTGTCAAGCCGGAGACACACAATGCATCCGGGCGGGCATTGAACACCGTTGAACGAGCGATGTCTGTAATTGAGCGCTCGCCCAGGTAAGCCGCCGCCTCCGGAACGATGTTGAACAGCAGGCGGACATTCTGCGCCCCGACAGCGTGCTGATGCCGCACAACCTGACCGCAGTTGGTGTTCCACAGGCCGAAGTCGCTCCCGTAAACGCCGGTGAAGATTTCGCGCACGAACTGAGCCTCTACAGCCACTGCCAGATCAAGGGAGGCGGCAGGGTCCCACAGCACATTGACCCCGTAGGGAACACGAATATCCTGTTTCAACTCGCCAATCACACGGGCCATAGCCGCCACGGTCACCGTCTCGACCCGCGTCAGATAAGGCAGGCTGGCCTCATTGGAAAACATCACAGCATCCACACCGCCAGCCTGTAGAGCCAGCAGATCGGCCCGCGTATGCGCCACCACATGGGCCATGCCGGCGGCCTGATCATAACCGGGATCGCCGGGCAGGGCCGGCATGTGAACCATGGCAATAATCGGCTTAGATGTGCCAAATACCTCTTTGAGCCAGCTTGTCATGAAGAATCACTCCTATTTTGATCTACAAAAAGATAAACTGCCGCCCGTTGTATAGCAGGAAGGGCGGCCTGTCAAAACAATGCAGGTGTCATACGAAGCAAAGCACCCTCACGGTGCAGGCAGTTCAAACCAAAACAGCGACCCGTGCCCCACCTTGCTCTTGGCATTGATCACGCCGCCATGCAGTTCGACCAGCCGGCGTGCAATGGAAAGCCCGACCCCAGAACTGCGCTCTCCGCCGGTGGGCTTGTTGCTCAGCCGCGCGAATTCCTGAAAGAGCATTGGCATCTCTTCTTCTGGAATGCCGGGGCCGTTGTCCAGCACCTCAACGATCAGCCGATCACCTGTCGTCCGCGTGCGGGCCAGCACCGTTGCTCCCGTCGGGCTGAACTTGATGGCGTTGCTCACCAGATTGCTCATCACCTGAGCCAGCCGATCAGGGTCAGCGCGGCATTCCGGCATGGCCGGGTCCAGCTCAACCCGCAGGGTCACCCCTTTGCTGTCGGCGTAGGGCTTAAATTGACGGATCACCCCGCTCAGAATGGTGTTCAGCGAGGTATCATGCAGTTCCAGTTCAAACTGGCCTGCCTGAATGGCCTGCAAGTCGAGGAAGTCGCTCACGATGACCCGCATCATATCGGCGGCGCCGCGCATCATGTCCAGCACATTATCGTATTCAGGCGGGGCATCGGCGGGTTTCAGGGCACGGTGAAGAACTTCTATCCCCATCATGATATTGTTGATCGGGTTCTTCAGATCATGGGCGGCAATTTGCAGGAACTTATCCTTCATAGCATCCAGTTCCCGCAGGCGCTTGATGTCCTCACGGCGCTGATCTTGCAGGCGCTTAAGCTTGACCTGAGTGCGCAGGCGGGCCGCCAGTATCTCAAACTGGGGCGGCTTGATCAGGTAGTCATTTGCGCCGCGCTCCAGCCCTTCCACGACATCATGGGGGTCGCCCAGCGCCGTCAGCATGATAACCGGAATCTCCGCTGTCAACGGCTGTTGACGGATGATCTCCAGCACCTGCAACCCGTCCATGACCGGCATCATGACATCCAGCAGGATCACGTCCGGCTGTTCAAGCGAGATCATCTCCAGCGCTCTCAGCGGATCAGTTGTCGACTCCGCACGGAAGCCCTCAAACCTCAGCAGGCGCACCAGCGCATCGAGAGTTTCGGGACTGTCATCAACGATCAACACATAAGGCGGCATGCCCTCATTGAGTTGCTCCATGCGCTCTTTGCTCCGTGCAATGAACAGATTCGTGTGCCTCTGCGCCAACCAGCATAGGCAGAGCCGACCGGTGTTTTCCTCCCTTTCACTATAGCAAAGATCGCCCCGCAGGGATAGAAAAACAGCCCCGCCGGCGGCGATCTGTTAGGGATTGTGATCTTGTGCCAATACATCATAGGCCATTCGTCATATTAAAGAACAACAGCCGCCTTTATAATAAAATCAGGGACGGGGAAGATTCCCCCCTCGTATGAACGGGTATCTCGCTCTCAGCTTGGCAGGGCCAGATGAGTACCCTCACCTCAGTTTACCCCGCTTGTTCGACTAAGAGGATAATGTGCCCGCGCTGGGAGCTGGCTGTGTTATTCTTGATTGCCCCGAAAGGAAAGTTTGTCACATGACTGAAGCATATCGCGATCCAATGCTGGCAATGGCCGACATGCAACTCAAGAAGGCCGCCGAGCGGCTGGGCCTTGACGAGGGCATGCAGGCCTGGCTGCGCACGCCTGAGCGCAAACTCGAAGTAGCCGTCCCTATCCGCATGGATGATGGATCAATCAGGGTCTTCACCGGCTATCGGGTACAGCATTCTACCGCACGCGGGCCGGCCAAAGGCGGCATCCGCTATCACGTTAAGGTAACGGCAGAGGAAGTTCAGGCCCTTGCCACGCTGATGACTTGGAAGTGCAGTGTGGTCAACATCCCCTTTGGCGGCGCGAAGGGCGGGATTGCGGTCAACGTCAAGGAGCTGTCGCGCGGCGAGCTGGAACGGCTGACCCGCCGCTATGCCGCCAGCCTGATCCCGATCATTGGGTCGCGGCGTGACATCCCTGCACCCGATGTGGACACCGACGCCCAGATCATGGCCTGGTTTGATGACACGGTGGCCATGATTCACGGCTACGCCGACCCTGCCGTCGTGACCGGCAAGCCGCTCGATCTGGGCGGGTCGCTGGGACGCAATGAGGCGACCGGGCGCGGCGTTGCTCAGTGCACCGAGTTCGCCTGCGCCAAGATGGGCCTTGACCCCTCGAAGATCACAGTGGCTGTTCAAGGCTACGGCAAAGTGGGGCGTTACGCCGCTGAGATACTGCACGACGAGTACGGCAGTAAGATCGTGGCTGTCAGCGATGTAACCGGCGCGTGGTACAACCCCGACGGCTTCGACACTGCCGACCTGAGCGCCTATGCCGATGCGCACGGCGGCCTGCTGGCCGGCTACGAGAGCCACAACCCCAAGGCTCAACTGATCACCAACGAAGCCCTGTTGACACTCGATGTAGATGTGCTGTCGCCAAGCGCTATCGAGGCCCAGATCACCGGCCGCAACGCCGCTGATGTCAAGGCCAAACTGATCGTGGAGGGCGCCAACGGGCCGGTGACAGTCGAAGGGGATGAGATTCTGACCCGGCGCGGCGTGATGGCCGTCCCCGATATTCTGGCCAACGCGGGCGGCGTGACCGTCTCCTACTTTGAATGGGTACAGGGGCTGCAGTTCAACCGGTGGAGTTTGGAGGAAGTCCGCTCCCGCCTGTACACCATCATGCACGACGCCTTTGAAAAGGTGTGGTCAGTTGCTCAGGATCACAAGATCAGCCTGCGCGAAGCCGCCTTTGTGGTCGCTGTGGAGCGGGTGGCCGAGGCACTCCAGACACGGGGTCTGTTCCCCTAAACCGACGACCGGTGCCTTCGTATGATCGGAGGGGTGCGGCTTTCTAGTTTGTGCTGGGGGCCGCCCCCCTCTTTAGCCGGAGCGGCAAGCCCTGCCGGCAGGTGCAGGGCGGCACAACTAGGCGGTCATGGCGGCCCGCAGTCTATCGAGCAGTTAAAGGAGTCTTCCCCGCAAGCCGCGTCACACTTGCCGTCACCGCAGAGGCACACATAGCAGTCTGCGGGGCAGGTTCCTGCATCTTCTCCGCAAGCCGCGTCACACTTGCCGTCGCCGCAGGTACACACATAGCAGTCTGCGGAGCAAGTCCCCACATTCTCGCCGCAAGCCGCGTCACACTTGCCATCCCCGCAGGTGCACACATAGCAGTCTGCGGAGCAAGTGTTCTGATTCTCCCCACAGCCCGCATCACAGTTGCCATCCCCGCAGGAGCACTGCGGAGGCGGAGGGGGCGGCGGTGATACTGTGCAATCCTGCGGGCAGGTGTTAACCCCCTCGCCGCAGGACGGGTTGCAGTTGCCATCTCCGCATGAGCACACCGGCAGGGTGGGCAGGTAGCAGTCCGCCGAACAGTTGTCGTAGTTCTCGCCGCAGGCCGGGTCGCATAGAAGGTCTCCGCAACGGCAGGGGTTGCCGGGCGGGATGTAGGGCGTATTCGTTGGGGTGGGCGGATAAACCTCCCACGCACTCTCGCAGATATACCGATCGTAACAGTAATAGCGCCTGCGAAACGGATCAGTCGGCGAGAGCACACAGCTCAGTCCATAGCGGCAATCATTGGGCACAGCAGGATCGCACCGCGCAAAGCAACTGGCATTGCGCGGCTCTCTGAGCGTGGGCGTGATGGTGAGTTCGACAATATAGGTAGCACAGAGGTCAAGCGGGGTGCGGGTAGATGGAGTCAGGCCCGGATAAGAGCAAGTTGGAAACCCTGAGGCACAGAGCGTCAAATGCTGGGCCAGACCTGGGGTTATCCATAGACAGTCGGGGCAGTCGCCGCCCTCCACTTGTCGAGCAAGCACATTTGTATCACAGATGCAGTCGTGATTGCACGAAGTCTCTGGAATACAGGAGAGCAGTGTACCGCCCAGCAGGGCAAGCAATCCGAACAGAAGGATTATCCTGAATCGCAGTCGGGAACGGTGTGGATCAGCGAAGTGTTTGCCTGAGAGGGTTTTGTGGGGCGAACTGTCAAAAGAGCCGGAGGACTTCCCCTCCATTATGTACCCCCTTTCATGGGACAGACATCTATTCACCATGAGGACAGCAAGTCATCATACGCCCTCCTTTCGTGGGATAGACCTCCACCGCCCAAGAGCCGAAACACGGTGCTGTTAGGGCTGTGCCCATTATACAATTTTTCACAAATGCCGCCGCCCGCGGGCCGGACGGCCTGATCTTCCCCTGGGGCAACACCTTTGACGGCTCCCGGCTCAACTTCTGCGACAGCCAGTGTGGGCGTGAGCGGGCAGATTGGACGGTTGATGACGGCTATGCGGTTACTGCACCTGTTGGGTCGTACCCCGGCGGGGCGTCATGGGTGGGGGCGCTGGACCTGAGCGGCAACGTGTGGGAGTGGGTCAATGACTGGTACGA
>DAOTYH010000033.1:0-16481 GCA_034435015.1 Anaerolineae bacterium | reverse complement strand
GAACACGACGGTCGCGCAACAGGCGGCGTGGCTGGCGGAGGCGGCGGTGTTGGCGTCGCAGAGCGGGAAGGTGCGGCTGATGATCATCTTCAATGTAGACTTCACGGTATGGGGGGATGACCCGCAGGCAGGTTATGCCATCATCCGTCCCGGAGGCGGTTGCCCCGCCTGCGATGCCCTCCATAATGTCATCGGAAGCCGATAGTGGTGAGCCTATGCGCAGTGCACTTATCAAGCCGTCCGCGCGGCGGTTGAACAGGAGAATAACAGCATGACCAATACGGGAAAACCCCGCCTTTCACAACAGCAAATTCGCATCCTCGCCTTTGTTTGGATGGGAGTGATTGTGCTGATTGGTGTTTGCACATTCCTCTCGATCCTGTGGGCCTTGAACAGACGTGCCGAGCAGACCAGCGCGCAGGGGGGCAATGTTGCCCCAATTGTCCCTCCCCTTCAGGGCGATCAGCCAACTCCTACGATTGGCGGCCTTAACCCGACCCTGCCGCCTGGCGTAACTCCCTCGCTTGCCCCGACTATCCCGCCTAGGCAGGATACAGCTTTTGGCTACGGTATCCAAGTGCAGGCTCACATGAATACCGAACAGACCCTCGTGCAGGTGCAACAACTTGGGCTAGGCTGGATCAAGCAACAGATACGCTGGGCTGATCTGGAGCCGCAGGCCGGCTCGCCAAACTGGGACGCATTGGACGCTGTCTTTGCGGCTACCGCGGCGCATAATCTCCGTGTCATGGTCAGTATTGTGGATGCGCCGGACTGGGCACGCTCAGTGACGGCTGAAGGCAAGGCTGGGCCGCCGGATGACCCTCAGCTTTATGTGAACTATGTCTCACAACTGGTGCAACGCTATCGGGGCGCTGTCCATGCTGTTGAGATTTGGAACGAGCAGAATCTCGACCGTGAATGGTACACGGCGGGTGGCCTGAGCGCCGCCAGCTATATTAACTTGCTGGCTCCCACGGCGGCGGCTATTCATCAGATCGACCCCGGCGTGATTGTGATCAGCGGGGCGCTGGCTCCTACTGGCTGGGATGATGGTGTGACCGCCATAGACGATTTCCGGTATATGCAGGAGATGATCAATGCCGGCCTGCTTGACCATGTAGATTGTGTAGGGGCACATGCCAACGGGATCAACCTGCCGCCGGACATCCCCTACGACGCAGGCTTCAATGACCCTACTGCCCTCTTCAGGGGGCCGTTTGATAACCCCCACCACAGTTGGTCGTTCTACTCAACCCTGAGAGGCTACCACGATATGATCGTGGCCGCCGGGCGGAACACCCCTCTGTGTGTGACCGAGTTCGGCTGGGCCACTGTGGAAGGGATGGAAGGGCAACCACGTCAGGGCTTTGAATTTGCCATTGATAACACCCTCGAAGAGCAGGCAGACAACATTGTGCGAGCCTTCCAGCTCATGCATGAGTGGGACTTCGTGTGGTTGGCCTTCCTGTTTAACTTGGACTACTCGCCCAAAGCAGGCGGTAATACACAGGATGACTCGACTCTGTTTAGCATTGTCTTCCCGGATGGCTCGCCGCGCCCGGCCTTTGAGGCCCTGCGTGATATGCCCAAGCCGCCCTAAAGACACGCAGGGGTATCTCTCTGCGGCTATGCTTCATCAAACAGAAAAGTTGACTAGCTTATGTCATCACACTCTATGGAACGTATCTGGAGCCGGGCGGCGGCTCTGCTCCTGCTGATTAACTTACTGGTGCTGATCGGGCAGGGCGTTTCTGTTGCTAATGCCCCTACTCTGCCTGAGACACCAACGCCCACACCATCCCCTGAGGTCCGACAGCTCGTCCCTTCGCCTGCTCCGGCTGTGCATGTCTCCATCTGGTGGGATGAGGCCGTCGCCATCCGTGACCTTGATCTGGTGCAGGCGATGGGCTTTCACTGGATCAAGCAGACTTTTGCATGGCGGGACATCGAGGGTTCGCGGGGGGCCTTCGACTGGTATCGCCCAGATCGGATCGTGCAACAGGCAGAGGAACGCGGCCTGCACCTGCTGGTGCGTCTCGACAGGCAACCCTTCTGGTCGCAGGCTGATGGAGGGGCAGTGCCGCTCAACAATGCTCCCCCTGCCGACTACACGGACTTCGAGAACTTCTGCTTTGCGGTAGCCAGCCGCTATCAGGGGCGCATTGATGCCTATCAAGTCTGGAACGAGCCGAACCTCTCCCGTGAGTGGGGTGATCAGCCGCCCAACCCGGCGGATTATGTGCGCCTGCTCCAGCACTGTTACGAAGGCATCAAGCGGGGTGACCCCGATGCGATTGTGATCTCTGCCGGGCCGGCGCCTACTGGTACCGGCCTGCCTATAGCCATCCCAGACGATGAGTTTATCCGGGCCATGTATGAGGCTGGGGCGGCTCAGTACTTTGATATGCTGGGCGTCAATGCGCCGGGCTATGCCGCCCCTCCTCAGACTTCTCCGGAGGAGGCGGCCAGTAACCCGGCTTATGGCGGGCATCGCTGGAATGTTTTCCGTCATGTCGAGGACATCCGCCAGATCATGTTGGAATATGGGGATGGTGCCAAGCAGATTGCCATCCTGGAGATGGGCTGGACGACCGACCCGACCCACCCGGAATATAGCTGGTTTGCTGTGACAGAACAGCAACAGGCGGAATATTTAGCGGGGGCGTACTGGTGGGCGCGGTTGAACTGGCAGCCTTGGATCGGCATCATGACCACTATCTACATTGCGGACCCATACTGGACGCCTGAGGATGAGGAATATTGGTGGAGCATCACCCTGCCAGATTATCCCACTACAGTGGTGCGGCCCGCCTACGAAGCTTTAAGCGGCCTTCCAGACTGGGGTAACGAGTCTGACGAGCATTAGGCTTCTAGCCTGTACAGGGAGCTTCCTTTGTTGCAACCCAAGCCTGATCCATGCGTATATATGGTCAGGTACAAAGACGGTATGTCTGAGCAAAGGAGCGTAGGCGATGACCGATAATATCCCGGACAATGAGAAGCCCAAGCAGGAAACCCCTGATATTGCCGCCGAGTTTGCGGAGGTAGGGCGTAAGCTTCGTGAGACTATCAATGTTGCATGGAACAGCCAGGAGCGGCGCAAGATTCAGGCTGAGGTGCAGGATGGGTTGCAGAGGCTTGTCAAGGAAGTTGACGAGGCAGTGAAGACTCTGCGTGAGACAGAGCCAGGCCAGAAAGTCGAGACCGGTGTCAAACAGATACGCGAGGATATCGAGTCTGGCAAGGTTGGGGACGAAATTCGCAAAGGGCTGGTAACGGCACTACGCGGCCTCAGCGATGCACTCGATAAGATGGCAAGCAGTTTTACACCCCTAGAGGAAGACCAGGAGAAGAAGGAGTAACATCCTTATCCCGCCAGTATACAAGTAGAGAGAAAGGTCAGGGCAACTCCATGCCGCCCTGACCTTTCTCTAGGCAGGCTACCCAGACGTGCTGTGTCTGGGGCCGCACAATGAATCTCTCATCTACACGCCAGCCGCATACCCACACAATCTGATCGCCTGCTGTCAGCAGAGGCAACTGGTCACGCCAGATAGATGGAATCTTCGAGTTGATCATGAAGTCGCTGAGCTTCTGAGTACCCTTTGCTCCCTGTGGCCGGAAGTGGTCGCCGGCCTGACGGGTGCGAATCTGCAGGGGACCTGAATGTGCTACAGCATCCGCGTCCAGAGGGGTGGTCCATATGCCAGCCAGCAGTGCTTCCCAGCTTTGCCCGGAACGCCTGCCATTGTAAGGGTGAAGGCCAAAGTACCAGCCTGTCCCTGGAAGCCTATACTCTCCCTCGCCTGTGATTGGCACGATTGTTCCCGGCTCAATTAGCGGCCAGTCAGGTTGAGGAGGGTGGGTATCAGCAGGGGCGATCGCAAGTGTGTCATACTCGACGCGGAGCACCAGCCTGCCCGGTAAGGTCACCTGCATCCCTGTCTGACCTGCCTGCCCGGCTCGGACGGCCTCTTCTACATGAATATAGCCAAGGTCTCGCAGGCAGGCGCGAAGCAGGCCGACTGCCCGTCTGATAGTAGCCCGCTGGAGGGCAAGCGGCAGACTTCTCCACTCTTCTAGTTCGAAACATACTCGCCCGTTTGTCTCTTCACGCACCACAGAGCGCCATGCCTCTTCGGCCTCCATCAACAGGATTTCGTAATCTGCCGCGATGACTGAAGCTGTGTGTCCCAGCAGGGTGACTAGGTTGGGGCTGACTGTCTTCAGCAAAGGGATAACCTCATACCGTAGCCGGTTACGAAAGTAGGTCGTATCGAAGTTGGAATGATCCGTTCTAGGGCTAAGTCCCTGAGCCGTGCAATATGCTTCGATAGCCGCTCGTGTAGTGCCCAGCAGGGGGCGGAACAGGTACAAGGGAGTGTTGTTCCGCGTTCTGCTATATACTGTCAAGGGTAACATTCCCCGTAGCCCTGCTGACCCTGAGCCGCGCAACAGATGCATCAACACGGTCTCGGCCTGATCGTCGGCATTGTGGCCTACGGCAATAACGTTTGCTCCGACCCGTTCTGCTTCTTGTGTCAGGGCGGCGTAGCGGACCTGCCGGGCCGCCTCCTCCAGCGACAGCTTGGACCTTGCGGCTACGGCAGGCACATTGACTTGTTCCACTCGACAGGGTACATCCCATTCAGCGGCGATTGAGGCAACAAACTGGGCGTCAGCCTCTGCCTCACTTCCACGGATCTGATGGTTAAGATGAAGGACGTAAGGACGCCAGCCTAGGGTCTCGCGTGAGCGTACAAACAGATGCAACAGGGCCAGCGAGTCTGGCCCGCCCGACACACCAATCACGACCGCATCGCCGGCATGGAGAATACCGAATGCCTTGATCGTTCTCTGAAAATCAGGTAGCAAGTCCATAGTAGCCGCATTATAGCATGGGCTGTCTGCAAAGCGGCTGATGCGGGCCTCAGCCTCCCAGCGTCACCCAGATAGACATGTTCTGCCTGTCTATGGCCCGCCATACGAGAAGACTAACCGCCTGACCTGCCGAGAAACGTTCGAGTGCCATTCCCAGTGTATAGGTCTGCGAGAGTCTTGCTCCATCCACCTCAAGGATAACATCCCCGGGTTCCAGCCCTGCTGTCTCTGCCGCGCCGCCTGATCGGACTGTGATGATCATAGCGCCCTGATCAAGGCCGGAAGGGTCGCCAGTGGTCAGCATACGATATACAACGCCTAGATGAGCTTCCTCGCTCTGTTGGGAGTTCGTAACGAGCGGGGGCGGCAGGATAGTCGGCTCAGGGGGGATTGCGCTCAAGCATCCAGCATCTGATGCCACCCCTAGCGTTATGAAGTACTGATTCACAAAATGGTTGTGCTCGGCGATCAGGTTGATTTGATCGCCCGCGAGGCGTGAACAAAGAACCTCTGTTGCCTGTGAGGCGCTAGTGACAGCAGTGCCGTCAATAGATAACAACTGGTCACCGTCCCGCAGGCCAACGCTTCCAGCCGGGCCGCCGGCGTATACCGAGGCCAGATGGACCTCTGCCCCACGCTCCTCCAGCATTGCGCCAAGTAGCCAGTAGGCTTTCCCCTCGCATTGTCTGCCATGTTGTCGTTCGTATACGCGCCCGGCGATTGAACCTGCTATAGCACCTCCCACAAATGACGTCAGCACGATCACCGCTACCATCGTCCACAGCCAGGTGGGGGTTGCGGCGGATCGTGTAGCCTCTTGGCGGGGTAGCTCTCCACGGGCAGGGGGTCCAGCCAGCCGATCTTTTTCTGGAGGTGTCAGATCATCTCCCATGGCTTGCTCTCCTCGTGTGCAGGCAGAATCTTATCTCCTGTCTATCAAGACGACAGGCCATTGTGTTTAGTTCCCTCCGACGCTCAGCGGTATGAGTTGTATCTGTGACAACAGTGCTTCAACTTCCTCCGGGTCTATATGCCCTGCCTCCCATGTGAGCGTGTTAGCAACAGCCGAGGCCATTCCCAGACGGAAGCAGTCCTTTGGAGGTTGTCCTGTTATCCAGCCGGCCAGAAGTCCAGCCGTCATTGCATCGCCCGAACCAATCGGATTGACGACCTTTCGTGGTGGAGGCTGAGCCAGCCAGCTTCCCTCCTCACAAGTGAACAGTGCTCCCTGATCTCCCAGCGTCAAGACCGCCCAGCGGGCGCCGCTGTGGCGTAACTCATTCAGCGCGCTGATCTGTGCTTCCAGCGTGTCAAGAGACCTGCCCAGCAGTGCGGATGCCTCTGCCCGGTTAATCTTCACAATGGTAGGGACGGCTTCAAGGCCAAGCCGTAATGCGTTGCCATAAGTGTCCAACAGGGTTGGAATGCCCTGCTGGGTTGCCCTATGCAGGAATTCAGGGAAGAGGCAATCAGCCTGCGGAGCTGGTGAACTTCCACACAGGCACATTGCCTTTACACCCGCCAGTGCCTCCTCAAAGCGCTTCCGGATGAGGGAGAGGTCCTCAAGGGTCACAGGGGCAGAGGGGGTAAAAAATGCCCTTTGCTGATAGTCCCGATCAACAATCGTAATCGCCATCCGCGTATCGCCTGATACCCACGCCGCTGTTTTCTCAATGCCCTCGGCCTCCAGCAGTTCAGCCTCATGCCGACCGCTTGTCCCGCCTAATGGAAGGAAGACGCGGGCAGACTGCCCCAACCGCAGAAGTGCTCTGGCGACATTGTTACCCTTGCCGCCTGCGATGTAGGTCACGCGGCGGGCATCCGTGCGGTAGACCGGTTTTATCTCATCTACGAACAGGGTCATATCTACTACAGGGTTGAGCGTAATGCACAAGATCATGTCTCACCTCGCCGAAAGCGATCTTACTTCGATAGAGCCTTGTCAGGGTAGATGACTCTGTCTCTGACAACGTATTAGTATGTCTAAAATCGAGGTGTTTGAGACACCGTAGTGGCCTGCAAGGATGACCAGACGATCAAGAGTTAGGTAAAATATCCGCATGGAGACTTGTCCGTACTGTCATACTACAGGCAATCAGATTAAAGCAGGGCGCAACCGTTCGGGTAGCCAGCGTTACCGTTGCAAGATATGCGGCCATCGCTACACGCCAGACCCTAATCCCAACGGCTATCCAGACGAAGTGCACCTAAAGGCGGTCCAGCTATATCTAGCTGGCATGAGTCTGCGTGCCGTTGGGCAGGCATTGGGGGTGAATCACCAGAGCGTGATTAACTGGGTCAATGCCTATATTGCCAGCCTGCCGCTTCGTAAGTTGCGCCTGGATAAGTCCGCGCGTTTAGACAAAACTCCTAAAATATATTGACTCCCCCTTTGGTTTCATGCTACGATGCTCTCAGGGCAAACAAGCCGTGATTTGCTAAGCTTCTGCTGACAGCATCTCGGCCTCCATTTCTTCCTCTCAATCGCTGTTAGCTCATTACCATACATTGGCTGGAAATCAGTTTTACATACCCCCATACGCAGGTGGACATCCGTAGTGTTGGGACGATCAGCGTTCCCCAGGGGCATACTTTCTTGTTGGGTTGCTCTCCATCTGGCTAGTTGAGCGCTAAGGCCGGATGGCCGTTTTCATTTGTCCAATGGGAGCAGGCCAATAGCCAAGTTTTTCAACAGGAGGGATTTATGACAGAGGACCTATTCAACGCTATGGCTCAGAGCATCATTGATGGCGAGCCTGAAATGGCGGCGCAGCTAGCCCAGCAGGCCATTGAGCAGGGGATCGATCCACTTGACGCGATCAACAAGGGCTATGTAAGCGGGCTGGACTATGTGGGCGAGAAGTTTGCCCAGTGCGAAATGTTCCTCCCCGATCTGGTGCTGGCCGGCGAGGCGATGAAGGCGGCGGTCAGCGTGCTGGAGCCTGAAATGAAGCGGCGCGGAACTGAACGGCAGATGCTGGGAAAGGTTGTACTGGGAACAGTTGAAGGCGACATCCACGACATTGGGAAAACGCTGGTGGCCACTATGCTCTCAGCCGGCGGGTTCGAGGTTCATGATTTAGGTGTAGATGTGCCGATCAACACATTTGTTGAGAAAGCGCGAGAGGTTAATGCGGACATCGTGGGGGTCAGTGCCCTTCTGACAACGACGATGGTCAAACAGCGGAATGTCATCGAGGCTCTGGCGGAAGCAGGCTTACGGCCAAGGGTCAAGGTGATGGTGGGAGGGGCGCCGGTCACCAGTAGCTGGGTCGAGCAGATTGGCGCAGACGGCTACAGCGAGGACGCCTTTGGGGCAGTAGCTGTGGCAAAGAAACTAATGGGGGTCTGAGGAGGACAAGGTGGAGGAGAAACTCAAGCGGGCTGATCTGAAACTGATAACCGTCTTTTTCATGATCTTCATCCTATGTTCGTCCGGCCCCTATGGGTTGGAGGACATGATCTCCTCGTCCGGCCCGGGCCTGTCACTGCTGATGTTGCTCTTCCTGCCCTTCTTCTGGAGTGTCCCGATGGGCCTGATCTGCACAGAGTTGGGTTCAGCTATCCCGGAGGAAGGCGGGTTCTATAAGTGGGTCCAGCGCGGGCTGGGTGAGTTCTGGGGATTTCAGGCCGGATGGTGGCAGTCCCTCTCCGTGATCGTGGACACCGCCGTCTATGTTGTCTTGGCAGTCGGCTACATCAATAACTGGCTTGGCCTGCCGCCCTTCGGACGGTGGTTGCTGTGCTTTGTGCTGATCTGCATCTTTGCTTACATCAATATCAGGGGCATTGAGGCAGTTGGGCTGTCCTCTACTTTGTTCTCGCTCATCATTCTAGCTCCGCTGGTCCCTTTGATCATCCTGGGTTTTGCCAACTGGCAATTCAACCCCTTTGTGCCCCTTATGCCAGAGGGGCAGTCGCTGTTTGACAGCCTAGGGCTAGGGCTGGCTATTGCCATCTGGCTGTACTCCGGCTACGAGTCCATGTCAACTATGGCAGGCGAGATGAACAACCCGCAGAAGCTTATCCCGCAGGCCCTGTTGATCTCTATTCCGGTGATTATTGCGGTCTACTTCTTCCCTGTGCTGGCAGGGCTGGTATCAGTAGGGCAGTGGGAGAGCTGGGCGACCAGCGAAGGGATTTCGTTTGTTGAGCTGGGCGAAGCTCTAGGGGGGCCAATTCTTGCCATTGTTATCTTCATTGGGGCGCTGGTGTCTAACCTGGCCCTGTATAACAGCTATCTGGCTTCCGGCACACGCCCATTCTTTGTGATGGCCAACGACAATCTCTTTCCTAAGTTCATGAGCAAGACACATCCTAAGTTCAAGACGCCTTATATCTCCATCCTTGTCATGGCCGGGATCCACGCTATTCTCGCTATAGGCACGTTTGACATCCTGATCGTCATTGATGTGTTCCTGTTCATCTTCGCTTACATCTTGATCTTCATCACAGCCATTGCACTCAGGATCAAGGAGCCTGATCTGCCGCGCCCCTTCCGTATTCCCATGAGTACACCTGTGTTGATTGCCTTCTGTATTCCTCCTCTCATTCTGGCTGTAGTTACCCTGTTCACCAATGGCATTGAGTACATCATTGGCGGGACTATTGGCGCAATCTCAGGGCCGGTCGCCTACTTTATCTTCAAGAAGCTGTATGGCGGATTGAGCAGTAAGCCCGCTTCGAATGAGACGGCGTCGTAACTTGCTCTGGTGTCTGCCCTTGTAGAGGAGGTAAGAGACGATGGCAGTTCAAAGCCCGCCAATCGAGCCGTTGCGGACGGCCTATAGGGTGCAATTTGTAAGCGATGAACAACTGGGTGTGTTGCAGGAGGCCACCTTCCAGATTCTCGAAGAGGTGGGGGTCCGGTTTCCTTCTGAAAAGGCGCTGACTATCCTGAGTGATCATGGTGCACAGGTTGACCACACAACCCAGATCGTCAAGATGCCGCGCGAACTGGTTCGCAAAGCTATGGCGACCGTGCCACGCTATTTTCTGCTGGGAGCACGCGAGCCAGCTTATGACCTGCCGCTCCAAGATGGGGTGACCTACTTTACCACCGATGGTTGCGGGGTTGAAGTCATTGACTTTGAAACACGCCAGCGCCGGCCATCCACCAAGGCGGATGTAGGGCGTATGGCGCTCATATGTGATTACCTGTCTGCAATTGCCTTCTACTGGCCTATGGTCAGCGCTCAGGATCACGGTGAGACCGCTCCTCTCCATGAGCTGGATGCCAGTTGGAACAACACGGTCAAGCACGTACAGACTGAGACAGTTATGGGGGAAGTTCCTGCCCGCTATGCTGTCGAGATGGCCACAGTGGTGGCGGGAAGTCGAGAGGAACTCCGCAGGCGTCCGGTGCTGTCATCCTTGATCTGTACTATTGCCCCCCTGACACAGGATAAAGAGGGCATCGAGGCCGCGCTGGTGCTGGCAGAAGCAGGTATTCCAGTTGGGTTTATGGCCATGCCAACCATGGGCACGACTGCCCCGGCCACGCTGGCCGGCGCATTGGTTCTGGGAGATGCTGAGGTCATCAGCGCAACAGTGCTGATCCAATTAGCTTTTCCAGGGGCGCCGGTTTATCACTCGCTTTTGCAGGCATGGGCTGACCCGCGTTCTGGCAAATATCTCGGCTATCCGCAGGATGCCCGTTGGCGTTATGCACCGGTGGATATGGCCCATCACTGGGGGATGCCTACACTGGCAGGCGCGTTTGGAACGGAATCCCTTGTGCCCGGCACATGGCAGGCGGCGGCGGAGGTAGCTCTCGATCCTTTCCTTGTCGGGCTGAGTGGTGCTGAGATCGCGACAGGGATGGGGCTGGTAGATACATACACCCTGCTCTATCCTGAGCACCTCTTCTTGGATGTCGATCTCTATCACCGCGCACGTTACCAGCTTATGGAGGCAGAGGTCAGCCCAGAGACTTTAGCACTGGATACTATTCGAGCTGTCGGGCCGGGCGGGCACTTCCTTGCTCAAAGGCACACTCGTAAGCACCTGCGGGAGGTGGTCAAGTTTGGCATCACCTATGAGGCGGGGCCGGATGGCCAATTCCGTGATCCTGTCGAGGTTGCGCGTGAGAAGGTGGACTGGGTGCTTCGTAATCACCATCCATTGCCTCTTGATGAGACCAAGAAGGCCGAGCTGGAACGCATCCTTGCCGCCGCTGACAGGGAGATCAAGGGGAGAGTATGAGAACGTTCCTCCAAGTGCTTTCAGAGGATGAGCGTGATCGAGTGCATGAGACCACGCTGAAAGTGCTCGCCCAAACAGGCCTGCGTGTGGATACCGTTCGGGGAAGGCAAATCCTCAAAGAGGCAGGGGCCGAAGTAAACGACGAGACAGGCGTTGTACGTTTTCCTCGTGCGCTGGTAGAGGAGTCACTTCGCCTTGCACCTAAACGGTTTACACTAGGAGGCCGTCGGCCTAATTGGGCACTCCCCCTGAATGCTGGAGAGTGCACATTGCTGGCAGATGGAGGTGCCGTCTTTATGCTCGATCCAGAAACTGGCGAGCGTCGGCCCGGCACTTTCGATGACTGGCTGACCTCTACCCGCCTGATTGATGCAATAGACGAGATCGGCGCTTACTGGTGGATGGTCGAAGGCGGTTTTGCCAGCGATTCAGCCGGAGATTTTGTGGCCTACTGGCGTAACCTGCTTAGTAACTTCTCCAAGCACATTCAGGACTCGACCAACGACCCAGAACAGTCACGCTGGTTGCTGGAAGTACTTGACGTGGTCTTCGGAAGGAAGTATGTCCGTACCCAGCGCCCCTTCTCTTTCCTGCTATGCCCGCTTTCTCCACTGGTCATCGAAGGGCCTTTCACCGATGCCTACCTTGAAACGTTGGGTTGGGATATTCCGGTCGCGGTCATGCCGATGCCTCTCATGGGGACGACAGCCCCGGCCAGCCTGATCTCGACGGTGGTGCTGGGTAACTGTGAGACATTAGCAATGTTATGCCTGATACAAGCCGCCGCCCCGGGAACACCCTTTATCTATGCGCCTGCACTGGCGGTGATGGAGCCGCGCTCTGGGCGTTACGGTAGCGGTTCAGTTGAGCATACATTGTTGGGGGCGGCGTCTACCGAGATGGCTCGCTACTATGGCCTGCCGGTAGAAGCTTCCACTGGCGGTACCGATCATCACATTCCCGGCATTCAGGCAGGGTATGAACGTGCCGTCAACTGGTTATTGCCTGTGCTGGCTTGGCCGGATTTGCTGGTCGGCCCTGGCTTGCTGGGCGGCTCTATGATCCTCAGCCTGGAGCAGTTGATGATAGACGTGGAGGTCTTCAGGCTGTGCCGGCGTGTTCATCAGGGCATTGGTAGTGAGGGCGATAAGTGGCTGGAGGATGTGATTGCCAGTGTGGGGCCGGGGGGGAACTTCTTGGCTCAACGTTCAACCAAGCAAGCCATTCGTACCGGGGAGTGGTATATCAGCAGGCTGGGCGTGCACGATACCTATGAGCGATGGGAAGAGCTGGGCCGTCCCGACTTGCTGGATGAGATCAAGGCGAAAGTACGCCAGATACTGGCCGAGCATACCCCTCTCCCGCTTGAAGAGACAACTCTGCGTGAACTTGAGCGCGTAGAACAACGTGCCCGTGAGATGGACTGATAGAAAGCGAGAAAAAGATGCAACTACAGGGCGGCATACTATCTGAAGAAGAAAAGACCAGAGTTCATCAAGAAAGCCTGCGTATCCTCCGCGAGATTGGCTTGAAGTTCCACAGCGACAAGGCCCTCAAGTTGCTCGAACGAAGCGGTGCTCAGGTAAACTGGGACGACCGGATTGCAAGGATACCGGCGGAGCTGGTCGAACATGCCCTGCAAACGACGCCGAAAACACTCGTGCTGGGAGCTAGAAATCCGACCTATGATTACCCTATGCCCTCCCCGTTCACACGCTACAGCATGGATGGGACAAGCGCATTTGCATTGGACTTCGAGACGGGTGAGCGCCGCTATGGCGTGCGCAAAGATATTGAGAACGGTGTGCGGATTTTCCAGCAGATGGATATGGGGATCATGGCATGGCCTCCTACCTGTGCTTCCGATACGCCTGCCGGCTCGCGGGTGTTGCACGAGTTCTTCACCATGCTGCGTTACTGCTCCAAGCATGGCGAGCATGAGCTTCACCGTGTAGAGGAAATACCCTATTTCATCGCTGGCCTGAAAGCCATCCTTGGCAGCGAGGAGGCGATCAAAGCTCGCAAGATATGCTCGGTAACCTACTGCACTGTTGCTCCGTTAGTACACGACGGGCCCATGTGTGACACCTACATGGAGCTGGGGCAATACGAAATACCGATCATGATCATGCCTATGCCGGTCACTGGAACAACCGGCCCTGCCAGCCTGTTTGCCAACATCTGTCTGGCCAATGCGGAGGCGCTCTCTACTGTGGTGATCTTCCAGCTTGCTAATCCCGGAACGCCTATGATCTATAGTAGTGCTTCAGGCGCGGTTGATTTCAGCACAGGTAATTTCTTGGCTGGCACGCCTGAGGCTGTGCTCCAATCAGCAGCCATTGCTGAAATGGGGCGCTTCTATAACCTGCCTAACACAGCTACTGGTTGCATCTCGGATGCTAAGCAGGCGGGGCCGGAGGCGGTCATCGAGAAGATCATCACCATCCTGCCAAATCTGCTGGTCAGAGCCGATCTGATCGTGGGGTTTGGGGAAGTGGAGTCCAGCCAGTTGCTCGTATTGGAGCAGATACTGGTAGACAACGAGATCGCTCATCTCTGCCAACGCCTGCTGGAAGGGGTAGATACCAGCGAAGAAAAGAATCTGTTTGACGATATTGCCAGCATAGGGCCGGGCGGTCACTTCCTGAAGGCCAAGAGCACTCGTCAGGCCACACGGAGCGGCGAGTTCTATATACCCAAGTTGATTGACAGGCATTCCTTCGAGAGCTGGGTCAACCTTGGAAGGCCAACCATGTATGCAAAGGCAAGGGAAAAGGTGCAGGAAATACTTGAAGGACCAGTAGTAGACCCACTGCCCGATGACGCCGCCGGCAAGCTGGATGAAGTTCTGCTTGCGGCAGACCAGGAACTTAAGGAGTGAGCCTTTACTTTCCTGCCCGGCAATTCAACTCCAATGGATTGAATAGAATCGAGGGACGGCTTCCTCCCCTCGATTTTGTTTTGTGAGGGTACAAGGCGGTGTTTGACAGGAAGAGAAAATTGAATTAGGCTCTAGGTAAGGCAATGGAATCCGGGAGGCATGATGACATGGATGATGATCTGATGTCATTGAGGGGCACTCGCAACACCCGCGATGATGATCTGTTTGCCGCATTCTCCGACCTGGGGGCATCTGCCGGCGAAGGCGATCTAGATGATTTGGGCGATCTGGGTGATATGAGTGACCTCGATCGAAGTTTTACGCCGTCTGGCTCTTTACCCCTTGCTGACGAAGCTCCCGACTGGACGAGCGGATTTCGAGAGGCCGGAAAGCCGACAACCGCGACGCCAGAAGCATCGGCTAAAGGGCGTGAAGCTCCCAAGACACCTCCAAAAGACAGCACAGCCCAAAGTGGATTCCGCTTTGGAAGACAACCTGTTACTTCCAGCCGGGCTGTCCCTCAGCCGGCAGGACGCCGCCGTTCGCGGCGGTCGAGTGGAATGTTGCTGGGCATGACTCCCCAACAACGCATGATTCTCTCAATATTCCTGTTCCTCGATGTGACAATACTGGGTTTCTTGATTCTCATTGCAATTGGCGCGATCAGCATTTGAGAACAGCTAGGTTTTTTAGAACATAGAGCCGGCCCGATTATGCCCCGGCTCTATGCTCTTTTTGCCTTTTGCATTGACGTCGCCTGCCACTCGCTATACAATTGGAGCATTCTCAGATTTATCTGATCATCTGATCAGGTGTTAGACGGGGGATTAATGGTGCGGCTCTCAGCCTTACAATCTGACCTTCTCAAGTACATTATAGAAAACGGCTATAAGCCTGGTGATCTGTTACCGACCATCCAAGAGATCAGCCAGTCTATGGGGGTGAGCGTTGCTAAAACACGCGAGTCTCTGGAAATAGCTCGCGTGCTGGGCATAGTAGAAGTGAAACCAGGGCGTGGGACGCGCGTGTCATCCTATCGTTTTACGCCGGCAATGACCTTGAGCGCCCTCTATGCAGTAGGCCAAGACCCCGCCCATTTTGAGCATATGCGGCAGATGCGTAATGCCCTCGAAAGTGCTTTCTGGGATGAAGCGGTCAGGCGGTTAACCGAGCAAGAGATTGCCACACTGCGTAAGTTGATCGGGGCCGCGCGGCGTTTGCTTTCTCGCGAGCCTGCGCAGGTTCCAGCGGCTGAGCATCGTGCCTTTCACCTGACGATCTTTGGGCGGCTGGATAATCCCTTTGTACTCGGTGTACTGGAGTCGTTCTGGGACATTTATGAAGCATTCGGGATGAACGTGTACATGGAGCTGGACTATCACCGCAAAGTTTGGGATTACCATGAGCGGATTGTGGACGCTATCGAAAAGGGGGATATAGAAGCCGGTCGCAGTTTGCTGGTTGAGCATATGAGTTTATTACAGCATAGGGCTGTGCCCCAGCCTGCGTCCGAATCGCGCCCGGCAATGTTCGAATAACACAATTGATGTCCCGTTCTGCAAAGAGGCGGCCTGTAGCCGCTTTTTTGCGTTAACGGAGAAACATCTCATACAGCAGGGGATTGATGCGATTCCAGTCAGGTTCAAGCACTGATGCGCCTGACTCGGTTGTTCGGCCAGTAGTCATGGAGCTGTCCAATACCTGCCGATCTATGCCGCTCGGCCCGACCCACACGACAGAAGGTGCCAGTGCAACGGCATCCAAAATGGTCAGGTCTGTGTCAACATACTGCACAAAAGCCAGAGAGACAGCAGGCCAGCGCCACCAGTTAACCGGGTTGAGCAGTTGCCGGAACAGTGCCTCGATGACCTGCTGTTGACGCTCGGCACGCTGAAAGTCGCTGGAGCCATGTCGGGTGCGTGCATACTGCAGGGCGCGTTCTCCGTTCATGTGCTGTGCACCTGCTTGGAACTCCACCACCATTGTGCCATAGTCGGCGGTAGGATACTCATAATCTACAAAGTAGTTGGGAACGTTGATCGTCACGCCGCCTGCCGCATCTACAATGGCTACGAAGGCCTGAAAATCTACTCGGATGAAGCGGTCAACCGGCACCCCGAAGTTAGACTCAACCGTTTGTCTGACCAGTGCAGGGCCGGTGCCCGGAGCATTGCTCTCAGCGAAGACGTGTGCCGCATTGATGCGCTGGAAACCATAACCAGGGATGTTGATGTACAGATCGCGCGGGATAGAGAGCATTCCAACATATGGTTGGCGGGGGTCCACTGTCGCAAGGATAAGGGTATCGGTGCGGGTAGCTGTTCCCTCGCCAGGGCGGGAATCAATGCCAAGCAACAAAATGTTGGTGCGGGGAGGCGGGAAAAGGATGTAAAGGATGGTTACCAGTGCAGTGAACGCGGCCACGAACAGGCTGACTATCAGGGCCAGCCGGAACAAACAACCCAAGCAACCAACACGGCGGCGCTTTTGCCTTCGGCGGGGTGGAGGGGGA
>DAOTYH010000032.1:0-41297 GCA_034435015.1 Anaerolineae bacterium | reverse complement strand
CGTGCTGCAGTCGGAGACCTTCCTAAATGCCGCGCCCTTCAACCCCGCTTTCGCCGAGACGATGACCATGGTCAAGGACTTCTGGAACATCCCGGTCTACGGCCAACTGCTGGAGATCACTCAGCGTGAGTTCAGCGCCTTCGTCGTCGAGGGTATCGGCACAGCTCAGGAGACGATGGACCGGATCGCCGAGGAGCATGACCGTATCTTGCGCGAGGGCGGGTTCATCACGCCCACGCCCTAGCCTGTAAGGTTGGGGTTCACTTATCTCAGCATGAGCGGGGAGGCGGTGCGAGCCGCCTCCCCCTGCTGAAATATGAAAGAGACCAAATTATGTCGTCAGTCAAGGCTCAAGAAATGAGTACTACCGCGAGTGTGGCTCCCCGCCGAACCAAGGCGCGGCGCCATCTGAGCGATCGCGCGATCCAGAATCTGTTCATGTGGCCAACACTCGCTCTGCTAATTGCTTTCAACTTGTTCCCTCTGTTTTATAGCCTGTATCTGAGCTTCACCAACTACTCTGCTATTGCCCGTATAGACCCTGTGTGGGTTGGTTTCCAGAACTTCCGTAACATCCTGCAGGATCGCCAGTTGTGGCAGTACTTTGCGACCACTGGCCGCTATGCGCTGGTTTCGGTCGGGCTTGAGACCCTGCTCGGTTTTGGGTTGGCCATGTTGTTGCGGGAGAAGTTCAAAGGCAGTGGCTTGATCACTACTTTGATCCTGATCCCGATGATGCTCTCCCCTGTCGTGGTAGGGCTGTTCTGGAAGCTGATGTACAACCCGACCTTTGGTTATCTCAACTACATCCTGGGCTACACTAACCCGGCCACGGCACCCGACTGGCTGGCCAGCCGTTGGGGAGGCACGCCGGTTCCGGGTTTGGCACTCTGGGCGGTTGTGCTTGTTGATGTATGGATGTGGAGCCCATTTGTGATGTTGCTGACGCTCTCCGGGCTGAACGCCATTCCCGAATACCTCTACGAGGCGGCGGCGATTGACCGGGCCAGCCCATGGTTCCAGTTCTGGCGCATCACACTGCCGCAGGTTGCTCCCCTGCTCTTGATCGCGGTACTGTTTCGTTCCATTGAGGCACTGAAGTCCTTCGACTTGGTGATGGGAATGACCGGCGGCGGCCCCGGCACTCAAACCGAGCTGATCGCCGTTAATCTCTACCGGCAGGCCTTTCTCGGCCAGTGGCAGACAGGCCGTGCCAGCGCGCTGGCGTATATCATTCTCATCATCGTCATTGGTGTAAGCAACCTTTACATCAGGTATCTAAACAGTATCAAGGGGGAGGCCTAAGGCGATGGCAAGTTTTGAAGAGACTGGCCCCCGCAGGCCAGTCATAGAGTCAATTCGGGTTGACAGGATCAGCCCCGGCGCAAGGACATGGCGGACGATCCGAGCCTTGCTCTCGCTGGCGCTGGCCCTGATCATCCTGATCCCGATCTTTGTGATGCTGATCACAGCTTTCAAGTCGCGGGTTGACATCACAACTCCGCCTCCTAAACTCATCTTCACGCCGACCCTAGAGGGTTTTGTCTTTTTGCTGACGGACCGCGCTATTGTGACGGCGGGCAGGTTGGCTGAATTCCAGGAACGTGCCGCCGCCGGCGAGATGAATCTGTTTGAGCGGATCGCCTTTGAAGGCGGGCTGGAAATAACCGGCCCTAGCGACTACGTATTCCGTCTGAGGAACTCGCTGATCATTGCAGGGACTTCCACTATAGCATCGGTGGTGTTGGGCCTGTTGTCGGCATATGCCTTCAGCCGTTTCAACGTGCCCGGGAAGGGAGACTTGCTCTTCTTTATCCTTAGCACCCGTATGTTGCCTGCTGTAGTAGTCACCATCCCAATCTTCCTGATGTACCGCCAGCTACGCCTGCATGATACTCACATTGGGATGATCTTCTTGTACACCGTCTTCAACTTGTCGTTCTCGGTCTGGTTGTTGAAGGGGTTTATTGACGAGATCCCGCGTGAGTACGAAGAGGCGGCCCTGGTAGACGGCTATACCCGTTTGCAGGCCTTCTTCAAGATAGTCCTGCCGCAGGCGGTGACAGGCATTGCCGCAACAACAGTCTTCTGCCTGATCTTTGCTTGGAACGAGTATGCCTTTGCACTGATGTTGACCAGCCAGCGGGCACGGACTGCTCCGCCAAGCATTGCAACTATGTTGGGAAGCGGCGGCCTTGAGTGGTCAGCTATCGCAGCGGGATCGCTGGGATTCCTGATCCCTGTCGTGATCATCACGTTTGCACTGCGTAAGTACTTACTGCGTGGTGTAACCTTTGGGGCGATCCGCCAATAGCGGGTTACTAGTGGGCCTGCTGTTGGCCGCTCCAAAGCCAAGTCTTTACCTATCGGATTAAGATATGGCAACAATCGAACTACGCCAAGTTGAAAAGAAGTTTGGCTCCCTCCATGCTGTGAAACCGATGGACTTAACCATCAATGATCGGGAGTTTGTGGTGTTGCTTGGCCCTTCCGGGTGCGGCAAGACCACCACACTCCGTATGATCTCCGGGCTTGAAACAGTCACGGGGGGACGCATTCTGTTGAATGGGCGCGATGTAACGTGGGTACATCCCAGCCGTCGTGACATCGCATTTGTGTTTCAGTTCTTTGCGCTCTATCCTCACCTAACCTCTAAAGAAAACATCATCTTCCCTCTTCTGGCTCAAGGCACTCCGCGGGCGGAAGCAGAGAAGCGTGTCAGCGAGGTGGCAGACTTCCTGCGCATCTCTCACCTGATGGGACTGCGGCCAGGCGTTCTGAGCGGCGGCGACCAACAGCGTGTAGCGCTCGCCCGAGCGTTGGTGCGTCGGCCAGAAGCGTTCTTGATGGATGAACCTTTAGGAGCGCTGGACGCAGACTTCCGTGAAACGATGCGTGCCGAGATCAAGCGCCTGCACATTGCAGAGGACGCTACCACTGTGTACGTAACCCATGACCAGATTGAAGCCATGGCCATGGGCGACCGTATCGTGGTCATGTCAGAAGCGGTGATCCAGCAGATTGGAACGCCTGCCGAAGTGTATTACAACCCGGCTAACCTGTTCGTAGCCCGCTTCATCGGTAGTCCTGGAATGAATCTGGTGAACGGCCGCTTTGCTGATGGTGCCGTACATTTGCCGGGCAATAACCACTATCCAGTCCCTCAGGAGTGGTTGCCGGCGCTCCAGCGTGCAATAGGGCGTGAAGGAGATGTCATCCTAGGGTTCCGCCCAGAAGCGGCGATCTTAAACGAGAATGGTGCACTAGCCGCTGAGGTATATGCCTCTGACATGCATGGTGCCTACGCCATGTTGCACTTGAACTTAAACGGCGATCAGATTGTACATGCGCGCGCTGCTCGCGGTATCCGCTACCCAATTGGTGCGTCCGTACGCTTTGATCTTGCCCCAGACATGGTGCGCTTCTTCGATCCCCGAACAGAAGCCGCACTACCGTGGGAGGTGCGCTGATGAGTAGTGTAGAGCTACGCAACATCACAAAGCGCTTCAAGGATGTTACAGCCTTAGACGATGTTTCCTTCTCAATCAACGATGGAGAGTTCTTTGTCTTGCTTGGCCCCACGGGTGCTGGTAAGACGACCACCTTGCGGATCATAGCGGGGTTGGAACATCAAGATGAGGGCAGTGTGCTGTTTGATGGTGAGCCGGTTGACCATCTCATCCCTTCTGACCGCGACATTGCCTTTGTCTTCCAGCAGTATTCGCTCTACCCAACCATGACTGTCTACGACAATCTGGCCTTTCCGTTGCGCTCGCCTATGCGGCGTACCCCGGAGCCAGAGATTCGCAGGCGGGTAGAGCGTGCCGCAGAGACGCTACACATCACCCATCTCCTTGACCGTAAGACGGCCAACCTCTCGGGTGGTGAGATGCAGCGTGTGTCAATTGGCCGCGCCATTGTCCGTGAGCCGCGTGTCTTCTTGATGGATGAGCCGCTCTCTAACTTGGATGCCAAACTGCGTGAGGCATTGCGTGTTGAGTTGAAGCACATCCAGAAGACAGTGAACAGCACGACGCTGTTCGTAACACACGACCAGATCGAGGCCCTGACGATGGCCGACCGAATCGGTGTACTGCGTGAGGGGCATCTCATTCAGGTAGGCACACCCGATGACATCTATGACCGGCCCGCTGACACCTTCGTGGCACAGCTTGTCGGTACTCCCCGCATCAACCTGCTGAAGGCCAGCCGCGACAATGGCACCCTTCACGTTGATGAGAGCACGATCCGCCTGCCCGTGCCCCAGGGTGATCATCTTCCTTTCTCCTTCATTTTGGGGGTGCGTCCTGAGGACGTCAAACTGAGCGAGAGAGGGGAATTTGGCGGGCAGATCGCGTTGATCGAGCCGCTGGGCGTGGAGACTATCCTTCATATCCGATCAGGCGAGCAGTCGTTGCTGAGCATTGTAGCCGGCATGACCAATCTGCGGATTGGCGATGAGGTCCGCTTCGACATCAACCGCAACCGCCTGCACTACTTCCAGTCGGATGGGGTACGTATCCCTGTCTCGTAAGCAGGTCAACCGTCCAGCTCAAAAGTTGGTCGGTCTTTCTTGAAAGAGAGGAGAATCTGCAATGAAGTTCGGTGTCAATACTTGGGTGTGGGTTTCTCCACTAACTACAGAGGACTTGGAAAGGCTGGCCCCTCATGTGGCCGAGCTGGGTTTCGACTGGATTGAGGTGCCCATTGAGGGTCTCAACGACTTCGACTATGCTCGTGCGGCAGAGGTGATCCGCGAGAACAATCTGGGTGTCAGCGTTGTTCTGGCCATGGGGCCTGATCGTGACCTGATCCATCCTGATGCCAGCATCCGTGAGAATGGGGCCGCTTATGTACGTCATGTTATTGACGCCGCTCATACCATTGGTGCTACCAATGTGGTTGGCCCAATCTACTCGGCTGTGGGGCGTACATGGCAACAGACACCGGAAGAGCGCAAGCGGGACATGGACATCCTGATCCCAACGCTCAAGTCGCTGGCCTCCTATGCTCAGGACCGGGGTGTAGTGCTGTGCCTTGAGCCGCTCAACCGCTTTGAGACCAGCTTCATCAATCTGGCCTCGCAGGCTATTGAGGTGGTGGATAGCGTTGGAAGCCCCAGCCTTCAGATCATGCTGGATACCTTCCACATGAACATCGAAGAGCCTTCGCTGGGTGATGCGATCCGCGCGGTTGGCCCGCGTCTGCGCCATGTCCACACTTGTGAGAATGATCGCGGCACGCCCGGCTCCGGCCACGTGCCTTGGAATGAGGTGGCGCAGGCCCTCAAGGACATCAAGTATGAGGGGCCGCTAGTGATCGAGTCCTTCACCGATAAGGTCAAGAGCATTGCCCGTGCGGCCGCGATCTGGCGGCCATTGGCAAGCAGCCAGGACGCGCTCGCAAAGGAAGGCGTAGCTTTCCTGCGGAAGATCATGGCTTAAGTAGTCTGGTGAGCATTGGGCCTTTGGGCCTTTGTATCCCGCTTAAACTTGCTAAGGAGGAAAAGCTATGGCACGACCTGTCACGCTCTTTACCGGGCAGTGGGCCGATCTGACTCTCGAAGACCTGGCCAAGAAAGCCAGCGCTTGGGGGTTCGATGGGCTGGAGTTAGCTTGCTGGGGTGACCACTTCGAAGTGGACAAGGCTCTCTCCGATGACAGCTATGTTCAGACCCGTTGGGACATTCTCAACAAGTACAATCTGAAGTGCTTCGCTATCAGCACCCATCTAGTGGGGCAGTGTGTTGCTGATGACCCGATTGACGAGCGCCATCAGCGCATCCTGCCGCCGCGCCTGTGGGGCGACGGAGACCCGGAGGGCGTCCGCCAGCGTTGCGCTGAGGAAATGAAGAACACTGCGATTGCCGCCAAGAAGTTCGGCGTCAAGATTGTCAACGGCTTCACTGGCAGCAAGGTATGGAAGAATCTGTACTTCTTCCCTCCCACCACGCAGGCTGATATCGAGGCGGGATTCAAAGATTTTGCCGACCGCTGGCTTCCCATTCTGGATGTCTTCAAGCAGAATGACATCAAGTTTGGCCTTGAGGTACACCCAACCGAGATCGCCTACGACATCATCACGGCCCGCCGTGCCCTCGACGCTATCAATAACCATCCCAGCTTCGGATTCAACTTTGACCCCAGCCACTTCATTCACCAGTTCATTGATCCGGTAGAGTTCATCAATGAATTTGGCGATCGCATCTGGCATGTTCATGTCAAGGACTCTCGTGTCCAACTGACAGGGCGTAACAGTATCCTGTCCTCGCATCTGGACTTTGGAGATCCGCGCCGCGGTTGGGATTTTGTCTCGCCGGGGCGTGGCGGCGTCAAGTGGGATCCGATCATCCGTGCTCTGAACCGTGTCGGCTATCAAGGCCCTCTCTCCATTGAGTGGGAGGATACCGGCATGGACCGTGAGTGGGGAGCGCCTGAAGCATTGGAGATGATCCGTAAGCAGGACTTCACCGCTTCAGCAGTAGCGTTCGATGCCGCCTTCGCGGCCAAGAAATAGCACCTGTTTCCTGAAGTCGGGCGGGGGGCTGTAAAGCCCCTTGCCCCGCCTGATCCTTACTACACAGTAGAAATATCGTTAGGAGGACTTATGAGCGAGAAGGAAACTGGGTTCACCGCAATGGCTGGTGCAAAGGCCACCGGTGAGGCTCCGATCATCAAGATAGGTATGCTGGGATATGCGTTTATGGGTAAAGCCCATACCAACGCCTACAAGAAAATCCCTTACATGCTGTATCCGCCGCCGGCTATTCCCCATCTCTCCGTTATTTGCGGCTCAAACGAGGAAGCTGTGGCTGAGGCCGCCAAGCGGTATGGTTATGACGCCTACCGTGCTGGCGGCTGGAAGAGCATGCTGGATGATTTCGCTAAGGACATTGATTTGTTCGACAACTGCGGACCTAACAATGTCCATATGGAGCCAAGCATCTACGCAATGGAGCAGGGCAAGCACGTTCTGTGCGAGAAGCCGATCGCCCGTACAGCCGAAGAAGCCAAGAAGATGGTTGAGGTCGCCAATAAGACCGGCGTCAAGGCCATGGTGGCGTTCAACTACCGCTTTGTGCCGGCTGTGCGCCAGATACGCTATTTGATTGACAGCGGGGCGTTGGGGCGCATCTATCACTGGCGTGCTGTCTATCTGCAAGAGTGGATCATGCCTCACTATGGCACACCTGCCATCTGGCGTGTGAACAAGGAAGTTGCAGGTAGTGGGGCAATCGGCGATCTGGGTGCTCACATCATTGACCTCGCCCACTATCTAGTTGGCGGGATCAAGAGTATTGCGGCCTACACACGTACTTTCATCCCTGAGCGTCCTGATCCACAAACAGGCAAGCCAGCGAAAGTGGATGTGGATGACGCATTTGTCGCGGCGGCTGAGTTCGAGAACGGCGCTATTGGTACGTTCGAGTCCACGCGCTTTGCCGCTGGGCGTAAGAACTTCAACTGTTTCGAGATCAACGCAGAGAAGGCCAGCATCCGCTTCAATCTGGAGCGCCTGAACGAGTTTGAGATCTTCTGGGTTGGAACAGAGCCAAAGGAGACACAGGGCTGGACCAATGTCCTTGTCACCGAGGGCTATCATCCCTGGATTCCGTACTGGTGGCCGCATGGTCACATCATCGGATGGGAGCATACTTTCGTGCATGAGATCGGCCATCTGCTCGACTGCATTGTCAACAACAAGGAAGTCGGGCCGCATGGCGCTACCTTCGAGGACGGCTATCGTGCGGCAGTGATCTGCGATGCGATTGTCGAGTCAGCTACCTCGAAGAAGATAGTGGACATCAAATACTAAATCTGTCAGGCTGGGGTGGAGGCCGTATTGCCTCCGCCCCATTCTCCGGGAAGCCATGACCGGGGCCTGCACAGGAACTTAAGGAGAAGATATGGCGAACATAAAAGTAAAGCCGCTGATCATAGGCGCGATCGTGATTGCGGTGCTCTTGATCTTGCGGATCGTGTTACCTCTCGTGCTAAGCCCAGCGGCGGGGCAAGTCGCTTCCTTTATGACGATCTTCCTGTCTATCCTGATCGCGTTCATTTTCTTTGGGGTTGCTTTTCCGGCGGTTAATCTCAGCGGGAAGATCTCTCCGAAACTATACCGTCCTATTGAGGCCATCCTGATTGCGGGCATTGTCTTGGGTGTGGTGGGGATGTTCCAGCCTTGGGCCCATATTCTCTATCGGATCGGTTTCCACATGTTGTTCTTCTCTGTGTTGGGCTTCATTGTCTGGAGTCACATTACGCCTCGTGGCAAGCGCCAATCGGCTCACTTGACTGGTGTCCCTGCTGGTGAACTGGAGAAAGGAAGCTAGTCTATGGCACTCCCCGATCTCAGATCGCAGGCTATCAGACGCACACCTGAAGAGATGGTGGAGCATCTCAAGTCGTTCAACCTCGAGTTGAAGTTCTCAGCAGGTATCTGGTTCTTCTCTCCGCCCAATAGCCGGTTTCATGCCAAGTATGCTGAAGAGACTGACATCGAACGACGACTTGAGGTTGCCGCCAAGCTCGCCGACTACGGGCTTTCTGGGCTGGAGGCTCACTACCCGAACGAGGTCAATGAGCAGAACCTTGACCTCTGGAAGAAGTTCATGGCCGATACGGGCATCAAGCTGATCACGGTCATCCCCTTGCTTTTCTGGGATGAACAGTTTGAATGGGGATCGCTCTCGAACCCCTTGCCCGGCCCCCGTCAGGCGGCAATCGAGCGTACAAAGCAGGCTTTTCAGTTGAACAAGGAACTGGATACCGACTTCGCGGTCGTGTGGCCTGGCATTGATGGATATGAGAATGCCTTTGGCATTGATCTGGTTGCGATGCGTGACCGCTTTGCCCAGGGGCTGGCAGAGGCTATGGATGCTGTGCCAGGCGTCCGAGTAGCATTTGAGCCAAAGCCCTACGAGCCGCGCGGCCATATCCTCTATGGCCTGACGCCAGAAGGTATCCTGTTGGCCCATCAGGTTGAGGCCATGCTGAAGAACCCTGTCAACCGCCAGCTTCTGGATGAAGGCCATGCGCTGGTCGGTATGAATCCCGAAATCGGCCATGTGCTGATGGGCTTTGAGGACTTAGCCTATGCCTATAGCTGGCCGCTTTCAGAAGGCCGTTTGGCTCATACTCACTGGAACAGCCAGCCTTTGGGTAACTATGACCAAGATCTGAATGTAGGGGTCATCTCACCGGAGCAAACAGAGGCGTTGCTCTATGTCCTAAAGATGTACGGCTACCGTGGGTATTTTGGTCCGGACATCAACCCGGAACGTATGCCGGTGGATGTTGCTCTGAAGATATGCATGGATGCCATCCGTGCCGCCAATGACCGGATCAACGAGCTGGATCACGAGTCGATCATCTATGCTACGAACCATCCCGACAAGGCACGCGGCTGGCTGGAGGCCTACCTGATACGGATGCGTGCATTGCATCCTGACAGACTGCCACCACTTCCTCCCGTCAAGTAACTGACGGCCATGATCCAGGCGCTCCGCTAGTGTGCAATCTCTGTGCTTAGAAGCTGTGCAGACTGGACATACTAGACGGAGGGCCTGGTTTGTTTCTGAACGCAGGAGAAGGTTATTGCCTATGACCACATACTTACTCGGCCTTGATGTGGGAACTACCGGCAGCAAAGCTCTTTTGATAGATGCCGATGGCGCTGTAAAGGCCAGTGCGACCACTGAGTACCCAATGATGACTCCTCACCCTATGTGGGCCGAACAGAATCCAGTGGACTGGTGGGCGGCCAGCGTCACCAGTATCCGTCGGGTGCTGGCGGACAGCAAGGTGAAGCCAAGCGAAGTAGCTGGCGTCGGCCTGACGGGTCAGATGCATGGCATGGTATTGCTCAACTCCCACGGGGAGGTTCTGCGTCCCTGCATCATGTGGAATGATCAGCGCACTGCGGCACAGTGTGTCTCCATTACCGAGAAGGTTGGGGCCGAACGTGTGCTTCAACTGACTGGCAACCCAGTGTTGCCCGGCTTTACGGCCCCCAAGATTGTGTGGGTGCGCGAGAATGAGCCAGAGGTTTACAGCAAAATTGCCAAGGTCCTGCTCCCGAAAGACTACGTGCGTTTCCGTTTGACAGGTGGTTTCTTCAGCGAAGTGTCGGATGCGTCGGGCACCTCCCTCTTTGATGTGGGGAGACGCCAGTGGTCTGAGGAGATGCTCAAGGCGCTTGAGATACCCCGCCAGTGGCTCCCTGAAGTCACCGAGTCGCCGGTTGCGAGTGCACGTATCAGTGCGCGTGCCGCGCAGGAGACCGATCTCCTCGAAGGTACACCGGTGGTAGGCGGTGGAGGAGATCAGGCGGCACAGGCGTTGGGGACTGGCATCATCACTGAGGGTGTGATCTCCGTCACACTAGGTACGTCGGGCGTGGTTTTTGCGGCTTCGGACAGCTACCGCGTGGAGCCGCAGGGGAGGCTTCACGCTTTCTGCCATGCTGTGCCGGGGATGTGGCATCTGATGGGCGTTATGCTTTCAGCCGCAGGTAGCTTCAGGTGGTACCGGGATACGCTGGGTGATATGGAGCGTATGCAGGCCAAAGAAGCTAAACGAGACCCCTATGATCTCCTAACTGAAGAGGCAGCCAAAGCACCGGCAGGCAGTGAAGGTTTGATCTTCTTACCTTATCTGACTGGTGAGCGGACTCCTTACCCCGATCCCAACGCACGGGGTGTTTTCTTTGGCTTGACGCTGCGCCACTCCAAGCCACATATGACCCGCGCAGTATTGGAGGGTGTCTCTTACGGCCTGCGCGACTCCCTTGAATTGATGCGTGCGCTTGGCATTCCCATTGAGCAGGTCCGTGCTTCCGGTGGTGGTGCACGCAGTGCACTCTGGCGTCAGATTCTGGCTGACGTTTTCGGTGCGGAAATTGTCACTGTCAACGTCACAGAAGGGGCCGCCTATGGTGCTGCTTTGTTGGCCGGTATCGGTTCTGGTGTCTATAAAGATGCCGCTGAAGCTTGCAACAGGGCTATCCGCCTGACAGGCCAAACTACCCCTGGAGCGGCGGCGTCAATCTATGCTGATTACTACCCTCGCTTCCGTGCCCTATATCCCGCCTTGAAGTCAGAGTTTGAAGCCATAGCGCAGGTGGTTAACAAACACTTGGTGGCAGGATAAAGCTATGTCACAGAACAAGCCTATTGTATGTCTGGGTATCTTGGTAGCCGATGTCGTCGGACGGCCTCTCAGAACATTACCTGAGGCAGGGCGGTTGGTGCTGGTGGACGAGATGGGCTTGTATACAGGCGGCTGTGCGGCTAACGCTGGCACTGCGTTAGCGCGGCTTGGCCTGCCCGTTGAGGTCATCGGCAAGGTCGGCGCTGATCCATTCGGCGATTTTGTGCTGAACGCCATGAAAGAACGCGGGATCGGCACCCGTGGTATCAAGCGGGATCAGCAGATAGGTACATCGGCCACCATGGTGATGGTAGACCCAGATGGCGAGCGGCGTTTTGTTCACTACATTGGTGCAAACGCACGCCTGCAACTGGAGGACATTGACTTTTCCCTGATCGAAGGTGCTTCCATTTTGCATGTAGCCGGAGCGCTCGTCATGCCCGGCATTGATGGCCAACCCACTGCGGAGCTGATGCGTCGAGCAAAATCCATGGGCGTGACCACTTTCTTGGACACAGTCTGGGATGATACCGGGCGTTGGATGCAGCTCTTGGAGCCATGCCTGCCATATGTAGACTACTTTGTCCCCAGTCTGGCTGAGGCACAGGCATTGACAGGTCTGGATGATCCCCACGATGTGGCACGTGCCTTGCTCGACCGGGGTGTCGGAGTAGTCGGGTTAAAGATGGCCGCTGAAGGCTGTTTGGTCATGACTCGCGCCGGCGAGACCCTGCATGTTCCTGCCTTCGAGGTCGAGGTGGTAGATGCCACCGGTGCCGGAGACGCCTTCGCGGCTGGATTCATTGCCGGTGTCTGGCAGGGCTGGACGCTAGAGCAAACAGCTCGTCTTGCTAATGCGGTCGGGGCGCTGTGTGTAACCGGTGTAGGTGCGGCCGGTGCTGTCCGTTCCCTAGAGGAGACACTAGCCTTCATGGAATCAGCTAGAGTGAAAGCTGGCTGAGGACGGAGAGGCTTGCAGAGAGGCCTCGTTTCCAATATAACGGTTTCAGAGGAGGAATCCATGGAAAAATATGGTTACCGCTTCTCTTTCGGCCCGTGGAACATTCATGAGGGCGCTGACCCCTTTGGGCCGACGGTGCGCCCCTCTCGCACTTTCGATGACAAGTTGACCGAATACAAGAAGTTGGGCTTTGACGCGGTGCAGTTTCATGATGATGATGCTGTGCCCGGCCTAGATGATCTGTCTCCTGCCCAGATTCGTGAGCAAGCTCAGGCAATGCGCAGGAAGCTTGAAGATCATGGCTTGATCGCTGAATTCGTTGCTCCGCGCCTTTGGGAGCATCCGAGCACAATTGACGGCGCTTTCACATCCAACGATCCCAAGTGCCGTTCTTATGCGATTGAGCGCTCTAAGAAGGCAGTAGATATTGGCCGTGAGCTGGGCACAAACCTGATGGTGCTATGGCTGGCCCGCGAAGGAACGTACATGCGGGAAGCCAAAGACGCAGTGCGTGCTACCCATCAGCTTTTGGAGGCCATCAATACTCTGCTGGATTATGACCCTGAACTGCGTATTGCCATTGAGCCAAAGCCTAATGAGCCAATGGACTTGGCCTACATCCCAACTATGGGGCATGGGCTGGCGATTGGCTTCCAAAGCAAAGATCCCAAGCGTGTGGGTGTGCTGATGGAGTCAGCTCACTCGATCTTGGCAGGGCTGGACCCGGCGGACGAGATCGCCTTCGCGATGGCCTTCGGCAAGCTATGGAGCGTCCACCTGAACGATCAGAACGGCCTGAAGTTTGATCAAGATCGTTCTTTTGGCTCGATTGATCTGCGCCGGGCTTTCAATCAGGTGCGGGTACTGGATGCCAATCGTTTCTACGAGATCGGCATTGTCGGGCTTGATGTCAAGGCTGTTCGTACTCAGCCAGCCGAGCTTGCAACCAAGCATCTGCGCAACAGCCTGCATATGTTCCTGCGCTTGGTTGAACTGGTGCGCTCTCTACCAAAGGACAAGATTGACAGCCTGATCGCGGCCCGTGACTATGAGGAGCTGGATTGGCTCATTCTCAATCATCTGATGGGTAAATAAGCTAAAGAACGCTTTCCTCGTCTGCCCCAAGGGGAAGGAGGACATTGAAGCCAGCCCCCCTCCCCTTGGGGTATTTATCGCCCCGCCGTCCTCAGTAGGAAAATTACCCAAAACTCACTCAAAAACAGCCTGCAGTATGCTGGGGAAACGTCTTGCGTTACAATCCTCTCATGGTTCGCCTTGTTGGAGAGAGGAAGCTATGAAAAAGAAGGTTCTTATCCTTACCGCCGATGCCGGCTTTGGCCATCGTCGCGCCGCTGAGGCTGTGGGAGCCGCCCTTGATGAGGTATATGGTGACGTCTGCGAGATAACTATCATTAACCCCTTGCAAGACCCGGAACTTCCAGACTTAATCAGGCTGGTTGAAGCAAGCTACGATGGCGTGGTAACAGAGGACCCGACACTGTACCAGATTGCCTACTCGGCTACTGATGCGCCAATGGTGGCTCGTCTGATGCAACATGTCACCACTACGGTCATGAACAAGGCTCTTATCAAAGCAGTCCAGCAGCATCTGCCTGATGTGGTGGTAACCACCCACCCCGCTTTTTCCCAAGCAGCGATCTCGGCGGCCCATGAAGCTTCCCACCCAACCTACGTTGATGTGGTTGTCACTGATCTGGTTGACGTACACAGCATGTGGTTCAACGAGGGTGCAGACATCACTTTTGTACCGACAGGTAATGTCTACAAGCAGGCCATTGACCAGGGGCTTCCCAGAGAGCGCGTGTATCTCACCGGCTTGCCGGTACATCCAGCCTTCGCGTCTGAGAGACGCGACCGCATTACCCTCCGCCGGACGTTAGGGTGGGAGCCAGATATGACGACTGCTCTGGTAGTGGGGTCAGCACGCACACGTGAAACAGCTAACATCGCTCAATTACTTGATCGTTCTGGCCTTGATCTGCAAATAGTGGCAGTCAGCGGCGGGGATGTTGAAACGGAAGCCCAGCTCAGAGCCACTACCTGGAAGGGCAAGGTTCACGTGTACGGGCTGGTGAAAAACATGCCGGAGATGATGCATGCGGCTGATTTCATTGTCTGTAAGGCAGGGGGGCTGATTGTGACGGAGGCACTGGCCTGCGGCTTGCCCCTGATCCTGTATGAGGCACTGCCGGGCCAGGAGGCAGGCAATGTCCGTTACATCGTTGAGAATGGGGCGGGGTCATGGTCACCGGGGGCGATTGGTGTGCTGACTACAGCCTATGCCTGGTTGTCGGGGAATCAGGCGGAATTCAAAAAATGCCGCGCCGCCGCCCAACGCATTGGTAAGCCTCGCGCGGCTTACGACATCGCCGACCGTATTTTTAAGCAGGCTCAGCAACTGGGTTGATCTGGCAGTATTGACGATTATGGGCCGGCATGGTCTGGGAAGGGAGCTGTCCTTGTCCCGCAAAAAACATTGCCTATACTATACGCTCAGAGTTAAATACGCTACAATGTAAATACCCTGTAATCCCCTCTTAACTCATTCCTTAGCTAAACGGAGAAGGTCTCTGTGCAAAATATAGAAGCCTTATTGCAAGCCGATCCGGAGATATACGCGGCTCTAGTAGCTGAGAAGGAACGGCAACAAAACGGGATCGAGCTGATCCCCTCTGAGAACTACGTCAGCCCCGCTGTCCTTTGCGCCATTGGATCGGTCTTCACTAATAAGTACTCGGAGGGTTACGTTCATAAAAGGTACTATGGAGGCAATGAGAACGTAGATACCATTGAAGCGCTGGCCATTGAGCGGGCCAAGAAGCTCTTCAAAGCTGATCATGCGAATGTACAACCCTACTCAGGCTCACCCGCCAATCTAGCAGTTTACTATGCCCTGCTGGCGCCCGGAGATACTGTGATGGGGCTTGCATTGCCAGATGGCGGACATCTGACGCACGGGTGGAAGGTTAACTTCTCGGCGCATTTCTTCAAGGCAGTGCAATATCCTGTCAATCCTGAAACGGGGAGGATTGACTACGATGTCGTATGGCAGTTAGCTAAAGAGCATAAGCCTAAATTGATCTGGGCAGGCGGGACTGCCTACCCGCGCATTTTTGAGTTCGATAAGTTTGCCCAGATAGCTGAGGACGTGGGCGCCCGCTTTGCGGCAGACATCGCCCACATCTCCGGCCTGGTGGCAACCGGCCTGCATCCTGATCCAGTGCCATATGCAGACGCTGTCACGATGACGACCCATAAACTTCTGCGAGGCCCGCGGGGCGCAATGATTCTGTGCAAGCAGAAACATGCCCGCATCATTGATCGAGCCGTCTTCCCTGGCCTTCAGGGCGGCCCCCATGATCACGTCACAGCGGCTATTGCTGTGTGCCTGCAAGAAGCCAGCACACCCGAATATACCGAGTACTGCAAGCGTGTTGTTTCGAATGCCCGCCTGCTGGCTGAAGAATTGAAGCGCTATGGCTTTGAGATCGTCAGCGGTGGGACAGATAATCACTTGTTGCTGGTTGACCTCACCAATAAGGGCGTACCTGGCAAGGTAGCTCAGGCGGCTCTTGATCAGGCACACATCACCCTGAACGCCAATATGGTTCCCGGTGACAAGCGCTCTGCCTTTGATCCCTCCGGCATTCGGCTTGGGACGCCTGCCATCACTACGCGGGGTTTCGGCGAAACAGAGATAAGGCAGATTGCTATCTGGCTCCGGGACGTTATCGAGAATGTTGATGATGAGAAGGTCATTGCGCGCGTGAGCAATGAGGTTGAGGAACTATGTAAGCAGTTCCCCCTGTGGTACTAGGCCTCATCTCTTGAGCCTGCCGGGGTCTCCTTATCAGCAGGGAGGCCCCGGCCATTCTGCTCTGTCTGCCTACGGTCTGCTTATCTGTCGCACCGTCATGGTTTCTTAACAAAAGTCCGTTACAATTAGACGTTGCTGACTGGAAACCCCCTTCTGCCTTGATGGGCCTAGTTTGCTTGGAAGTTCTGGTATGGATGCCAACGGTAATCATCTTCCCTCCAAACGGGGCCTCGAGTCTCTCGGCTTGTTAGGTATGCTGATCGAGCGGATGCCAATGGGGGCCGCTGTTCTCGATTCGGCGCTCATGGTGCAATGTTACAACCCCATGTGGATGGACTTTGTTAAGCGCTGTTTGAATATACCGCCGGATCAAATCACCCCCGGCATTGGCTTTCCTGAGCTGGTGCGTGGTAACGAGGCTGTCTTTTCTCCCCTTCTGTGCCGCGTCTTGGCAGGTGAGACGGTACGCCTCGACGCACTCCGTTCCGAGAGCGAGGCGACTGTCTCTTACTGGGAGGTGAGCCTGATCCCCCTGCTGGAAGATGGCAAGCTGGCGGGAATTGTGAACATGGCCGCCGATGCAACCCAGCGCGTAATGACTTACCAGTTCCTACAGGAAAGCGAAGAACAGTATCGTAGTATCTTTGAGGCCAGCACGGATGGCCTGCTCATCCTTGATCTCAACGGGACAGTCATTGATGCTAACCCGGCGGCTTGCCGTATGCATGGTTACACTTATGCGGAGCTTATTGGTCTTAGCCCCAAGACATTCGTTCACCCGGAGTATCATTATCTGGCGGATAAGCTGATAGCGACCGTTCAGGCAGGTGAGCAGTTCCGAGGGCGTGCGGTGAATCTACGTAAGGATGGCTCGACACTCCATGTCGAACTACTGGGTACTACCTGTACTTATATGGGGCGTCCCCACCTGCTGGCGGTCGTACGCGATATATCTGAGCAGGTCGAGGCTTATCAGACGTTAGAATTGCACGTCGAGGAACGGACGCACGAGCTTTACACGTTACTTGAGGTTGTCCACAGCCTCACAACAACTCTTGAGCTGAAGCCGCTGTTACGGTTGATCCTTAGCCAGCTCAAAAAGGTGGTTGATTATAGCGGCGCCGCGATCTTCACGCTGGAAGGTCAGGACCTGGTAGTTTTGGATTATCAGGGGCCTGTTCCTCAAGAAGAGGCCCTGGGATTGCGCTTCCCTCTTGCGGAAATGAATGTTAACACTGAGGTAATCCGCCGCCGAGTTCCGGTCATCATACCGGACGTGCGTGCAGATACCTCTTTAGCCCGTACATTCCGGGAGTCGGTTGGCGAAGAGTTTACAACCACTTTCAGCTATATCAGTTCTTGGATGGGTATCCCGCTGATTGTCAGGGAGCGGGCTGTTGGTATGCTGAGCCTTGATCATAGCGAGCCAAACTACTATTCTTCCCGTCATGCCCGTTTGGCTTTGGCTTTTGCCAATCAGGCGGCTGTAGCCATTGAGAATGCGCGTCTCTATCACGAGGAGCAAGAGCGGCGCCGTGAGGCAGAGCAACGGCGGCGGGTCGCAGAGGGGCTGGGCGATATTTTAACCATTATCAACTCAAATCGCTCTCTGGATGAGATCCTCGACTACCTGGTTGCTCAAATCGGCCTTATGCTGGGAGCTGATGGGGTGGCTGTCTTTTGCCTGCATGGCAAGGAGGGGCCGCTTACCATTCAGGCGGCGCAAGGGTTGCCCCCCGATTTTGTCAGCCAGCTTACTCTGCCGTTTGGTCAGGGCGCTGTAGGGTGGTCTCTGTTAACGCGCAAGCCTGTCTTCGTTCCTGACGTACATGATTTCCCGGCGCAATTCAGTCCGCAAATCGAGCCGTCACAGCAAGAACTCCTCACGCGCCTTTCGGAGCGTTATTGTGCTGTTTTGGCAGTTCCTATCATTGTTAAGGACGAGCCTTATGGCAGCATTGCACTTTACTACACTAGCCCGCAAGAGCTGTCAGAAGAGGCTATCAGCTTGACCGTTGCTTTTGCTGATCAGGCGGCATTGGCCATCGAGAACGCCCGATTACGCACTCAGGCGGAGCAGGCCGCCGCCGCGGCTGAGCGGAGCCGCCTAGCCCGCGACTTGCATGACGCAGTCACTCAGACACTCTTCTCTGCCAGCCTGATTGCGGAGGTGTTGCCTCGCCTATGGGAACGTGACATGGAAGAAGGGCGACACCGTCTGGAAGAACTCCGCCAACTGACGCGCGGTGCTCTTGCTGAGATGCGCACCTTACTGCTGGAGTTGCGCCCTGCCGCACTGACGGAAGTTGGCCTTGGCGATCTTCTGCGCCAGTTGACGGAAGCTGTCACTGGACGTGCACGTATTCCGATTACTCTGGCCGTGGATGGTCAGTGTCCTATGCCTCCTGACGTGCAGATAGCCCTCTATCGTATTGCTCAAGAGGCGTTGAATAATGTAGCTAAGCACGCGGCAGCGAATCAAGCCACAGTTAATCTCTCCTGCACCAAGGATGAAGTCAAGCTTAGAATCTGCGACAATGGGCGCGGCTTTGAACCTTCTCTTATTTCCCCGACCAACCTGGGTCTGGGGATCATGCGGGAACGGGCCGAATCGATTGGTGCAAGTCTGATAATCAACAGCCAGATTGGCAAGGGGACACAGGTAACAGTAGTCTGGGTACGTCCTAAGGAGGCGGCAGACACATGAGTGGGGATCGTATCCGCGTCATGATCGTTGATGACCATGCCGTTGTTCGTAGTGGGCTGGCGGCCTTTCTGTCTTCTTATGAGGACCTGGAGATGGTCGGGGAGGCTTCAGGCGGCGCAGAGGCAGTGCAACTGTGTAGTCAGGTCCGCCCTGATGTGATACTGATGGACCTCGTGATGCCTGACATGGACGGAGCAACTGCCACTCGTGCCATCAGAGGCACATGTCCGGAAGTGCAGGTTATCGCCCTGACCAGCTTTCGGGAAGAGCAGTTGGTACAGGCGGCCTTGCAGGCTGGGGCGATTAGTTACCTGCTCAAAAATGTTTCGGCTGAGGAGCTGGCTCAAGCTATCCGTGCCGCTCATATGGGACGTCCCACTCTGGCTCCTGAGGCAACAGAGGCATTGATTCGCGCCGTTACACAACCAGCCGCCCCTAGTTACGATCTTACTGACCGCGAGCGGGAGGTCCTGGCACTGATGGTCGAGGGGCTAAGTAATGCCGAGATAGCCGAACGATTGGTCATCAGCCGCTCAACCGTCAAGTTTCACGTCAGTAGTATCCTATCTAAACTGGGAGTCTCCAGCCGCACGGAGGCCGTCGCACTTGCGTTGCAAAACAACCTAGTCAAGTGACTAGGTGAAAGACCCGTCCCCGGTCTATCACCGATCTATCCAGACGTTGGGCGCACAGCGAGGGGTTTGGGCTTATCCTATTTCCAGCCATACAGGTTAGAGGGGTGAGGGAGTATCTCGCCCGCGTCGGTCCTAACAGGGGACAGGCAAAATATGGACAGCGATCAGGAACTAGTAACGCGCGCTCTAGACGGCGACCAGCAGGCTTTTGCGAAGCTGGTCGAGGCTTACCAAAACTCGGTCTACAATCTGGCCTACCGAATGCTAGGTGATGGAGGAGAGGCGGAGGATGCCGCTCAGGAGGCTTTCATTCGTGCTTACCGGCATCTTAATAGCTATGATACTTCGCGTTCTTTCAAGACGTGGCTGCTCTCTATTGCCTCGAACCACTGCATTGACCGTATCCGGAAGCGCCGTCTGATTTGGCTTTCGCTGGATGACATCCTCCCTATCCATCCGGCTCTTGCTAGTCCGGAACCAGACCCTGAGGAAGCGGCCGTTGAACATGAGCGCAGTGCAATGATCCAAAAGATGCTGGCCGAACTCAGCGCTGAGCACCGTGCGGTGATAGTCTTACACTACTGGTATGCAATGACCTGTTCCGAGATCGCCGAGGCTTTGGAGACAACAGAGAGTACCGTCAAATCCCGGCTGTTCCGCGCCCGTCAGGCACTGGCCGCGCAAATGCAGTCGCAAATGGGTGAATCGAAGGCCACAACACCGGCCTTTAGCACTGCTTGGTAAAATTGCCTTTCTTCTCTTTTTAACAAGGGGGGCGCTTATCTCGTGGGGCGGCCCCCTTGTCATTTGCTCCTCTATTTTCTATCTTGCCCGAAATGCCCTCTACATACTAAACTACTGTCGTCTCCACTTTCATCTGCCTGCCAGAAATATTTCTTGTAGGAGCGACACTATGTCCAAAGAACCCGTGATCCGTTTCCCTGAGGGTTTCCGTTGGGGGGTGGCGGCCTCGGCCTATCAGATTGAGGGGGGCTATGACGAAGATGGTCGCGGCCTTTCTATATGGGACACGTTCTGCCGCCAGCCGGGAAAGGTCGAACGCGGCGAGACAGGTGACGTTGCCGCTGACCATTATCATCGCTGGCGTGAGGATGTTCAAATCATGGCTGACCTCGGCCTGCAAGTTTACCGCTTCTCAATTGCTTGGCCCCGCATTCTCCCTGAAGGTACAGGGCGGGTTAATCCGCCCGGCCTCGATTTTTACGATCACCTTGTGGATGCCCTGCTGGAGAAAGGCATCACCCCCTTACCTACTCTGTACCACTGGGACTTACCACAAGCCCTACAGGACAAAGGGGGATGGGGCAACCGTGATACAGCCCACTACTTTGCTGAGTATGCTCGCATTGTAGGTGAGCGGCTGAGTGACCGCGTGCAGAACTGGATTACCCACAATGAGCCATTTGTGGCCGCAGTAGCAGGTCATTTCACCGGTGAACATGCCCCCGGCCTCCAGGACCCCTTCCTAACCTTCCGGGCTGGACATCACCTTTTGCTCTCTCATGGTTATGCTGTCGAAGCGCTCCGCGCGACCGCCAAACAGACTTTGCAGATCGGCATCGCTCTCAACCTCAGCCCTGTTCATCCCGCCTCAGAAAGCGAAGCGGATCAACAGGCCGCCCGCCGCTATGATGGGGTTCTCAACCGCCTCTTCCTTGATCCCATCCTGTGTGCAAAATACCCAGAGGACATAGTCGAACTACTTGGCCCTGTCATGCCTCAGGTTGAGCCAGATGACATGAGGCATATTGCTGTGCCGCTTGACTTTGTGGGAGTTAACTACTACTCGCGGACAGTGATCCGCTATGACCCCGACTTCCCGCTTATTCAGGCGTCGGAGATAAAACCAGAGGGACGCGAGTACTCCCAGATGTGGGAAATCTACCCCCCCGGCATCTATGAGTTGCTCACCCGTGTCTGGAAAGATTATCGCCCAGCCAGCATCTTTGTGACCGAGAATGGCGTCTGTGTGCCGGACGGAGTGGATTTCGATGGCCGGGTGCGCGATTACCGTCGTATCCGTTACCTGCGAGACCATCTTGTTCAAGTCCACCGCGCCATCGCTGAGGGTGTACCTGTACACGGTTATCTCGTCTGGTCACTGCTGGACAATTTCGAGTGGGCATTCGGCTACCGGATGCGGTTTGGTCTGACTTATGTGGACTTTGAAACACAGAAGCGCATCATCAAAGAGAGCGGTTACTGGTTTGCACGGGTAATCCGCGAAAATGGTTTTAATCCAGACATGGCTATATAACCTTTCCCGCCTGCTGGAGGGGAAAAAAGGGGTATCACCATGCGCCGCTTTCTCGTACTCCTCATGGTTGTTCTTGTCCTGCTGGCCTGCGTGCCGCCAGCCATTGCCCAAAATCTCATCCGCGTCTATTACGCTGGTCCAGAAGGCGGCATGCAGACGGCGCTTGCCCTGTCTGATAGTTTTGAGATCGTCACCCGGATCGAACAGGCCGATGTTATCGTGCTCAACGGTGTCATACCCAGCCCTGCCGACATCATCGCCCGCGTGCGGGAAGGGACCGGGCTGGTGTTGATCCTCGGCCCTGACCTGAGTGCGAATGACTTGGGGACGCTCTTCGGCGCACAAGTCACAATAGAGGAACATACCGATCCGCTCAGCCTTATTGACATGCAAGGGGCAGATGATCCTGCCCTGAAAGAAATTGTGTGGACAAGCGCCCCGCAGATACGGGAGCGTTTGTCCCTGAATGGTACGTCGCTTGAACCTCTGGTGGTTGGTTTTGAGGACGGCTCGCTGGTTTTAGGTAAGACGCAGGTCGGGAATGGCCGTGTTTTTGTGCTGTCATCCTACTTGGATGACAGCAATCCCCAGTTTCAGGGTTGGGCCTATTTCAACTATCTGATCTACCATCTGGTCAGCCGGGCGGCAGGGCAAACGCCCCTATCCTTTGCTGACTACGCGGCCTCACCCGTCCCGCACGCGCGGGAGCGACTTGTCCTTTTCGCCGCATTGGGGGGCCTGCTGGCATTAGCGGCTCTTTCCTTCTGGGCTGTGCGGCGCTACAGCCTAGCCCACCCGGAAGCGTTAGATAGGCTGGTAGTGGATGCAGGGCGGTTTGAGGCACAGGAAGCACATACGGACTGGGAAGACATTGGGTATCATCGCCCGCTGGGAGGCTTCCTGCTGGCCCTGATGACAGGGTTAGTGCTTTTTGTCCCCCTGATCATATATCAGAACTTGATCTTGCCGGTCTATATCCTGCCGTCTGCTCAGGCGCTTGGCATCTGGGGGCGGGTGACGCAGTTCTTTAACCTGCTATGGGCCCTATTTGACATGGGCACCAACGCGGCCTTCATCAAGTTCATGGCCCAGTATCGGGTACATGATCCGCGTCAAGGGATCAAGTATGGGCAGGTATTTGTGTGGTGGCAGGCACTCTCCGGGGCAGTGCAAGTGGCGATGGTGACTGCCATAGCCAGTACATTGTTGCCGCGCACTGCCTATGCCCTGTATGCATGGAGTGTGATTGTCCACAGCCTGATCCAGATACCCGGCTTCTATCAGGTCATGCGCCATGCGCTGATGGGCTTCCAGCGCCTCGACCGCGCCCAGACACTTGAGCTGGCCCTTCAACTCATCTTCCCAATTATTACTCAGCCTGTGCTTGTTACGTTCATGGTGATGTGGGGACGCGCACACCCGGTCTTTGGTGAGCCGATGGGCGGTCTGCTTGGCTTGGGTCTCGCGGCCTATGCCAGCGAGGTATTGACCTTCCTGCTGGGGCTGTGGATGTATCGGCGTCTGGGATATAACGCCAGAGTGCTCTTTCTGGCTCACTTCGACTGGGCAACGGTCAAGAGCGCCTTCCGCTTTGGTGTCTTTGAAATGCTAGGCTCAGTGATGTGGGGGCTAGGACAGGCCGGCGAGATTCTGATCACCCAGTTGCGGCTGGTCAACTACGCTGAAATCTGGGGTAACTGGGGCCTTGCACAGAATTTCGTGTTTGCCTTCAATGTGCTCCAGACCCTCTACAACGGCCTGATGCCTTCTATCTCTGAGGCAATCTCTCATGCCCGCAAGATTCTGAGCCAGTATTATTCAGCGCTGGCCTATAAATGGGGCGGGCTGATCAGTGCATTTATTGGCTCAGTTCTGCTGGCAGTAGCCGACCGCTTTATTCTTGGGGCAAGCGGCCCGGAGTTCGTACGGGCGGCGGCTTACTCGATCCCGCTGATCATCTGGGGCGCAATACAGTATCCATCGTGGGTAGGGGATAACATTCAGCTCGGCGCTAACCGGCCCTACCTCAAGTCGGCCCTGATCGCTGGCGAACAGGTTGTCCGTCTGGTGCTGGCTTTCTTCCTGTTGGAGCGTTTCCAGATCAACGCGCTGATCATCGCCTACTTTGTCGGACTGCTGACCAAGGGCATCGTGGCCTACCTGATCAACCACCGGGTTTGCTACCCTCAGCGTTTTTACGTGTGGCAGTCATTGGCGGCGCCAGTGCTGGCGGGGGCGGCTCATTATGGCGTATTGCGCTGGTTCACTGGCCTGCTATGGCAGGGTGACCAGATTACAAGCGTAGTCATCTTCTTTATTGGTATTACCTTATCCTTCCCCCTATTTGCCTTCTTTTACGGAATATTTGGCGGTTGGGACGATGACCAGCTCTCCGAGCTTCGAAGGGCTGTGCCGTTGAGCAGTTTTGTGAAGCCGCTGTCTTGGCTGTTCTGGGCTTCAACAGCGGTCGGAACACGCATCAGCCCACTGCATGGACGCTTCCCTATTGATATTCGGCAGGCGGCACTGGCTGAAGCCCAGTCGCTCACAAAGGAGAAGGTGAGTCTCGTGAAGGCGGACTGACTCGAACAGACGATCATCTTATCTGTTTCGGAAAAGGCCCGGTTACGTTACCTGTCGCTCTCCCCATTGCGTAACCGGGCTAACCAGTCCGCAATTTGCCGCTCATAGCCCATCCCTGAAGGCACATACCACTGGCGATCAGCCAGCTCTGGCGGGAGGTGGGGCTGGGGCACATAGTGGTTGGGGAAGTCATGAGGATATTTGTAGGCGGGGTGATCGGCACTACGGTTGCGGGGACTGGTGCGCAGATGTAAAGGCACAACAGTACTGGCCCCCTCCTGCACTTCCTCCATTGCCTTGAAGACGGCGCCAACGCTGTTGCTCTTAGGCGCAGTAGCCAGATAAAGCGTTGCTAGCGCTAGGTGATAAAGCCCTTCTGGCAACCCTACCCATTCGAACGCCTGCGCACAGGCGCTGGCAACGACAACTCCCTGTGGATCGGCCAGCCCAACGTCTTCTCCTGCCAAGATCAAAAGTCGGCGCATGATGAAGCGGGGGTCCTCTCCCGCTGTGATCATCTTTGCCAGCCAGTACAGAGCGGCATCAGGATCAGAACCACGCACTGACTTGATAAAGGCGCTGATGGTGTCGTAATGCTCATCACCGCCCTTGCCATAGCGCACGGCACGCTTTTGGATACTCTCCTGAGCTACAGCAAGGTCTATCCGAATAGTACCGTCAGCTTCAGGGGGAGTGGAGAGAACAGCTAGCTCTAAGGCATTGAGGGCGCTCCGGGCATCGCCGTCAGCAATCCGGATAAGGTGCTCCATCGCATCCTTCTCCACCACAACCTGCAATGTCCCATAGCCCCTCTTAGGGTCAGCAATGGCCCGCATTAGAAGGGTGCGTATATCCTCTTCGGAGAGGGGAGTAAGCTCAAAAACACGCGAGCGGCTGATCAGCGGGCCAACCACTTCGAAGAAAGGGTTTTCGGTTGTTGCTCCTACCAGAATGACTGTCCCATCTTCAACGTGCGGTAGAAGGGCATCCTGCTGAGCTTTGTTCCAACGATGGATTTCATCCACAAACAGAACTGTGCGCGTGCCGTAAAGGCGCCGGCGCTCCTTGGCCGCCTCAATGACTTCGCGCAGTTCTTTGACACCTGCCAGCACGGCACTCAGCGTCTCAAAGTGGCTGGATGTGCTTTCAGCGATGATGCTGGCAAGAGTGGTCTTGCCGCTTCCGGGCGGCCCCCACAGGATAATGGAGGTGAGCCGATCAGCCTCGATAGCACGCCGTAGTAGCCGCCCCGGCCCGACAATATGTTCCTGACCGACAAATTCTTCAATTGAACGTGGCCGCATCCGGTAGGCCAGAGGTGCCTCACGCTTGAATTGCTCCTGACGGCTGTGCTCAAACAAATCCATTTTCAGTCCTTGCTAGTTGCTAAAGCAGGGGATAAGCGGGGGGTGTCTACAGACCGCCTCCGCATGCGCCTGGGCTAAAAACCGTCTCTCTACCTGCCCTGCAAGATAGTGATACGGAATGCCTCCGGCGCTTTCAGATCATAGGCCAGCCGGCCCGTAGATGGATCATGAGCCTGCGCTAACAGCTCTCCTGCTTCCAAATCAGTACGCGAGGGAATACCCTTCAATCCGATCACATGTAGTCGGATTTGTTCGGGCACTTCAGCGTAGCTCCCCTGTTCGATCACGCGCTCGATGCTCAGTGATTGGCCCTCCTCCCCGCCGCGCAAACAGAATCGCGACAAACGATAGGCCTCCGGTGACACATAGTCCGGGGTCACCCCATCATCCTCATACAGCAGGCTGGTATGCTCGCCAGCCGAGTAGTAGGCGTACAATTCGAGCTGATCAATCTGCTTCTCACCGACATACTGCTGTACCGGCCAGAATGGAATAACAGCACCGGCCCGCACAAACAAAGGAAGCACGTCCAATGGAGCCTCAACGGTAACGGTCTGTTGGCCCTTGTAAAGCTGGCCTGTCCAGAAGTCATACCACTCCCCTGCGGGCAGATAAACCTCCCGCTTCTCGGCCCCGGCCTCCAAAATGGGGGCGACAAGCAACGAGTCGCCAAACAGAAATTGATCATCAAGGCTGTAAGTGGAGAGGTCGTCCGGATACATGAAAGAGAGAGCACGGACAATGGGTATCCCCGTCCGGGTTGCCTGCCAGACTGCTGTGTAGAGGTAGGGCAACAGGCGGTAACGCAACTCAAGATATTTACGGCAGATGGCCTCCACCTCAGGGCCAAATGCCCATGGCTCCTGATCAGGTGACTTGATCATAGAATGGACACGATAGAAGGGCAGGAAAGCACTGACCTGCATCCAACGGGCAAAGAGTTCGGGTGTCGGCCCTCCCGTAAACCCGCCAGTATCGGGGCCTGTGAACGGTATGCCAGAGAGGCCAAGGTTCAACACCATGGAGATAGACAGGCGCAGATGATCCCAAGTGCTCTTGTTGTCGGCAGTCCAGTGAACGGCGTACCGTTGTACTCCTGCCCATCCAGAGCGCGTCAGAACAAATGGACGGCGATCAGGACGCAGACGCCGAAGCCCTTCAAAACTGGCACGGGCCATCAACATACCATAGACATTGTGGATTTCAGCCTCAGTCGCCCCGCGTCCCTCAGCATCATAATGGAGAATATCGGGGGCAGTTGTGCGGGGCTTCAACGTGATCAGGGCAAACTCATTCATGTCGTTCCAAAAGGCATCCAGTCCATCATCAAGCAGACCCTGATACAGCCCTCCCCACCACTCACGCACCGCCGGATTAGTGAAATCAGGGAAGTGACAGTCGCCAGGCCACACAGGGCCGACATACCGGCTGCCATCCGGGTAACAGATGAAGGCATCCCGTTGTATCCCCTCCCTGAAGACCCAGTATCCGGGATCAATCTTAATGCCGGGGTCAATGATCGCCATTGCCTTAAATCCTTGAGCGTGAAGCTCCGCGAGCATCCCCTGCACATCTGGAAAGCGGCGTTTGTCCCAGGTAAAACAGCGGCAGTCATCCATGTAGTCAATATCCAGATGGATGGCGTCGCAGGGCAGATGACGCTGTCGGAACTCGCGTGCAATCTCCAGCACACGGCTCTGGGGGTAGTAGCTCCAGCGGGACTGATGGAATCCTAACGTCCATAGGGGCGGTAAATTCATCCGACCAGTCAGTTCAGTGAACCGCTCTAGGACAGTTTGCGGTGTCCCTGCCATGAGGTATACCCTGAACTCCCCTCCTAGCGTCCGATACTCCAGCACGTGGGGTGTTGTTGCCCCTATATCAACCTGAGCGTGATAAGAGTTGTCAATGAAGATGCCAGCCGCTATCCCTCCGGTTTGTACCACAAGAAAGGGGACACTCATATAGAGAGGGTCATCTCCCCGCTCGTAACCTGAGGGATCAACATTCCACATTTCAAAGCGCCGCCCCACATGGTTAAGAGCACTGGCCTTCTCGCCAAGCCCGTAACAGGCCGCCCCTTCCCTAAAGCTTGTCCGCCAGATAAGCTGACCGTCGGCTTGGTGACCTACACCCTCTACATCACTCAGGAGAAGACGGCCTGCCTGATCCAGTACCGACAACCTGCATGGATGCTTATGAACGACTATTCTGAGCATGCGGGTATGCAACTCGATCTGGTCATCTGTGTCCACAAGCTTTGACTCAACGGGCGGCCAGTCACCTTTGGGCTTGGCAACCGCATAAGAGAAAGGAGGGACAAACATGCCGTCAGGGCGGACACGTACCTGGACCAAGTCATCAGCTAAAGGTGTCAGGCGAATCTTTCCGTTCTCAGCCGTGACGGTAACACGCCCGTCCTCGTCACGCTCAAACTGAGTGACATTGCCCAGAAAACTGAATGTCTCAAGCGGAGCGGCAGGATATGTCCCACTCTTGACCTTCGGACTGGAAGTTCCCCGCGGGGTCGAACGTCTGACACGCGAGGCGGTCCGCAAGGGGTATATTAACCCGCGCACGATCATTCTGGGGGTAATCACATCGAGCAGTTTACGGAGGCTAAAGCCGGCCATATGGTTTCCCTTTTGTGTAAGCAGAAAACATCGGGGCAGTTTGCTTGAGTAAATACAACAAGTGTTGTATACTTACAATAAATAAACAGTTGCTACTAACTGATTATACAACACCCCCGAATCGGAGGCGAAATCATTATGGGCATGAAAGTCTCCTGCCTGCAAGATAATCTGGCGCGTGGGCTAAGCATTGTGGGGCGGGCAGTCAGCCCTCGCAGTACACTGCCAGTGCTCTCTAATGTGTTGCTGAGGACAGACAATGGCCGCCTGCGGCTGGCCGCTACCAATCTTGACCTTGGTATAACAGCATGGATTGGAGCCTCTGTTGAAGAAGATGGGGGGATCACTGTCCCGGCGCGGACACTGATTGACTTGGTCAACACACTCTCACCGGAACGAGTTGATCTCGAAGTAGCTGTCCGTACTACCTCATTGCTCCTCAGATGCGGTGCAACAACGGCCACTATTAAAGGCATTGATGCAGAAGAATTCCCCATCATGCCAGAGCCGACCGAAGAAGATGCCATGTTGCCAGTCTCCGCTGACGTGTTGCGGGACACGATTAGTATGGTGGTCTTTGCGGCGGCACGTGATGACAGCCGCCCCATCTTGACTGGCGTCTTGGTCAGCTATCGGGACGGCCTTCTGACAATGGCCGCCGCCGATGGTTTCCGGCTGTCGGTGCGCGAGGTGCCGGTTGAGGCTGAGTTCTATGGCAACTTCTCGCTGGTCGTCCCTGCCCGCACTATGAGCGAACTAGCACGGATTAGTTCCGACGATGAGAGGACGGTCCTGCTTGTTCTGCCGCAGGAGCGCTCGCAGATTTTGTTCCGTCTGGAAAACGTGGACATGGTAACCCAGTTGATTGATGGCACTTTTCCGGATTATCGCCAGATCATCCCAAAGGACCCGACTACCCGTGTTGTGGTGGACACAGCCGACTTCTTGCAAGCCTGCAAGCGCGCCGATATTTTTGCACGGGAGGCTAACCACACAGTAAGGCTAAGCATCGAGCCGCGCGAGGGGATGGCAGGTGTCATGCGGGTAAGGGCCCAGTCCTCTGAGACGGGTGAGAATGAGGTGATACTTGACGCCTCCATTGAAGGGGAAGGGATGGAGATCGCCTTTAACGTGCGCTATCTGATAGAGGTGTTGAGTGTCATCCGTCAGGACCGGGTATTGATCGGGACAACCAGAGCGGACAAGCCGGGCTTGATCAAGCCGGTCGGCGATGAGACCTTCACCCATGTCATCATGCCCATGCACATTGGACGTTGACCAACCCGACACTTGATGTGGGGGAGCAACAAAGCTGGCGTTAGGGCCTGAAAGGGTTACGCCAGCCGTTTGCTTCTATAAACGAGGTTACGTTACACTCCATCCCATAAGGAGTGAGGGTGATGCCTGAGCTAGAACCGATTCTCCAAAAATTGAGGGAGGCCGGATACAAGATCACCGGAGCGCGGCGGGCTGTTCTGAGTGTCCTGCAAGAGAGCGGAGGGCATCTCACTTCCGCCGATGTACTGGCCCAAGTCGAGGCACAAGACCCTTCTATTGGGCGGGCTAGTGTGTTCCGGGCGCTTGAATTGCTCACTGGCCTTGCTATCATCCGGCCTACCTTCCTCAAGGCGAGCACTCCGACCTATGTCCTGATGTCAGAGAAAGGCCACCACTCACACATCGTGTGCACGCAGTGTGCCCGCATTGTGGAGTTAGACGAATGTGTAGTGGATGCTCTCACTGATCAAATCGAGGCTAGCTATCACATCCGGCTGACAGGTCACTTACTTGAGTTCTATGGCACGTGTGAAGAATGTAGCCGGAGTAGCAAGCTGAACCCAGAGTTGGAGTAAGCCTTGTCCCATCAAAAGCCCTCCGTTTCTCCCAAAGGCACTCCTGCCCTCTCTATCGCCGCGCTCGGATTCTTGATCCTTAGCCTGATTGTTTCTATAGCGATCATTAGGGGCGCTGTAGGACATCCTCCAGCTATGGAGCAGGCTGCTCCCGATACGTTGCTCTCTGTAACCCCTGTACGGCAACCTGCTGTCGTACTTGACTCAGGGACGCCGACTGCCTCTCCGGAATCTCTTCTAGAGACAGAAGTTCCCCCTGCTTCCATTCCTCACCTAGAAGTCAGCCTGATAGCGCTTTCCAGCTCAGAAGTTTCCTCGTTTAATGAGAGGCTGATAGAGGCCATTCAGGCCGAGCTGAGCACCCTGCGCTTGCCCGACACTGTAGTTATCCGCGCCGAGCCGACAGACCAGACAGATTTGCAGGCTGTCCTCGCCCTCGTACCACGGGACGATAACCTGCGTGTCATCTGGGATCAGGAGTCGGATGGACTGACGGCCATCTTTCTGGCTTTTCCGCTCACAACACCGTCAATCAGCCGGCTGGAGACTCCCTTAAACCCATGGGACATTGGCTCTCCGGATGGAGTGCCCGTCTATGTGACGCCAGAGGGCAGGCTGGACTTCGTTGCTCGGCTTGTAGCAGGGGGCTTGCAGATGATGGCCGGGCAGGCGCCTGACCGGCTTGCTACTCTGCAAGCTGTCAGGCTGGAGGGGCTTCCGCAGGAGGCGCTGGTCAACAATCAGGCTGTGGCCTATTTTGGGCTTGGCCTCTTCCAGACTGCAGAGGGGGAGAGGTTCACTGCCTTGCGTTCTTACAGCCAGAGCATCCGTCTGAAGCCTGATTTTGCCGCGGCGCTTGTGAATCGGGGCAATATCTACCTTGAGTTGGGCGATCCAGTTGCGGCGCTTGACGCTTACAACGCCGCCGAGTCGTTTGGGGCAAATCCGGCTGTATTGGCCTATAATCGCGCCCTTGCCTATCGAATGGCAGGCGACGCAGACTCAGCTCTGGCCGAGGCCGCACGGGCAACTTCACTCTCCCCCGAATCGGCGTGGAGTATGAATCTGGAAGGGCTTATCTACTATTCAGCAGGTAATTATGAGGCGGCGTTCGACGCTTTCTCCCAAGCCCAGCAATACGCCCCCGATGATGCTTCCTCTCTGTTCAATCAGGCTGTGACTCTGTTTGCGATGGGGCAGTACGATCAGTCCCTCTTGTTATATGATGCCCTGCTTGAACTGGAGCCGGATAACCCGGTTAATTACCTTCATCAGGGGCTGGCGTACCGGGCTTCAGGCCAGGCTATGCAGGCCGCACATGCCTTCAGTCGTGCCGTCATGCTCGATGAGGCCTACCTGGAGGCCTATGTCCAGCGGGCGCGTCTGTACGTTGAGGAGGGGCAGACCCAGCAGGCTCTATGGGATGCAGAGAAGATACTTGCCCTAGACCCAAACGATGGGCGTGCCTACTGGATCATGGGAGATGCCCTTTTGGCGCAGGAACAATTTGCTGAAGCCAAGACGGCATATACCCAAGCCATAGACCTCGGCGAGGTCAGCGCTGAAGTCTATGCTGGGCGCGGCTGGGCATGGCACTGCCTCCGTTACACCGAGGCGGCCATTCGAGACTATGAGCAAGCCCTGATGCTGGGGGCCAATACTCCTACCCTGCTGTATCGTCTTGGCTTCGCACTATTCGATGCAGGCCGCTATGAAGACGCGCGCGATGCACTGCTAGGGGCTGTCAATAGCGGGCTTGATACTGCCGAAGCTCATGCCGTGCTGGCGCTGGCCTTTGACGCCAACCTCCAACGGCAAGAAGCTGAGCAGGAATATCGCCGTGCTTTAGAGCTTGACCCACGTTATGGCCAGACTCAATTCCTTGCTCAACAGCCGCTTTGGTCACAGTTGGCTGTTACCCGTGCGTCCGCCATCCTTCGGCGTCTCGATCTCACGCCTTAGCCCGATGAGTCCCCTGCCTCTTCTGACTCAAACAGCCGGGCAATCTCATCGCGGGCGGGACGGGGTAACAAGCGGCCGCCAGAAGCCATATCCACTACGGCCGGAGGGCCTTCTTCGACATGGCCTATGAGATAGGACTGTATCCCCTGTGTGTGTAAAGCTGTCATGATCTGCTGGGCATCATCAGGGTGGACGGCCATCAACAGAGCGCCACTGGCGATAGCACCCAGAGGGTCAAGGCCGGTGGCAGTGCATAGGACGGCTCCATCAGCCAGAATGGCGGAGGTGCAGTTGACACGCAAGCATTTACCGGATACCTCAGCCATCTCCCATAGACCGGTTGCCAATCCCCCTTCGGTAGGGTCGTGCATGGCATGAACTCTGCCCGCCCGGACAGCAACACTTGCATCCCGCACCACGCTAAGGCCTGGGGTATAGAGATAATTGGCACAACGGGCCAGAAAATCAGGGGAGAATTTGTCACGCAGTAAGTCGGCCTTCTCGCGGGCAATGATGGCCGTGGCTTCGATAGGTATCCCCTTGGTCACAATCAGCGCATCTCCTGGCTGAGCGCCTCCGGCTGTGATCATGCGCCCCTTCTCAACCAGCCCCAGCATCACCCCTACGACAATAGGGCGGTCAATGCCATAGGTAATCTCAGTGTGTCCGCCCACTACACTGACCCCCAACGCATGGCAGGCTGTGCCGATCTGGTCAAATATCTTCTCGACCAGAGCTGAAGTTGCCGTGTTCTCAGGCAACAGGAGGGTGACCATGAACCAGACAGGCACCCCGCCGGTACAAGCTACATCGTTGGCATTGATATTGACGGCATACCAGCCAATCTCTTCGGTTGCAAAGGTTATTGGATCGGTCTTGGCAACTAGCAGATGAGATGCTCCCAGATCAATGATGGCGGCATCAAGGCCAGGGCGTGCCCCAACAATGACACGCGGGTCAGGGACAGGGTAGCGGGCAAGCAAGGCGGCTAGAACGTCGTGGGGCAGTTTGCCCAACGGATAGAGATCTGACATAAGATGATCCTCTCGGTCGCAGTGACAGGGGCGATTATGCAACAGCCGGATGCAAACCGGCAACTTTCCCCTCAGTTTGCACAGAAGAGAAAGCCCCTGTAGCATAACATGAGCCATCAAGAAGGTGGTTGTTGTGTATTCATCTGCTTGTAGAGAGAGGTGAGACATGGCCGGACTGACTGGTGTCCTGTTGTGTTTAATTGTAGGGATTGGGCTTCTCGCTTTTGCGCTGTTGGTTGTCTCGTTTCGTGTGGTCAGGGAGTATGAGCGGCTGGTTGTCTTCCGGCTAGGGCGGCTGGCAGGGACCCGCGGGCCGGGCGTGGTGTTTGTCCTGCCGATCATCGAGCAGGCAACTAAAGTAGACCTGCGCGAGACTGTGCTGGAGATTCCGCGCCAGACCTCGATCACCAAAGATAACGCTCCAATCAACATTGATTTCCTGATCTACTGGCGCGTCTTTGAGCCGGAACTCTCAGTCGTGCAAGTTAGTGACTTCGCCCGTGCTTCACTTGGCATTGCCACGACGACGCTGCGGGCTGTCATCGGTGATATTGTGCTGGATGATGTGCTTGCCAAGCGGGAACAGATCAACAGCCTGTTACGCACCAAGCTGGATGAAGTAACCGAGCGTTGGGGAGTGAAGATCACAGGAGTGGAAATACGGGAGATTGAACCACCTCGTGAAGTGCAGGAAGCTATGAACCGTCAGATGTCGGCGGAGCGCAACCGCCGTGCTACTGTCACGGAGGCAGAGGGCGCCCGGCAGGCCGCTATCCTGCGTGCTGAAGGGGAAAAACAGGCCGCCATACTTCAGGCCGAGGGTCAGAAAGAGGCGGTTGTTCTGGCCGCCCAAGCTGAACAGCAGGCGTTGGCGATGCGGGGTCAGGGCTATGCTCAGGCGCTCAGCGCAATCCAAGCGGTGGCTCATGATGTGGATGAAAACACCCTTGCCCTCCAGTATCTCGCCACCCTGCGCGACCTAGGGGCCAGCCCTGCTACCAAGTACATTTTCCCCCTCGAATTTACAAGCTTGGCACAACGCTTTGTCGAAGTTAACAGCAAGCATCGTAACGAGGATGGCAGTGCCGGGTAGGAAATGAATCTATCGCAGGTGGAGCGCTGTCTAGCGCGGAAGGATGTGGCAGGTCTATGCCGGCTTCTATATCATCGCAACCCCCTGATCCGGCGGCACGCTGTCCGGGCACTTGGTGAGCTAGGGCAGTCTACTGCTGTCCCCCATCTGGCACGGCTCCTGCGTAGAGAGAGCGACCAGTATGTACTGCATTGGGCAGTGGAGTCCCTGCAGAAGATCGGTGATCAGACTGCCGTCAACACGCTTGCAGAGCTTGCATTTAGTTCGCGGCGAGAGGTAGCAGGGCTGGCTGCACAAGCACTGGCCGCCCTGCCGGCGCCTGAGGCCGCTTCCTTGCTGGCGCTTCGAGGCATCCTGCTCCGCAATGACTGGGAGGCGCTAGACAGACTAGGCGAGGAATCACGCCAGGCCCTCTCGATTGTGTTACGGAGCGATCAATACAAGGCATGGCCCGCCGCCAAGCGCAGGCGGGTGCTGGTTGCTGGGGTCAGGCTGGGTGTAGACGTACCACCCAGCCACAACCGCGAGCTGGCCGGGATGGGCCTCTTTGTGAGCGGGATACACACTGTCGGGGATTTGCTATGGGGGTTGCGGCATCACAACCCGACAGTGCGGGTATCTGCCGCGGAAAAGCTGGGTGCTAGCGGCCAAAAGTGGACTACTGGCTTTCTTTATAGGCGCTTCCTGCGCGAACAGCGCTCCGGCGGTGAACGCAGGGTACTGATCGCTATTGCTCGTGCGCTGAGCCAGTTGGGCGACAACCGCATTACCGCCCGCTACAAGGAGCAACTCCACCGCTCGGAGGGCCGGACCTCTGCGGAAGAGGCGGCACGGATGCTGGTTGAAATCGGGACACCGCAGGCACTGGAAGCGGTCTTTCAGTTTGTAGTGTCATCTCCTGCTCATCACCATGTCTCAGCCGCGTTGACTGCCCTTGAGGATGCAGGCCCTCTCGTGGTGGAGGTATTACGCCCCTTCGCGGAACACGAAGATGCCAGTATGCGCCGTCTGGTGATCGAAGTGCTTGCCCGCAGTCGTCATCCTGAAGGGATCAACTTGCTGAGCAAACTGGGAGGTGATGAGAACCCCGATATCCAACGTGCGGCACTGGAAGGTCTTGCCGCCCTGAACAGCGAAGCCGCAGTAGAGGCCCTATTGGGACTAGCCGATCATGCGCCTCACGAGTGGGTTGTTCGAGCGCTGGCGGCTGTCACCCATCCTGCAGGGCCAAAACTGTTGCGAGCACTGGCGCCAGACGTTACAGTCGTGCAAGGTACGCTGTTGGACAGCGGACAAACTGTGGCAGGTGCTTACGTACAGGTCGTATGTGAACACTTTTTCGGGGAGAAAATAGGATGGGACTGGCAGGCGATCAGTGCAAGGGCAGAGACAGACAGTCACGGCAATTTCACATTAGCTGTGCTCGACAAGCCTGAAACCTCTTTACGGTTGAAGGTGACCATCCCTCCACGCCCCGGCAAAGACAGCGAAGTCTTCATGGCCGATCTCGTCTTGCAATGGGGGCAGGGAAATCTCATCCGTGCCATCATTGATCGCTTTCTTGCCCGCCTGATTATCACCCAGCCCTAATTGGGGGACTGTGTCGGCTGGAGGAGTTTTGCGCTTCTACCGATCTAGTCTGATCCATAAGTGCGTTCCGTCGGAGATAAGCCGGATCGTCCCATCCTGATCGGTACGGTACAAAGTGACATGAGCACTCTCCATACGGTCTAGCGTTTCGGCGTCAGGCAGTCCATAGCGATTGCCTGCCTCGACCGGCAATATCGCTATCCGTGGCTCCACCGCCGTCAGAAATGCCTCGCCTGTCACGGACTTGTCACCACTGCGTGCTACTTGCAACACAGATGCACTTAAGGGAATGCCGCTGTTCAGCAGGGTGGCTTCTCCTTCTGATGACAGCTCCCCGGTCAAGAGGACTCGCAGATCACCGTACCTCAGCAGTATAACCACTGGCTCACCGGGGGCTGTTTCATCGTTCAGCGGCTGTGTAGTTTGTGAGTAAAGCACCTCCAGTATCACCCCATCTCCCACGCTGACCTGCATCCCCGGTCTGGCTACAACCTCCTGGATATTCTGATACTCCAGCCTTTCCTGCAAGGCTCTAGCACCCTCAGTGTCAGGCCACACACCGTTGGTCATCACTGCATCGAAACGGTAACGCTCCAGAACGTTAGCCAGCCCGCTGATATGTCTCTCCGTTGGCTGAGTGATGATCAGCAGATCGAGTTGCCTATCCCAGAAGGGCAGACGGCTTCCGAGCGTCGCTGAAAGCCTTCGCCCACTGCCGCCTCCATCCACCAAGATTTGTCTCCCGCTGGGCGTCTCAATCAGCGTGGCTGTGCCTGCCCCCACATCAATAAACGTGATGTGCAGACGGCTATCCGGTAATGCCGCCGCCGCAACCATCAGCAATGCCGCAAGCACCAGGCCTGCACTGCCCATCAGTTTGATGCTCAGCGCCTGCCTCAGCCAGTCTCCCCACTTGGCCCGTTGTGCCTGATCGGCTTTCATGATGACAGTCAGGGCAAGCATCAGACCATATATCCCCCACACTGTCAGCGGCGGGAGATCTCCAACACTCAGTGAAGCAAAGGGTAATCTCGCCGCACTGTCAACAATTACCCATGTGTAGCTGAGAAAGAGCCAGCCGCCCCAGCTCAGAGCCTGCCCGACAGGCCATACCACCAATGATGTAAGCACGCCCAGCCCTCCCAAGATCATAACTGGTGTCTGAGCTGGGACGATCAAGAAATTGACAGGGAGTGAGAGAATCGGGAAACGCCCGAAATAGTAGGCCATGATCGGCGTTGTAGTGATCTGGGCGGCTACCGTTACCACGAAAGCATCCGAAGTAGCCGCGACAATCTGACGGGCGCGCTCAGCCGCCGCTAGCTTGGACAGACCCTCAGCCAATATCGCCTGAAGCGGCTCGACATACAGGATCAGCCCTAATGTTGCAAGAAAGCTCAACTGGAAGCTCACACTCCACAAGGTATAAGGGTTGAAAGCCGTCATAAGCAGGGCGGCAAATGAGAGTGAGGCTAACCCGAAGGTTTGTCTTCCCAGGCGGGTGGCTATCAGCCCCAGCGTTGTCATGATAGCGGCCCGGACAACAGCAGGGTCACCTCCGACAAAAAGCGTATAGGCCAACACGCTGGCAATGGTTATACCCGCCGCCCACCCCTCACGCATAAAGCGGCGGGTTACATTCTGGATCAGGCCGGCGAGGATCGCTAGATTTGAACCTGAAATGACAATAATGTGTGTTGCTCCAACAGCATTGAACGCTGACTTTACGTCCGGGCTGATGCCGCTTTCTATCCCCAGCAAGATACCTGCCAGCAGGGAGGCCTGTGGTTCAGGCAGAAGGCGTATGATTGCCCGGTGGGTAACATCGCGAAAATCAAGCAACGCGGCCCGCACGGGGTTACCACGCCGCGGGCCGACTACGGTAACCTCTGCATACCGCATTAGGCTGTAGACCCCCTCCCGTGCCAGGCTGTCCCGATAAGAGAAGTCCCCCAACACGGGCGGAGTGCGCAGGTCTCCTCGAACCCGCACCGGATCGCCGTAGCGGTATGTTTCTACTCTGGGGGCCTCTACCAGCACGAGTCCTTTGACGGCTCTCTGCTCTCCATCCGATAAGGTCATCATTTCGGCCCGTACGCGCAGATTGATAGATGTATCGCGTACTTCAGGGGCGTCCACGATCAAGCCTTCGAGGGTCAGAAAGCCCTGATCGTTGTATGTGGCTAAATCGTCCTCATCAAATTGAGGGACTGCCAGGGTAAGACGAGCCGCTCCCATGATGAATAGCAGGACACATCCAAAGACGAGGCGCCAACCGAAAGAGCGGCGGGCAAGAATCAGCCCGACTAAGGTTAAGCTCCCACCAATGCCCCAGAGCCATAGAGGAGCGCTAACCAGTTGGGCCAGCGCGATTCCAGCCAGCCAAGCGGCAACGAGGTAAACAAGTTGCATCGGGGTTTCATCCTGTCGGGTAAGTGCGACGCGCCCTAGTGTAGCATAGTCCTCTCAAAGAGCCACCAATTTGCGCGGAGGGGCCGTCTTCTATATCCTCCAGCTTTGCAAGGCAGTTTGAGTATAGGGAGGCTGTCATGGCGATCATCCTGCACATCACTACAGGCCCTCAGTGGGAACAGGCAAAGCAGGCAGGTACTTATCGGGGCGATACCCTCGACAGTGAGGGGTTTATTCACTGCTCAACCCCCTCTCAGGTTGTCAAAGTCGCCAATGTTCTCTTCAGGGGCCGGCGTGACCTTGTGCTGTTATGCATTGATCCTGGACGGGTGCAGGCGGAGATTCGGTACGAAGGCCCGGAAGACGGGGAGCAGTATCCCCACATCTACGGCCCCCTTCAGGCGGACGCAGTCGTGCAGGTGCTGGACTTTAAACCGGGAGCAGATGGGCAGTTTATGCTCCCCAATGAGTTCGACATCTGAGGCCTGATTGTCATCTGCCTGTTCGATTATACAATGGAGGCAGGCAGTACCAGCCAACTGCCATTTTTCAGTAGATTTCAACCAAAGGCCAGCGAGTTATGACAGAGAATACTGTTCTCCCCTTGATTCGAGTTAAGGGAACTCATCTTGAGATGGGGCATCAGATCGGAGAGGCCTGTGCACCCGCGATCCATCGCATGCTGAACATCTACAAAACCAGCTTCGAAACAGCCTATGACAGCATAGGGTGGACGTGGGAAGAGGCAGTATTACAGGCCAACAAGTACTATCCTTACGCCCTAGAACACACTCCCCAATATGTGGAGGAATTAAAGGGCATAGCCGAGGCCGCCGGTGCAGATTTCGACGACCTCATGGTGTTGAATTGTCTTGAGGCAATTACATCTGATGCACTCCACCTAGGATGTACTAGTCTAGCGGTCAGTGGAGAACGCACCAAAGACGGACATGTGCTGGTGGGGCACAACGAAGACTGGCTTCCAGAAGACGAAGAAAATACTTACCTGATCCATGCCACCCCTGCAGATGAACCTCCTTTCTTGGCCTTGACCTATGGGGGGATGTTGCCCAACATTGGTTTCAATGCGGCAGGCATTGCTCAATGCTGTGACTCAGTTTACCCGACTGATGTACGTGTCGGGGTGCCTCGTATTTTTGTGTCCCGTGCGGTGCTAGGGGCTACCCAGCTCTCTGAGGCGATCCGTAAGGTACTTTTGCGCTGGCGGGCCGCTGGCTACAACCACTTGATCGCCGACCGAAACGGCGAACTGTACAATGTCGAGGTTTCTGCCCGTCACTTTGCCACAATCTACGGTATGGATGGCTATCTGGCACATACCAATCATTACCTGACCCAGCGCATGAAAAAGTACGAGGATAAGACCGAGGACCTGATTGGAACCCGCGTGCGTATCAACCGCGCCATGCGCCTGTTAAGGAAAACCAGATATCATACTCCTGAGACTATCAAGGGGATATTGACCGATCACGTGAACTATCCCAACAGCATATGTTCGCACTCTGAGCCAGAGGATAACCCGCTTGATCGGCAAAAAACTGTTGCTTCTATGATCATGGATCTGACAACGCTGGAGATGCAGGTTTGTTGGGGTAACCCCTGTGAAGGGACGTATTTTACTTATCGGCTGGAGAAGTAATCTGAGGAGTACCAGAATACCCGAAATTAAACACGAGGGGCACTTTGTTAGGAGTGCCCCTCATGTTTTACCATGACGCTAAACCTGAGCCTTTAGTCACCCATGTCCTTCTTGCCCTCATGGAGCACAGCATGTGCGGCCGCCAAGCGGGCAATCGGTACACGGAATGGAGAGCAACTCACGTAGTTCAACCCTAACTCATGGCAGAGCGCAATGCTGGCTGGGTCTCCGCCGTGCTCGCCGCAGATACCAACCTCAAGCTCCGGCCTAGTCGCACGACCTTCCTTCACAGCCATTTCCATCAGACGCCCTACGCCTTCCCGGTCAAGCGTCTGGAAAGGATTCTTGGGCAGGATGCCCTTCTCAACAAAAGACAACAGGAAGTGGCGCTCAGCATCATCACGGCTGATGCCAAAGGTCATCTGCGTGAGGTCGTTAGTGCCAAAGCTGAAGAACTGGGCCATCTGAGCGATCTCGCCTGCTGTCAGGGCGGCACGCGGCAATTCGATCATAGTACCGAACTTGTACGAGATATGGATGCCCTTCTCCTCCATGACCTGCTTAGCCACTTCCTCGAGCAAAGGTTGGATGACCTTCAGCTCGTTGATATGGCTGGTCAACGGGATCATCACCTCAGGATGCACCTCCACGCCTTCCTTGGCGGCATCGCAGGCGGCCTCAAAGATGGCCCGCACCTGCATCTTATTCAGGCCGGGCATCACCAGCCCCAGGCGACAACCGCGCAAGCCCATCATCGGATTGAATTCGTACAGGTCACGGACCTTGGCAAGTAGCCGTTGTTTCTTCTCTAGCTCCTCTCCCTTAGCACCCTTCGCTTTCAAGGTAGCGATCTCTTCGATCAGCTCTTCAAGGGGAGGTAGAAACTCGTGGAGCGGCGGATCGAGCAGACGGATGATCACGGGCAGGCCATCCATCTCTTTGAAGATGCCATAGAAGTCATTGCGCTGGAGCGGCAACAAGACATTATCTAAGACTGACTGAAACTCTTCTTCTGTCTCGGCCAGAATGGCGCTCTGGAACTTCTCCGTCCGGTCGCCGAGGAACATGTGCTCGGTACGGCACAGGCCGATCCCCTGTGCACCGTAGCTACGGGCGCGGCGGGCCTGTTCAGGATCGTCTGCGTTGGCCCAGACCTGCAGGCGGCGGATTTCGTCAGCCCACTCCAGAATTTGCTTTAGCTCCGGCTGATCATCAAAGGTCGGGGAGACTGTCGGGATAGCACCAAGGAAAACCTCTCCTTCGGCGCCGTCTAATGAGATTGTGTCTCCCTCCTTCACGACTGTCCCGCCGACGGAGAACTGACGCTTGGCGAGGTCAATCTTTATCTCCTCGCATCCGGCCACACAGGGCTTGCCCAACTGGCGTGCTACGACTGCGGCATGGCTTGTCGCACCACCGTGCTGAGTCAAGATACCCCTAGCGGCGATCATGCCATGTACGTCATCTGGTGTCGTCTCCGGACGAACAAGGATGACAGCCTTGCCTTCTTTCTTCGCCAGCTCTTCGGCTGTGTCGGC
>DAOTYH010000031.1:0-5431 GCA_034435015.1 Anaerolineae bacterium | reverse complement strand
TCTCCGGGTACAAGCCGCAGTTCTACATCCGGACGATGGATGTGACGGGCGAGATCAAACTGCCGGAAGGGGTTGAGATGGTGATGCCGGGTGACAATGTCAACCTGCTGGTGGAACTGATCACCCCTGTGGCGCTGGAGAAGGGGTCGAAGTTCGCCATCCGCGAGGGCGGCCTGACGGTCGGCGCCGGCGTCATCACGGAGATTCTGGAGTAAACGCAGGCTTCGCCTGCACTATCAATTGAGGTTTAAATGGCCAAGAAGTCGAAAGATACGCGCCCGGTCATTACGCTGGAATGCACGGAGTGCCGTGAGCGGAATTACACGACCGAAAAGAACCGGCGGAATGACCCCCAGCGCTTGGAGTTGAGGAAATACTGTCCTCGGTGTAAAAAGCATACGCCCCACCGCGAGACTAAATGACGGACGGATTGAAGGGGGCGTGCCAATCAGCACGCCCCTGCTGGTCAATTTGGCGTACCTTGTGGTATAATGAGTCCAACGGGGTGCGCTTTCGCCTAGGCGAGTAGCTCAATTTGGCAGAGCAACGGTCTCCAAAACCGTAGGTTGCGGGTTCGAGTCCTGCCTCGCCTGCTATAGTCTTTTCACTTCAAGACACCGTCATGCTGGCGGTGTCTTGAACTGTGGCGAACTTTCAAGCAGGGGAAAGAATCGTGGCACGTAAACCGGAAAAACACAGGCCTCCTCGGCGCGTTGAGGTTGAAGAGATCGACGAAGTTGACGAGATCGAGGAGATCGAAGAAGAAGAGGAACAGGATCAGCGCAGGTCAAGGCGGGAGCGCGAGGGCAAAGCCGCCAAACAAAAGCCGGCCCCTGGCAAGCAGGCACAGCCTGTCCGAAGGGGGCCGAAAAGCCGGAACGCTATTGTCCGCTACTTTCAGGAGACGGGCGATGAACTGCGTAAAGTGGCTTGGCCCAGCCGTGAAGAAGCTGTCCGCCTGACGTTGATCGTCTTGGGAACAACGCTCGCTTTTGCTATCTTCCTTGGCTTGCTTGACCTGCTCTTCCACCGGCTTGCTTCCCTTCTGGTTTAGGATGCCAGACAACGCCCGGGAAGTCGCGCGCTAGGGTGAGGGGGTCAGGCTGATGACAAATAGTAAAAATAAGGACAGGTATGACGACCTGGACGGCGGGACAAGCCCGTTTGGTCCAGAGCAGGCAGGTATGCCGGCATCTGACGATGAGTCTGAAGGCGTGCCGCGCTGGTACGTGGTGCATTGTTATTCCGGCTATGAGAATAAGGTGCGTCACGCTATTGAACAGCGTATCGAAACCATGGGGATGCAGGATCGTATCTTTGATGTGATCGTCCCCACCGAAGAGGAAATAGAGATCAAGGAGGGCAAACGGCGTACAGTCGAGCGCCGTGTCTTCCCCGGCTACATCTTGGTACACATGATCATGGACGAGGACTCTTGGTATGTGGTGCGCAACACGCCGGGAGTCACGGGCTTTGTCGGCATGGGGAATAAGCCCACCCCCCTGCGTGATGAAGAGGTCAGTCAGATCATGCGCCGTATGGAAGCCGATGCGCCGGTGGTCAAGGTGACGTTCAAGCCGGGCCAGAAGGTGCGCATTGTGGACGGCCCGTTTAATGACATCATTGGCGTCGTATCCGATATTGACATGGAACGTTCCAAAGTGCGTGTGATGGTTTCGTTCTTCGGGCGTGAGACACCTGTTGAGCTGGACTTTTTGCAGGTGGAGAAGATATAGCACAGGGAGCAGTGCGGCATAGGGGCCGCCTGCGAGTACCTGAAATGGGAGTAGCATAGGCATGGCAAAAAAGGTTACCGCTATTGTGAAGCTGGAGATACAGGCCGGCAAGGCAAACCCGGCCCCTCCGATTGGCCCTGCTTTGGCACAGCATGGCATCAACCTGATGGCATTTTGCAAGGAGTACAATGCCCGCACAGCCAACCGTATTGGTGACATTATCCCTGCCGAGATCACCATTTACTCGGACGGCTCATTCTCGTTTGTCCTTAAGACGCCCCCGACTGCCTCGCTGATCCGTAAGGCGCTGGGTATCGAGAAGGGGTCTGCACAACCGAACCGGAATAAGGTAGGCAAGCTCACTCGTGCCCAGATACGCGAGATCGCTGAGGTCAAGATGCCAGACCTGAACGCCAATGACATTGAAGCCGCCATCAAGCAGGTCGAGGGAACAGCCCGCAGTATGGGCGTTACAATCGTAGACTGACCCCACAATCAGGTGGGAGGGACGGCACGCTGTTGGGCCGTCCTGTTAGTACCACAAGGAGTAGACCCACTATGCCTAAACATGGCAAACATTATGTTGACAGCCTGAAGGAATATGATCCTCAGAAGCTCTATGCCCCGCGCGAGGCGCTGGAGCTGGTCAAGAAACTGGCAAGAGCCAAGTTCGACGAGACCATTGATGTCCATATGCGCATGGGGATTGACCCCCGCCATGCCGAACAGCAGTTGCGCGGCATCGTCCTGATGCCTGCCGGACTGGGCAAGACAGTGCGCGTGCTTGTCTTTGCTGAAGGTGAGGCGGCCCATATTGCTGAGCAGGCCGGCGCTGACTTTGTCGGCTCGGACGATCTGATCGAAAAGATCGAGAAAGAGGGTTTTGTTGACTTTGACGTGGCTATCGCCGTGCCTGAGATGATGCGTAAGATCACCCGCCTCGGCAAGATGCTTGGCCCGCGCGGCCTGATGCCCAACCCCAAGACCGGTACAGTCGTCCCGCCGGAGGACATCCCGCGCGTTATTGAAGAGGCACGTGCCGGGCGTGTCGAGTATCGGAATGACCGTACCGCCAACGTGCATGTCCCTATTGGGAAGGCCAGCTTTGAGGTGGACGCGCTGATGGCCAACTTCAGCGCCCTGATGGATGCCATCCGCCGTTCTAAGCCGTCGGCAGTCAAGGGCACCTATATCAAGAAGTTGGTCGTCACGCCTACGATGGGGCCGGCTGTTAAGGTTGATCCCAACGCCGCCCTAACCCTGACGGTGGATTGATGAGACAGCCTGTTGGGCGGGGTGAGGGTGCTGATCTGCTCTCCCCCGCCGCAGGAATTTGGGTCTCGTGAACGAGCACGTTATAATTTCTTTGCCAAGTTAAAACAGTGTTTCTCGCCATAGACAGCCGGCGTCCGCGCCCTGAGCGCGGCTGAAACTTGCCCGCCGAGGTGAAGAACGCGCAAGCCAAATGTTCCCCTTGCAGGGAGCAGGGTGAAATGTGTCGGTCTTCGTCTGTCTGGGCGAAGACCTTTTGTTTTAACCGGCTATGTGCGGTGCTGAAGGAGGGAATGCAGATTGGCACTATCGAGGGAACGCAAAGAAGAACTCGTCGCCGAATATGTCTCTCTGTTAGGCCGGAGTAAGGGCATTATCTTCACGGAGTATCGCGGCCTGAGCAATGCAGAGCTGAGCAAGCTGCGCCGCTCGGTGCGGCAGGCAAACGGGGCATATCATGTCACCAAGACAACCCTGCTCAAGCTTGCTATGGAGCAGGCAGGATACCCCCCTCTGCCTGATGATTTGCTCGGCAGGCCTATTGCGCTGGGGTTCTGCTTCGATGAAATCCCGGCTGTGGCCAAAGCAATTGCAGATTATGCTAAAAACTCCGAGCTGTTGGCTGTTCGGGGCGGGTTGATAGGTGAGCACTTCGTGAGCGGCGAGCAGGTAACCGCCATTGCTGAACTACCGCCACTGGAAGTTCTTCAGGCTCAGTTGCTTGGCCTGCTCGAAGCGCCTGCCTCGCAGTTGGTTGGGGTATTGCAGGCTGGCGTGGCTCAGGTGGTGAGTGTAATTCATGCCTACGTGGAGCAGGGTGAGGGCGTTGCCGCCTGATCGTCGCCCTGCGTTGTTTGATCTGATCTATATGGCCTGAGGAGGCAGATAATAACTATGGCTGACCTAGAGAAACTGGTTGAGGAACTGAGCAGTTTGACCCTGCTGGAGGCCGCTCAGCTCAAGACAATGCTGGAAGAGAAGTGGGGCGTGACCGCCGCCGCTCCGATGGCTGTAGCCGCTATGCCCGGCATGATGGCAGGCGCTCCTGCGGAGGCGGCTCCTGTCGAGGAGAAGACCGAGTTTGACGTGATCCTGAAGGATGTCGGCCCCAAGAAGATCGAGGTGATCAAGGTGGTGCGCAGCCTGACAGAGCTGGGCCTGAAGGAAGCCAAAGACCTCGTCGAGGGTGCGCCGAATCCCGTTTTGCAGGGTGTTTCGAAGGAAGCCGCCAACGACGCCAAGTCGAAGCTCGAAGCCGCCGGCGCAGTTGTCGAACTCAAGTAACAGGGTCTTCCATTCCACCGCACAGAGAACAAAAACAGGCCGCCCGCGCGGCCTGTTTTATTTGCTCTCGCTGATGTTGTCAGCCGGCATTGTCTGGCGGGGGCGTCTCATGCCACAAGGTATGCAGGCGGCGGTAAGTTTCGTCTATCCACTCTGGGATGGTGCGCGTCTGCCCGATGATGGTGATGTAGTTGGTGTCGCCTGCCCAGCGCGGCACAACGTGCTGGTGGACATGGCCGGCTACACCGGCGCCGGCTACCTCACCTAGATTGATACCGATGTTGTACCCCTGCGGTGAATAGGCCGCCCGCAATACCCGGATGGCCTGTTGCGTCAGGGTCATCATTTCGGTCAGAGTCGGCACATCGAGTTCTTCCAGCGAGGGAGCGTGGCGGTAAGGGACGATCATCAGATGCCCGTTGTTGTACGGGTACAGGTTGAGCGTCACAAAACAATGCTCGCCGCGGAACAGGATATGTTCTGCCGCGTCGTCTGTTGAGCGGGTCTTGCGGCAGAAAATGCATTCATCGTTGCCAGAGTTGTCACGCTTGAGATAGGGCATACGCCATGGCGTCCAGAGATGATCCATGCTGATCCTTGAACAGCCTCATCAAGAGGCATGTTAGTCTTGCCCCCACGTGTGCTCCCCATTCTAACCCCGAAGTTCCGTCCCTACAATGGGTTTTGCTCCGGCGAGTGGCTAATAGAGTGGATATGGAGGGCTAAAATCGCCCGATCCGTTAACACTATGTCCACCCTTTTGGCCACTCCCTGCTCCGAGGAGTAGCTAAAAAGCTGGAGTCACAAAATCAATAAGGCAGGTAGGATAAGCAGGGAAGCACTGTTTGTGAAGTTGGCGTTGGTTCCAGCAAAAGACGAAGAGGGAAACAGCAGCCCGCAGGGCATGGATGCACCTTGAAAAGCAGCGAGACTTGCGAGCGAGCCTGGCCAGATAATGGCGAAGTTCAGCATTGTCAGCCTCGACTGAGCAGGTCTGGCTCTTATTCCACATCGTTTGATGATATCCAGGGTAGTAGATGAGTCTGCCATAGGCGGGAAAGGCATCGCTGAAGTAGTGAGCGGCCTGTGGAGCAGTATCTAACAGGTTCTGCATGATGAGTTCGGTCCGTTCATGAACA
>DAOTYH010000030.1:0-18881 GCA_034435015.1 Anaerolineae bacterium | reverse complement strand
GGATCGGAGATGTGTATAAGAGACAGCAGTATGAGAAGGGCAGTGAGCCGCTCAGGAAGCCCGCCCCTGCCCACAGCAAAATGTTCAGCCATTGTGTGTGCATAGTTGTCTGTGCCCGGTGATTAATTCCCCGCCCCGGCCTTGTCGGGGCCGCCGGCCAGCCCCGCCCAGATCAGCATCCCGCCCATTGCCGCGCCGCCGATCAGCGCCGGGCCGGGTAGTCCCCAGAAGACCAGCAGGCCGACTGTCTCCAGCGCCCACGTGACGGCGTAGATCAGGATCAGCGGCCCTTGCGGAACGGGGGCGGGCTGTACAGCCGCTGTGATCAGTGCCGAAGCCGCCAGCCAGCCCAGATAATTCACCCATGGGATGCCAAAATATCCTCCCGGCCTTTCCCAGACCCATAATCCCCAGCCGGCCATCTGCGGGTCAAGGAAGAGGTCCCACACCGTGAAGGCCAGCGCCGCTACAGCGATGAAGGCCGCCCGCCGCCCCGCCCCGACGATCCGTTGGGCAACCGCCCAAGCCGGCGGGAGCATCATCAGCCATGCCAGCGGGATGAGCAGGGGCACACCGAGAATCTGCGGCTGGAGCTTCTGGGTGTAATGATACACCCCAAACGGCACACCCGTCTGAGAGCCAAGCGCCTCTACCCCCCATGCCAGCACCGTGACGATCAGGACGGTCAGGATGGTCCGGCGTGCTCCCCATGTGCTCCCCAGCACGGTCAGGACGGCCGCAGTCTGCAACACGACTCCCGCCGAGACGACCAGAGGCAGGAAGGCATCTCCGGCCGTCCAGCGGATGACGGGCAATGAGATCATCACCAGCACCCATGCCGCCAGCAAAAAACGGAACAATGGGCCGCCGGAGCGCCAGACAGCCAGAATCTCCCTCCCCAACGGATGGATGCGCCCGATTATTATTTTCATCCTGCCGCGGCTTTCTGTGCAAACTCCAGTGCCGCCGAGCATACCGCATCCCATGCTGAGCCGTCGGGCTTGAGCAGTTCGTGTGTTGAGTCTACCTCCAGATAGCCCGCCAGCGCCGGCAGACGGCGGGCCAGCCGGCGTGTCAGGGCGGCTTTGACTACCTCATCGCGGCGGCCCTGAATGATCAAGGTCGGGCAGGCTACGTGCCGCGCGGCCTGATAGGCCGCCTGCCCGACGGCCTGAAGCTGATCAAACAGGTTGATCGGCACGCTGAAATCGCGGATGGCCGCCTGAACCTGCGGGTCGTCCAGATCAAGGCCGGGTGCAAAATCCATCACACCCTGCCGCACACGGGGATCGGTAAAGTCAATTTGCTTGAACGGGCGGGCCTTCCTGAGCAGAGGCCGGAACAGAGGCCACAGCATCCGCTGGAGGGCCGCTCCGCCCGGCAGGCCGGGCAAGGCCGTCTGCCAGTAGGGGGCCAGCAGGATGAGCGCATCGGGCGGCTGTTGGGCCGCCGCCAGCAGAGAGACAGCTCCGCCCATCGAGAAGCCCGCTACGATGGCCGGGTGGTGCTCCTGCTGGAGGGCGCTCAGGGCCTCACGGACAGCGTCTACCCATTCGGTATAGCGGCGTTGAGGCAGGGTCTCGATCTGCGGGCCGAAGCCCGGCAACAGGATTCCCCGGGCTGTCCAGCCTGCCTCGTGGAATGCTTGGGCCAGCGGGCGGATCTCAGCGGGTGTGCCAGGGAAGCCATGTACAAACAGAGCCGCCGGCCTGCCGCCCCTCCACAGGAAGGGCTGATGCGGTTCGTCTTGGAAGAGGTTGAGAGAAGCGGAGAGCATGAATCCTCCGGTTGGGTGTAAAGCTCAATTGCCTTAGATTGTATCATCTGCTGAGGCCGGCCTGCATGAGATGTCCGGGCAGGAGGTGGATCGCCGGCTTGTCATGACAATTTGTTTTGACAAAATCATCTCTCCCCTTTATAATGCAAGGTCAATCAGCCGCCGTCACACAGGCGGCCCAATTCTCATCATCCGGCAGGCCAATCAGACACCCCGGCCCGCAGGAGAATGGGGGAGGAGGAGAAGCCATCGAAAGAACACGGACTGCCGATTGATTGACTGACCTATTTAACTTGGCCAATTCACTGTGGAGGAGAGACTAGCTATGAAGAAGAGCCTGTATCTGGTTGCCTTGCTTGCCCTTGTGGCGGCGATGCTGGTTGCCTGCGGCGGCGCAACACCCGCGCCCGGGACAACTGAAGCCCCTGCCGAGACAGAGGCCCCTGCCGCAACAGAGGCTCCTGAGGAGACAGAGGCCCCTGCCGCAACCGAGGCGCCCGCTGAGCCGCGTACTGTCATCATCGGCACAACCGACCAGATTTCCAGCCTGGACTATGCCGATGCTTACGCCACGCATGACTGGGAGCTGATGCGTAATGTTAACGTCGGCCTGATGACCTTCGCGCCGGGCACTGTTGAGGTCGTGCCGGGTGTGGCCGCCGACTTCCCGGAGATCAGCGAGGACGGCCTGACCTACACCTTCAAGATCGCCCCCGGCTGGAAGTATCCTGACGGCAGGGAACTGGTGGCCGGTGACTTTGTCCGCAGTGTCAACCGCGCCCTGACCCTGAACGGCGACGTGGCCGGCCTGGCGGTCAGCTACGTCGAGAGCGTGGAAGCCCCCGATGATGAGACCGTCGTCTTCCATCTGCTGGCTCCGCGCGGTGACTTCCTCCAGATTTTGACCGGCACGCTCTACATGCCGATCCCGGAGGGGGCCTATCCCGATGACGAGCTGAACAAGTTCCCGGAGACGCTGTTTGGTGTCGGCGCATGGCAGGTCACCAGCTACACCGTCAATGAACAGATGGTGCTTGAGCGCAACCCCAACTACAAGCTGGGCTTCCCGGAGAATGCGCCGGAGCGTGTCATCATCCGTTACTTCACCGATGCTACTCAGATGGGGCTGGCCGTTGAGAACGGCGAGATTGACATCGCGTGGCGTATCCTCGGCCCGACTGAGGTCCAGCGTCTGTCCACCATCGAGGGGCTGACGGCTTACAACAGCGGCGGCGGCGGCATCCGCTATCTCGTTTTCAACCATGCTCTGGAGCCTTCCTCTGACAAGAACGTGCGTCAGGCGATTGCCTTCCTGATTGACCGTGATGAGATCGTTGACCGCGTGATGCAGGGCATGGTCGAGCCGCTCTACTCAATGGTGCCGCCCGGCTTCCTCGGCGCGAATGAGGCCTTCCTTGACCGGTATCCGGGGCCTGATGTGGCCGCCGCGGAAGAGCTGTTGGCCGCTTCCGGTTACAGCGCGGATAACCCGCTCACGATTGATCTGTGGTATCCGCCGGAGCACTACGGCGTGCTGGCCGCCCAGATTTTCGAGGTGCTGAAGCAACAGCTTGAGGCCACCCCCTTCATCAAGGTCACCCTCCAGAGTCAGGAGTGGAGTACCTACATTGACGCGGGGACCAGCGGCGAGTACCCGATCTTCTATCTGGGCTGGTTCTATGACTATCCTGACACCAGCAACTATCTGGAGCCGTTTGCGCTGTCCTCTTCGTCACCTTATCTGGGTGTGAACTACAGCAACCCTGAGATGGACGCCCTGCTCCAGCAGGCTTCGGCCAGCACGGATCAGGAAGAGCGTGCCGCGCTGTATGAGCAGGCTCAGAACCTCTATGCCGAGGATGTGGTGACCCTCCCGCTCACCTTCGAGGCTGAGTACGCCGTGTTCAACAACGCGACCATCGAAGACATCGTCATCACCCCTGCGGTTATCTTCCAGTATGAGCTGATCAAGATGAAGTAGGGGTAGGGTGAGGTAAGGTAAGGCCGAGAGACTGTATCCTTACCGGGTCTATCTGCCGGGCCTGCCTAGCAGACCCGGCAGATTTTACAATCCAAGCCTGTGATCTTTTCAACCTGCTGGACGATCTGTCTCACTATGCTGGGTTCTGTTGGCAGCCGAGGAGTTGACCCTTATGTCCCCTCTTGCCGGAGTTTGCCTGAGTTCACTCGGCGTCGCCGTGCTGTTTATGCTCTATGCGTTCGTTCAGGGCAGTCGGGGCCTGCGCAACTACATCGTGACGCGCGTAGCGCTCACCCTCCCGATGGTCTTCATTCTGGTCTCGGTCATCTTCTTCGTGATGCGTGTCATCCCCGGCGACCCGGTGACCAGCCAGCTTGGGCCGCGCGGAGGCCCGGAGGCTCGTGAACGGATGCGCCGTGAGCTGGGCTTAGATCGGCCTGTTCTAGTGCAGTATGTGGACTATCTGGGGCGGGTGGTGCGGCTTGATCTGGGCCAGTCGCTGATTTTCGGCAACCGCCCTGTTGTGGATGAGCTGGGCGAGCGTCTGCCTGCTACGCTGGAGCTGGTCATCCCTGCTATGATCTTCGCGGTCGGGCTGGGCGTGCCGCTGGGAACGTTCGCGGCTCAACACCGTAAGGAGGCCGCCGACTACGGCCTGCGTCTGTTCAGCATCGTCACCTATTCGATGCCGGTCTTCTGGCTGGGGTTAATCCTACAGGTGGTATTCAGCGTACAACTTGGCCTCTTCCCAATAGCCGGGCGGATTGACCCTGTGGTGGGCACGACGTTACAACGGCGCACCAACCTGCTGATCGTGGATTCGATCATCCAAGGGAATTGGGCCGCGCTGGGCAGTGTGCTGGGCCATATCGTCCTGCCTGCCCTGACGCTGGGGCTGATCCTGGTTGGCGTGTTTGTCCGCATCAGCCGTATCAACGTCATTGAGACGCTGGTCAAGGATTTCATCATGGCGGCACGCGCACGCGGCATCCGGGAGCGGGTGGTAGTTTACCGTCATGCGTTGTTCAACGCGCTGATCCCCATTGTGACGCTGATCGGGCTTCAGTTTGCGGTTCTGCTGGCGGGAGCCATCCTGACCGAGACAACCTTTAGCTGGCCCGGCATGGGCCTGTATCTGGTTGAGCGTATCGGCCAGCGCGATTACACCGCCGTACAGGGGGCAATCACGGTGTTTGCCCTGTCGGTGGCCGTGATCAGCCTGCTGACCGATATTCTGTATGCCTTCCTTGACCCGCGTGTGCGCTATTAGCCTGACACGAAGGGGAACGAACCATGTCTTCTGCCGAGATAACCTCAAACGAAATCCCCCAGTGGCAGCGCGATTTGGATCGGGCCGGCTTTGTGCGCCGCTTGTTGCTGGCCCGCCGCTGGTACGGCGCGGACTGGTGGTTCGCTGTGATCAGCGGCGTGCTGTTGCTGTTTATTTTCTCAATTGCCTTTTTCCCCGGCTTCTATGCTCCTTATGACCCCCATGCCGAGGTAGGGCCGTCGCTCCTGCCGCCGGGGCAGGTGCCGCCCTCTTTTGTGCTGGTCAGCGGGCCGGATGGTGTCAACACGGTGGACGGCCTGACCCGCGAGGTACGGCTGGGACTGGTGCGCGGCAGTGAGTCCAGCCAGGTTCTGCGTGAAGTGACCCAGAGACGCGAAGCCGAACTAAGGGCCGAAGGCCAGCAGGTATCCCTGCGTCCGCGCATTGAGCGTTACGATACCATTGATGAGGCATTGGCCGCCCTGTCTGCCGGACAGGTCTCCGTGGTGATCGGCCTGAATTCGGAGCTCGAGTCGTTTCTGGATCAATATCCTGACCTTCAGATCGGCGATTCGCTGAGCGGGGCGATCCAGCGCCCCTTTATCTTCGGGACGAACCAGATCGGGCAGGACCTGTTCAGCCGTATCATCTGGGGGACACAGATCGCCCTGCTGGTCGGGTTTGCGGCGGCGGTGTTCGCGGCGCTGATCGGTGTGCCGCTGGGGCTGATTGCCGGCTTCTGGACGGGGCCGCTGGAGCGTGTCCTGACGCTGGTCATGGACAGCCTGTATTCGTTCCCCGGTCTGTTGCTGGCCATTGCCATTACATCCGTGCTGGGGCCGGGCATTTTAAATGTGATCGTGGCAATTGCTACCCTCTATATCCCGACCTATTACCGCGTGGTGCGCGGGCAGACGCTGGCCGTCAAGGAGGAGCTGTATGTCGAGGCGGCCAAGAGCCTTGGAGTCCGCCCGCTGGGCATTCTGGCCCAATACATTTTCCCAAACGTGATCCCCTCGCTGGTGGTGATCTTCTCCGTCAATGTGGCCGATGCCATCCTGACAGAAGCGGGCCTCAGTTTCCTTGGGCTGGGTCTGCCGCCTAACACGCCTGACTGGGGCATTGATCTGGCGCTGGGGCAGAACTACATGCGTCAGGCGTGGTGGCTGATCACCTTCCCCGGCCTGATGGTCCTGATCGTCACGCTCGGTTTCAGTATGCTGGGTGAGAGCCTGTCTGAGATTCTCAACCCGCGTCTTGCAGAAAGCTGACGGCTTATGAGCGACGAAATCTTGATGCGAATCGAAGACCTGTCCGTGCAGTACAAGACCCGTATGGGCTGGACGAGCGCCGTGGACGGCGTCTCGTTGGACATCCGGCGCGGGGAAGTGCTGGGGCTGGTGGGCGAGAGCGGTTGCGGCAAGAGCACGCTCGGTAAAGCGCTGTTACGCATGATCCTGCCGCCGGGGCGTATCACCAGCGGGCGTATCTGGTTTCAGGGCCGCGACCTGATGACGCTCTCGGAAGCCGAGATGAGCCGCATTCGGGGCCGCAATATCAGCATGATCTTTCAGGACCCCATGACCTCGCTGAACCCGATCCAGCGGGTGGTGGATCATCTGGTCGAGACCATCCGCACCCATGAGCCGAATACCAGCGTACAGGAGGCCCGCGAGCGGGCGGCTCAGTTGTTCGACCGGCTGGGTATCTCATCCAAGCGTCTGGAGGATTACCCGCATCAGCTTTCAGGCGGGATGCGCCAGCGCGTCATGATCGCCATTGCCCTCTCGCTCAACGCCGACCTGCTGATCGCCGACGAGGCCACAACTTCCCTTGATGTGGTGGTCGAGGCGCAGTTCATGGACCTGTTACACGAACTGCGCCGCGAGTTCAACCTGACCATCCTGCTGATCACCCACAACATCGGCCTGGTGGCCGAGCTGGCCGAGCGGGTGGCTGTCATGTACGCGGGACGCATCACTGAGCTGGGGAGTGCCCGCGCCATTTTTAAGGACACGCTTCATCCGTACACGCAGGGGCTGTTGCGGGCTGTGCCCAACATTCGCCTGCAGGAAGATGAGCTGTACAAGATGGAAGGCTCCCCGCCCGATCTGATCAATCCGCCGCCCGGTTGTCGTTTCCATCCTCGTTGTCCTCGCGCCATGCCGGTTTGCTCGACTCTGCAACCCGGCTTCCAGATGGTGCGCCCTGATCACTGGGCGGCCTGCTGGCTGTATGAGGAGATACCGGCGGAACTTCAGCAGGAGGTAGCCGCGCCATGAGCGAACAAAGCCCTGATAACTTGGTTGAGGTGCGCAGCGTCAGGAAGCTGTATCCTGTCCGGCAGGACCTGCTGACTACGCTGATCGCCGGCCAGCGTGAGTATGTCCATGCGGTGGACGGGGTCAGCTTCACCATCCGGCGCGGCGAGGTATTCGGGCTGGCAGGTGAGAGCGGCAGCGGCAAGACGACCGTCGGCAAGCTGGTTCTGCGTCTCCAGGACCCCACAGAGGGAAGCATCCTCTTTGACGGGATAGACATCAGCAAACTGCCGGCTGAGGAGATGCGCCATCTGCGCCGCCGCATGCAGATCATCTTTCAAGACCCGTTTGCCTCTCTGAACCCGCGCATGAGCATCGGCGAGGGCATCGGGCATGGATACAAGATTCACGTCCCCTCTACCGCGCAGGAGCGGCGCGAGGCCGTGCAGGCCATGATGGAGCATGTCGGCCTGACGCCTGCCCGCACGCTGTACACCAAGTATCCGCACCAGCTTTCGGGCGGCCAGCGCCAGCGGGCGGTGATCGCGCGGGCGCTGGTCACGCACCCCGATCTGGTGGTGGCCGATGAGCCAATCGCTATGGCCGATGTGTCGGTGCGTGCCCTCCTGCTCGACCTGATGATTCGTCTGAAGGATGAGTTCAACCTGACCTACCTGTTCATCACCCATGATCTGGCGACGGCCAAGTATATCTGCGACCGCATCGCGGTCATGTACCTGGGCAGGATGGTTGAAATGGGCACGCTGACGGAGGTGTACGCCAACCCGGTTCATCCTTACACGGAGGCGCTTCTTGCGGCAGTGCCCGTCCCCGACCCCGACTTCAAACGGGATAAGCCGCTCCCCAAGGGCGAAATCCCCAACCCCATCAACCCGCCCTCTGGCTGTCGTTTCCATCCGCGCTGTCCGATTGCAGAGGACATCTGCCGCGAGGTCGAGCCGGAGATGCTGCCGGTCAAAGGACAGCCAACTCATCTGGCGGCCTGTCACCTGCGGACGGGGAGGTAGAGGGCGCTACTGTGCCTATGAACACAAAGGGGGGACGCTCTATGGTGCGTCCCCCTTGTGCTTAGCGGGTTATCTCTTGTTGTGTTATGGAATGGGGAAGAGGCCGCATACGCCGTGCTGGCCTGAGATGAATGACAGTTCTGTGCCGTCCGGTTTGGCGGTCAGGTCATGGACTTCTCGGTCAGTCCAGCGGCGGGAGCTGTCGAGGCAGTAGACCGTCAAGTCGGCGGCGGTGTATCCCTCTGCGGTGCAGGAGGGGAAGTCGGACATCAGGACGATCTTGGCGCCGTGACCCCCCACGTCAAATACCGCGCAGGGCAGTCTGCCGCCTGCCGCGGCGATCGCCAGGAAGGGCGCGGCGAGGCTGTCAGGCAGGGGACTCATTCGAGGCTCCCAGACAGCCGGCGGCTGACCGGTACTGCAATTGAAGGCGTAGTCCAGCGTCTCGACCAGCACCGTGTTCAGCCGGACCTGAACGTTCTGCACCAGCGTATCATCGGGCAGTGTGCCGGCTGGGACGCTGTTGTAAGAAAAATCGAGCGATCCAGAGCTTGGGCCAGAGACTATTAACATCCCCATTCCATTTGTCGTGCCTGCGCGCGGGTTGTTCAGCCTGAACTCAACGCGCAGTTCGTCACCAGCGCCGACGTTAAAGGAGGCCCGTGTGGTGACAGGTTGGCCGGGGGTGCAGGAGGAGACGACGATCCCCTCATAGGAAAACTGCGGGATCGGCATTGCCAGAGCCGGCACGGCGATCACCAGTGAGACGGCCAGCGCAATGGCCGCCGTGACAAGGCGTGCTTTGAACATCTCATTCCTCCTATCAAAATGTGTGAAAAGGCCAGCTTGCTAACGGACAGCCTGAACACACTGCGGGTAATATCGAAAGAGGGAATTAAGTATGGAGGGGAATGTCAGCAGTGTATATAGTTAGATTATAGTTAGTTTAGGGGGAACGGCAAGCACAAAGGCAAGAGGCACAGCGGTTCAGCTTGCTGTGCCTCTTGCCGGCTGTCATGATTCAGCTGGAGGGGTGATGCGTCCACAGCTTATTGCGCTCCAGCCACCTTCCGAGCAGTGCATAACGGAACGGCCTGCCCTGCCATGTCCGCAGGGCGCCCCATAGACCGTACAACCCAAACAGCACCATCAATGCCAAGGGGATGATCATCAGTCCCAGCGCCACCCAGAAGAACGGCGGGGGGGAATCCTCATATAGCTGGGGGTACTGGATGATCGGGATGAAGCTGACGGCATACACGATGATCCAGATGATCCACAGCGCGATGGTGATCAACAAGGTGATGAATTGATAAGCCGCCGCTTGCAGAGCTTGGAAGGCCGCAAAGCGGGACTTCTCACGCTGGGTGATGTAGATCAAAATGCCGATGATCAGCCCTAACCCCTGGGCGATGATTGATCCATGCGCCAGCCCGGCTAACAGACGTTCCTCAGCACTTAGAGTGGTTTGTTGCTCAGACATATCATATCCTCCCTGTTTCAGTTAATGAGCGCCCGCAGGCTGATCCCCTGCGGCGGCGGCCTGCACGTTCCCCTCCGGCTCTGGTTTGGCCAGCGCCTTGGGGCTGAGAAAGAGAATCAGCGCCATCAAGACAAACCCTGCCGACCCGATCAGGCCTGACGGTGCAGGGCCGAGAAGCATGTTAGGTTCACCCTGCATGAACAAGAGGGCTAACCCGCCAATGCCGTTCATGGCGGCGTGGCCGATCACGGCGGGCCACACACTGCCCCCGCGCAAGGTCAGCCAGCCCAAGAGGATCGCCAGCATGGTGGTCAGCCACATCATCACGGGGATACCCAGCCAGGGGGCGCCGGGGTAGTCCAGCCCGTAGTTATGCCCCATGACGATCAGCGGCCAGTGCCACAATCCCCAGATCGCGCCGATGATCAGCACAGCCTTGCGCCCTCCCAGCACCATCAGCTTGGGCTGGAGATACGCCCGCCAGCCGAACTCCTCGCCGAAAGTAAACAGGCTGTTGATCAGAGGGGCGATCAGCACGCCAACGGTCGTGTTGATGATCACAACTGCCCAAGGCGTGAGCGGCAGGGTCTGTCCGGTCATCCGGGCGGCCTGATCAAGCTGATCGCGGATCATGTTGAGCGACGGGTCAAAGTAGCGCGGGAACAAGGCGTAGAATACCGCCATGCCGACAAGAGTCAGGATGGCAGGCAGGAACCATGCCGCGATCCAGTACGGCCAGCCGCGCTTGAGCTTAGGGCGCAGGAAGACGCCCTGCCAGCCTTCGCGCGTCACAAGGCGGGTCAGAACATGGGCCAGCGCCGGCGCGCCCATGTAGATCACAGCCACCAGCACAAGGGCCAGCGTCAGGCCGGTGCCGGGGATCAGCTCCGGGCTGTTGACCAAGCCGCCGGTCAGGTAGACTATCAGGCCGGCTGCCCAGGCAATGCCGCAGGCAAAAGCCAGAAAGATGAGGATGCGCTTGAGGTCTAGTTTCTCTTCCATCGAGTTAGTCCGATCTGGTGTGTTGACAATAAAATCAGGGGAGGCCCCTGTCGCGCCTCCCCTGATGACACGGCGCAGACGTAAGGGGCTATTCGCTCTTCTGGCTGGCCCGTTCGAGTGTGCTTTGCCCCAGCGATGTGATGCCCATCACGCCGCCCAGATTCATCGTCTCCACGGCGCTGGAAGGCACAATCACCAGCGCGCCCTTTTCCTTCAAACCCTCGAACAGCATGTTCATAGCCCGCAGATGCAGAGCGGTCGGGTTGTTGATATAGGCCTCCGAGGCTTTGCGGAAGCTTTCTGCGATCTGCTCCTCGCTTTCACCCAGGATGACGCGGGCCTGCCGCTCGCGCTCGGCTTGTGCCTGCCGTGACATGGCATCTTCCAGCCCCGCCGGGATGATGATGTCGCGGATTTCGACGCTCTGCACCGTCACGCCCCACGGCGTCGTGCGGGCGTCAATGATGTGCTGGAGATCAGCATCCATCGCCTCACGCCCGACCAAAATCGAGGCCAAGTCCATCTTGCCGATGATCTCCCGCAGGGCTGTCTGGGCCGCCCACGAGATCGCCACACGGTAGTCCTCAACCTCCAGCGCGGCCTTCTCGGCGTCCCACACCATCCAGAACAGCACGGCGTCTACGTCCACCGGCACAGTGTCTTTGGTGAGAGTCTTCTCGGCGTTGAACGGCGTGACCATGACGCGGTGATCGATCCAGTTGGTCACCTGATCAATGATCGGGATCACCCAGAACAGCCCCGGCCCGCGCAGGCCGAGATACCTGCCGTTACGCAGGACAACCGCCTTCTCCCATTGATCGGCCTTGCGCAGTGCAAACAGGATGTACAGCCCGATCAGGTTGAGGATAATCAGCTCTGCCGCGATGATCCCGCCTGCTGCACCGACGGTATCCAGCACAATCGCTATGCCAATGCTGATCAGCAGGATCACAAAGAAGATCAGCAGGGACTGCGGGCTGATCAAGCGGGCCTGCATGGAGCTGTAAAAGCCCGTCAGCTTGGTTATGTCACTGCTGGTTGCCCGCTCCCGTTGCCGTTGTGATACCATCTTGCTTAACACTCCTTCTCAAAAGCTGACCCAAGACAAGAACCAAAAGCGGCCTCGATCTCGTCTCGTGTGTATCCCAGCTCGACCAGCTCGCGGATTAACGCCGTCAGCGTGCTGATCAGTCTGGCCCTTCGTGATGCCTGAACGGCCTGCTCGTCCCGCTCGCCCGTGACATGCGTCCCTATGCCGCGGGCGGTCTTGATCAACCCTGCTCTGTCCAACTCGGTATATGCCTTTGCTACGGTGTTGTAATCTATGCGCAGGTGCTCCGCCACCGAACGGATAGAGGGCAGTCTGTCGCCCGGCGCCAGCGCTCCGACCGCGATCAATGCCTCGACGCGCTCGACGATCTGAACGTAGATGGGCAGACTGCTTTCGCGGTCTATGGTGAATATGTCGGGTCCCCAGTCTTTCAATTCTCCATCTCTTGGTTTGGATTGGTATGATCTTTGCAAAGAACTAGTTATATCATTCTATAGTGAATGATAGCACTATACAGACAGAGAGTCAAGGGGCGAATGCCAGAAACTTGACCTCATCTTGACGTTCAGCATGGATAGTGTTGAAAATGCCCCCTGCCGCTCAGTAGACTTATGGTACTGTCGTGTTCGTGCTGGCTGACGGGATACTGGGAGTTACCGGATGAAGAAACCTTCTCCTCTTACAGGGGCGCTGACAGGCGGCCTGCTCACCCTGCCTCTGGCCGTCCTGTTCTATCTCGCTTCGCAGGCAGTCGGACTGCCCTTTGCCCCTTTCGATGTGCTGGACTGGATGGCCCGCAACCTGCCGGGCGGGGTCATCCGCGTGATCCTCGATCTGCTGGTCAGTCTTCTGACAGCGCTTTCGATCAGCGTGCGTGAGACAGCCAAGGCCGCCGAGCAGATTCTCTCATTGATCGGGTTTGTGGTAACGGGTGCAGTGGCCGGGCTGGTGTTGTTCTTGGCTTTGCGGGGCCTGCGGCGATGGCGCGGTCTGTTTGCCGGCCTGATCGCTGGAGCGGCCTTTGGCGTGCCGGTGATGCTGATGTCTTTAGCTGTCAACCTGTCGGCTGTCGGCGGGCCTGCGGCGGGCGCGGTCTGGATACTGGCCGTCTTCCTGATGTGGGGGGCGGCTGTCGGCTGGGTGTACGACTATCTGCGCGGCCCTGAGGGGGCTGAGAGCGCCGGCGGGGCCATGACCGTTGAGCAGGTTGACCGCCGCCGCTTCCTGATCCGCGCCGGTACGGCGGTTGCCGCGATCACTGCGGCGGGGGCCGGCTTAGGGGCGGTGCTGTCTCCCCGTGTCCGCCGTGCCGATGCCCCCTCGACCGCCGTCCCCCGTCCGTCAGGGGGGATAGGATCAGGCACGCCCGAACAGAGCGTCGGCGCGGCAGTCCCTGACAGCGGCGCGGCGGAGTTGCTGTCCCGCCTGCCCAACGCTGACGATCCGCTTCAACCAGCGCCCGGCACGCGCCCGGAATACACGCCGCTTGAAGAACACTTCCGTATTGACATCAACGCTGTCCCGCCTGTCATTGACGGCGCATCCTGGACTCTGCCGATTACAGGCATGGTGGACAACCCGCTCACGCTGACGCTGGCCGATCTGCAAAACAACTACCCGCCGCTTCACCAGTTTATTACGCTGGCCTGCATCTCGAATACGGTCGGCGGCAACCTGATCGGCACTACATTGTGGACAGGTGTCAGCCTCAGGCAGGTGCTGGCGGATGCCCGTGTCCAGCCGGGCGCGAAGTATCTGCGCATCACCGCCAAGGATGGATACTATGAAACGCTCTCGCTTGATTTAGTCAACCGCGATGAGCGGATCATGCTGACCTATCTGTGGGACGGCAAGCCCCTGCCGGCCAAGCACGGCTTCCCCTTGCGCATCTACATCCCTGATGTGTACGGCATGAAGCAGCCCAAATGGATCACGGGCATCGAAGTGACGGATACCTACGAGGAAGGCTTCTGGGTGGCGCGTAACTGGGATGAGACAGCCCGCGTCCAAACAACCTCCGTGATTGACACGGTGGCTGTCGAGGAGGTGTTTGAGCAGGCTGGACAGACGCTTGTCCCCATTGGCGGGATTGCTCACGCGGGGGTACGCGGCATCTCGAAGGTCGAGGTCAAAGTAGATGACGGCGAGTGGGTCGAAGCCCGCCTGCGTGCGCCGCTTTCCGACCAGACGTGGGTCATCTGGCGCTATGACTGGCCGTTCTCAGCGGGACCGCATACCTTCACCGTGCGTTGTGAAGAGGGGGACGGCACACCGCAAAGCGACCTCGTGGCCGGCTCCTTCCCTGCCGGCGCGACCGGCTATCATCGGGTGAGGAAGAACCTATAGCAGGATGCTTGTGACCGCAGGCAAAAGAGGCGGGGCATCCAGCATGCCCCGCCTTGAGGATCGCACCTTATCGGACTGTCACACTGCCTGAGCCAAGGTCCTCGAAGATGAGGATGATCGGGTTGGGGGAGTTGGAGAAGCCCGCTGTCTCCCATGTGCCGGTGTCGTCATCATTGTCTCCGCCGTTGTCCACCTGCCGCAGTCCGGAGAGGTTCACACTGCCGGAGCCGCTGTCGAGCACAATCACCCGCACGGCGGCTTGATCCGGCACGTCGAACGTGATGCTCCCGCTACCGCCGTCTATGCTGGCGTTGACGGATGCGACCTCTGCAATGGCCATATCCAACGAACCAGAACCGCCGTCAACCTCGATGTCTACCTGTGCGCCAGTGGGTATGTCAATCTGAAAACTGCCTGAAGAAACGTCTATATAGGCGCTGTACGGCCTCCCTGCGCCCGGCAGAGTCAGTTCAGTGCGGCCAGAGCCGCCGTTTATGGTCAAGGCTGTCAGGTTCAGGCCGTTCAGATCGAGGACTGCCCTGCCGGATGACACATCAACGGTCAGGTTGATTGGCACAGCCGGGCTGAGGCCGATAGACCATTCGCGGGTCTGGCTGACGAAATCAAGGCCGATGAAGTTAAATCCATCCCGCACGCCCAGCCTGAGCGACCGGTTGCGCGTCCCGCTCACATCCAAGATGGGCGGTTGGTTTGCAAACCGGACGATCTCCGCTTCGATCAGGTTGACTGAGCCGCTGAGAGGGTACACGCGGGCTGGCCACTGGCTCAGGTCGAGGCGGATCTCGGCGGAGACAGCCTCACCGAGCGGTTCGGCGATCTGGTCGGTCACGACCTCGGCGCTCCCCAGCGTGACCGGTACACCAAAGAAACGAGCGGGGCCGGCCCATCCGCGTGACGGCCCGACGATCATGGCCGCTACCATGACCGCTACCGCGGCCAGCCCGATCAGCGCACCCAGCACGGCGGATTGACGGCCAAAGATGATGTCCAGCCCGATCACGATCAGGATCAGCGGCCACAAACGAAACAGCACAGAGAACCCCTCAGGCGGGATGATGCCCAGATTAAACAACAGCCACACAATGCCCGCGCCGATCAGGATGATCGGCCAGAACAGGGAGCGGTAGCCGTGCCGTCCTCGCTCGGAGGGGGGGATATTTTCCTGCATGGTCTTTTACCTCCCGGAAGACAGATGGGAGTCCGTCACAAGGCGACGCGGACTCAAAAAACAAACTCTCTTCTACGTATAATACGTACAACCTGCCGGTTGGTAGCAGAAAGAGGCGGACGGATGCCGGAATGAGGATCAGCGGGGCAGGGGGAAACTTGTCCGCCCTTGTTCAATGTCGAAGGCGGCCTGACGCGATTCGCAGGTGATCTCGACTTCATGCAGGATGACGCTGAGCCTTGCCTGCAACTCATCGCAGGGAAGCGGCGAGGGAATGGCGGCTACGCCGCCTGCCAGCTCCTGTGCGCACCCCAGCGCGATCTGCCCGTGATGCTCTTCATGTTGCCGCACATGCTGGATGAAGCGATCCCACTCATCATACAGGTCGGGGGAAGGCGAGCCGCTGGGAATCCATTGCGGATAAATGTAGCTCAGGTCAAGGTACACAGTTGGGGACGCCAAAGTACAGGTATTGCCTGCCCGGACGGTGCGGGTATCAACCCGCAGGCTGTAAGTTGTCATGGCGATGGCCCGCTCCCCAAAGGGAGGGTCAGGCTGGGGGCCAAGCGCCGCCAGTGCCTGCTGAATGCCGGCGGCACTGGACGCTTCGAAGGGGTAGTAACTGACGCTGGTATTGACCACAACCGGCGCGGCTTCGTCCAAGGTGTACTGGGACGGCGGCTCAAGGGCGGCCTGCCCTTCTGCTGTCATCCATGTACTGTTCCACAGCCGGCTGGCTATCAGGAGCGGCCCGGCCAGCGAGAGGAGCAATAAAGCCGCCAAAGCCAGCGGCCACACCGTCCTTCTCCGTCGGCTGGGCTGGGCTGAGGGGGGTATTTCAGCCTGAACGGCACGCTGGGCTAGGATGGGCCATGCCTGCTGAACCCACTCGTCAGCAGGGTTAAGCTGGTAAACATGCCGGGCCGCTTCTAAGGCCTCCTGCGGATCGGGCGAGCAGTAGGCCAGCCATTTCCAAGCGACGGCCAGACCCGGCTCGCGGCGGACAGCCATTCGCAACAAGGCCAGCCCCACTTCCAGGTGGCCGGCTTGGATTAATTCAATGGCCCGCATGACTGTTTCGTACACCGGCAACCTCCCTGCTGAGTCCCCACCCTGCCGTCAGTACGGTAGCCGCCGCAACGGCCAGCCCGATCCCTTTTGCGCCGGCGAACCAGCCCTCCAGCGCGGGCGTGAAGGGCGCCGCCCACAGCAGATTCAACGTGTGGCACACTGTGATCATGGCATAAAATGCGGCGTCATGCCACATACAGCGGGAAACAGACCCCTCTTGAACAGACCCGCCCGCTGACAGCCGCCCTCCCAGCCAGACTACCGCCCCCAGAGCATACCGCTCATGGGCCTGCGTAGGCCACAAAAAGATACCCAGATACAACAGCGCCCCGGCCAACAGCCATCCGCGCAACCCGTTATGCCGTGCCCGCCAGCCTGCTGTCAGCACCACCGCTGACCAGATCGCCAGCACTGCCAGCCCTATCGTCCGGGCTGACAGGCCTGCCGCGAGCGGGGCGCTGTCGGGCCACAGCAGGGGAGCGTTGTAGGCCCAGTTGCCCGCTCCGCCCGTGACCAGATACCAGCCGTTCAGCGCGTTGACGGTCAGCCAGCCGGGGCTGGCCCTCAACGCGATCATCCGCAGGCAGACCAGCTCCATCTGCCCGACAGCGGCAAAGGGCGCCATCGTCAGCCCAATCGGCAGGGCAAGGCCGGACGCCAGTTGAAGGATGCTCCGCCATGCCTCTGAGGAAGGGCGGCCTGCGGCCTGAGAAGCTGTTCCCGTGACTGCCGCCAGCACGACTACCGGCCCAGCCACTGCCGCCTGAAGCTTGACCATCATCCCTGCGCCGAGGCACACCCCTGCCCAGAACGGCCGTCCGCGTCCGGCGGCAACAACTGCCGCCAGCGCCGGCAGGGCATACAGGCTCTCGTACTGGCCCCACCAGCCGCTCAGGTAGATCAGCGCCGGGTTGAGGATCAGCGCAACCGCCGCCCGCGTTCCGGCCTGCCGGCTGTCCGCCAGACGCCATGCCAAGATGGCGATACCGGCGTCGGCGAGGATGGCCGGGAGCTTCAGCACGGCCAGCCATAGCGGCCCTGACAGCGAAGCTCCTGGTGCAAGGAGCGCATATAACCCGCGCGAGCCGGCCAGCAGGATCAGCGCCAGCGGCGGATAGTTGGCGTCGGAGGCGGCGTAGATGCCTGTCCAGCCATGTTCGCCGAGCGCGGATGCCCAGCGCGTCAGCACAGGCAGATCTCCGGGGTGTGCTCCCCAGGGAGCAACGGCCAGCCGGATGACCAGCCCTGCCGCGATGATGGCCGGCGCCAGCCAGCCGCTAGAGGAAGGCGGGGGCGGCCTGCTGGCCGTTTTTGTCTCAGGGGAGGTCATTTTACGGACAAAAAGTCCTTGCCCAAAAATGTCGTGCGTGGTACACTAGCATCAATTCCGGGCGCCAGTAGCTCAATGGACAGAGCACCAGCCTACGGAGCTGGGCGTTGCAGGTTCGAGTCCTGCCTGGCGCATCACGTAGCAGGCCGCCCCTTGAGAGGCGGCCTGTATGTTTATGCGGCCTCTTTTAGTCCATCTGGAAGTCCCATCCGAAGTCAACGTTGGTGAGATACTGCCCCGCCTGGACAGTGATATTCTGTTGCACAATCGTGCTGGTAAAGTATCCGCCCGGATAAGTCCATCCGCCGGGGAGCAGGATCGGGGCGTTGGCGGCATCTGCCGCGTCAATGAAGACGCAGTAATTGCCTGCCGCTACTCCGGTAAAGCTGTACATCCCCTGCGCCGGGCCGGTAGTCTGTGTGGCGGCGGTAGCGACCAGTGACCCGCCGCAGTTCCCCTGCCGCAGTCCGACGCGCACACCGCCGATGGGCTGTTCAGAGCCGTCCCAGATGCCGTTGGCCATGAAACCGCCTCCCGGAGCAGGGATGCAGTTACCTGCCGGCGTGCCGCCGCCCGACGGCACGGAGCAATAGTCCGCCCAGACTGTGCCGGCGATATAGGCTGTGCCTCCTGCCGGCGTGGAGGCTGGGTTGCCCGGCGAGGTGACGACGACCAGCACATACGGGCGTGTCCCGAAGAAAGTGCCGTCCGGGGCGCGAATCTGAAACTGTGCCCGTTGCTCACTGCCGACCGGCGCCCCCGCCGCGAGCGTCAACGAGGCGCTGATGTCCACCTCAGCCCCCGGCGCCACATCCGGCAGAGGGATAATGGACGGGTTGGCGGTCAGCAGACTGCCGCTGATCTGAACAAGCTGATAGCGGCTGTCCCATGTGCAAGTGCCGCTGTTGCGCAGACGCCATGTCTTGATGAAGGTCTGCCCTGCCGCCATCGGTGTCCGGTCAGGGATGGTCACATCGGCGACAAAATCGGACTCGTTCAGGCAGGAGGGCGCCGGCGATGAGCCGCCTGCGGAGGTAGGGGCGATGACCAGTGTGGGCGGCAGGATAACCGTTGGCGTGGGCGGAATAGGCG
>DAOTYH010000029.1:0-35842 GCA_034435015.1 Anaerolineae bacterium | reverse complement strand
GACCACCGCCGCACCTACAAAAGCCCACCCCTTACCGGTATGCCAGCCATACGCCAGCAGTGCCGCCAGCGCCATCACCAGTAACGGAAAGACTTGTGCCCGTTGCCCCGTCTGGCTCAAAATGATCGGGTAGAAACTAACCGCATAGGCCAGCGCCGCGATCCACATGGTGCGGTGAATCAGGGAGGGGCTGTCGCGGCCCGGCTCAGACAGCCAGCGGGCCGCCTGATAGCCGACCACGATCACCAGTGCGCCCGCCAGCGCGGTGACAAATCGTGCCGCAAAAAAGGCAGGGCCAAACAGCAGGATCGAGAGGCCGGTCAGGTAGAAGATGACCGGCTCCGGTGCGTAGATATGGTATACGTAGAAGGGCCATATTCCGCGACCCAGCCAGTCCAGCGCGATCAGGCCGTTCCATGCCACATCGCCGTGGCCGCCCAGCGGGACTGTCCCCAGGCGGAACAATCGCAGACCCAGCCCGAACAAAAAAAGTCCCGCAAGGGCCAGCCAGCGGCCAAGCCCTCGCGGGGACTGGACTATCTTGACAGAGTCACTATCAGGGGATGTTGAACTCATCCTGAAGCGTCCCCTCCGAATCATATAGATAAACGGTATCGCCCGGCGACCATAAAGCCGCTGTCAGCCCCCAGTACAGGCTGGTTGAAGAATTGGTCCCGACGCCGGTATAAACAACCACACCGCCGCCGGTGAACAAGCGGAACGACGGGAAGGTAAACTCACGCCCCCGCCCGTCTGAGAGCGTCCAGCCGCGCATCTCAATCGGCGATCCTCGGTTGACGATCTCCACTCCCTCACGGGTAACCTCGCCGGCGGCAATGACGCGGGCGATCTGCACATTCACTGCACCGGGCGGAGGCTGGCTGGCAGTCGGAATAGGGGAGGGGATGATCCGTGTCGGGACAAGGGTAGGTATCGGCGAGGGAGAAGGGGTCGGGGTTGGAACACCGCAGACGGGGATGATGATCTGCTGGCCAACCGAGAGGAAGTTTGCATCAAAGGCCGGGTCCACCATCACGTTGACCGCAACCAGATCGTCCAGCGGGAGGCCATACTGCTCAGCAATCGCGCCGAGTGTCTCACCACTGACGACTACATGTGTCGGATTCTCGCAGGATGGGGAGTTGACCGGCTGTTCGATGGAAGCGGCTTCCTCACCGGCAGTCTCCGCAGTCTGGGGCGGCGGGGGGAGCGTCTCGCGCGGGGGGATCATGGCGGTACTGCTGTAAGTCGGCAACATGATCACCCGTTCGCGTCCTCCCTGCTGTCTCTCCCAGATATTCAATACCAGCAGAGTCACCAGCAGGGCCACCACAGCCGGCACAACGATTAACACCACAACAGAACGGAGTCGGTTCATGGTTTCCTGCCCTGTCAGGGTGCATGAATGACAAAGCCGCTAAGGCTGACATTGACGTTATCGTAGCATAAGATGGCTGAAATGCGAAACATCCCCATCGCTCAGCCGGCACGACGGGCGGCCCTCCGGCGCAGAAGCACCAGCGTCACTGCCGCCGCAACCGCCAGCACGCCTGCCCCTCCGCCGGCGGCCAGTGTGCGCGGTGTCAGGTCAAAAGCAAGACGGCTGAACACCTGCACCGGCGCGGCGAGATCGGCGGGGGCTTCTTCGACCAGCACCAGCGGCGGCCCGCCCATCAGACATTCCTCATCCGGCTGGCAGGGAGCTTCCTGCAGACAGAGCCAGTAATGCCCGGCGAAGGGACGGATGACCCGCTCGGTGCCGGTCTGATCAACCAGCCGCCCTGATCCGGACAGCGGCGGCAGAAGCACAACCACGGGGTACGGGCCGCGTGCCCATAATACCCGCGTAGTACGCTCTCCCCGTGCCAGCACAACCGTCTGCATTTCAGGGCGCTCTTCACGGAGCGCATCCTGTGTGCCGGCATAGTGTCGCGTGATCACTTGGAAGGCATCGTAGGCCGGGCGGGTTGTGCCATCTTCGCGGATCAGTCCGTATGGCTCGTGGCCCGGCGGGGGCGGCGGGTCGTCCACCCATTTGTAGACAGCGATCCGTTCCACATTCAGCGAGAGCGCCAGCGCGAATTCCTGTAGCAGGAATGAGGCCTGCATATCCTGCGTAACGCGAAAGACCGGATTATTCCAGCGATGAATCGGATCATCATAGGGCGGTGCATTGGTCTCATTGATCCAGATCGGCTTATCCAGCCCGTATTCAGCCAGCGCGTCCCGTATCGAACCGACGATCTGGACGGTCGTCTCCGGCTTGAAGTAGACATGCACCGATACAACGTCAAAGTAATACCCATTCTCAACGGCGGTTGGATCGGCGCTGGCAACAGCCAGAAATTCACGCAGGTAGTTGGGGTTGTGCCAGTACGTCAGGCCGCCCAGATGAATCTGAGCCTCGGGGGCAACCTCATGGGCGGCCAGATAGGCCACCTTGACCAACTGATAATAATCTGCTGTTGTGCCCGCCCAGAGCGCACCATACACATCAATCGGAATATCCGGCTCGTTCCAGATAACCCAGTGTGTGATGCGCCCGCGATAGGCGCTGACCACCTCGCGGACGAAATTTGCCCATAGATTGCCCGGATCATCCACCGGCAGGTACAGGCCGCGCGGGATACCTGCCCCCACAGCGCCATCCGTTGCCCATGCGGGGGTATGAGCCAGCAGGGCGGCGACCTCCCGCCCGCCCTCGATCTCGCGGTCAATGCGCTGGAGAGGGGCATGAAACCAGTTCCAGTCATCCGGCCCTTCGCGCTCGATCTCGCTCCAGTAGAAGATGATGCGCTCCCAGCCAATGCCTGCGCTGTCGGCTAGGTCCGGCGTGTGGTAAGCCTCAATCACCCCAAAACGAGGGTCGGCGGCAGGCGGTACATCATTTTGGGAAAGGATGCAGGCAGACGCAAAGCCCGGAGAGAGGAGAACAGCCGCAAGCGCGATCAGCAGAACAGCGCCGGAGGCCCGGCATGTTGCCCCTCTATGGCGCCGCGGCTTCTTCCTGCCCGGTAAAAGACGGCGATCCATCACCGTCAGCGATTCTTCTTCCGCCATTCGACAATATAAGCAGTGGGATCAACATTCGGCCCGATCAGCACCCGGCGCGTCCGTCCGCCTGCCTGCGGCTCACCGACCACGCCCAGCCGGTACAGGGCATCCATCAGGCGGCCCGCACGCGGGTAGCTGACGTTCAGCTTGCGCTGAAGCAACGAGGTTGAGGCTTCACCTTCCATCTGTACCACACGGATCGCCTCCTCCAGCATCTGATCGGTTTCCTCCAAAACAGCGGCGCGGGTAAGCGACGGCTCCCATGGAGCGGCGGCCTCCTCATCTCCCTTCCACGTACTGCACCAGAATTCAACAACCCGTTCCATCTCCCGATCACTGACAAAACAACCTTGCAGACGGATCGGGCCTGCGGCATCAGCGGCCTGAAACAACATGTCGCCTTTGCCGATCAGGTCTTCAGCACCGACGGCGTCAAGGATAACCCGCGAGTCAACGCCTGAAGCAACTGCAAAGGAGATGCGGGCCGGGAAGTTAGCTTTGATCAAGCCGGTGACCACATCCGTGCTGGGGCGCTGGGTAGCCACGACCAGGTGGATACCGGTAGCACGCGCCATCTGAGCGAGGCGGGTGATCAGGTGTTCCGTCTCGTCCGGATACTCGGTCATCAACTCGGCCAGCTCGTCTATCAGCACGACAATGTAGGGCAGTCGCTGGGTGCGGCGGCGTCCGTGATTGTAAGCCGCAATGTTACGCGCCTGTGCCTCCTCCATGAGGCGGTAACGACGGTCCATCTCGCGCGTCACCCAGCGCAGTACACCGATAATACGGTCGAGTTCTACCTCAACCTTGCCCAGCAGATGCGGCAGTCCATTGAAGCGGATCAACTCAACCATCTTGGGATCAATCAGGATCAGGCGCAGTTCATCAGGGCGGTTGTTCGTCACGAGGCAGGTCGTCAGGGCACGCAGGCAGACCGACTTGCCGGAGCCGGTTGTCCCTCCAATCAGGAGATGGGGCATACTGCCCAGATCGGCACAGAACGGCCTGCCGTCTACCTCACGCCCCAGGGCTACTGCCAGCGGGGACTTGCTCCGTATTTTATAGAAACGCTCCGACTCGATGATCGGGCGCAATGAGACGATACCGGGGCGTGCGTTGGGTACTTCAATGCCGATGTAGTTGGTGCCAGGAACAGGCGCCTGAATACGCACACTGGGGGCGGCCAGCGCCAGCGACAAGTCTTTGGCCAGCCCTGCTACCCGTGTGACGCGCACGCGCTGAACAACCTTCTTGCCGTCCTGCTCCACTTCGGTATAAGGGCGCACGGCATACTGCGTTACAGTCGGCCCTGCCTTGACCCCGATCACTTCAACCTTCATGCCGAAGTCTTCTGCCGTCTCTTCGATGATCTGGGCGTTGATGTTGATCTCTTCCTCGCTGGGGCGCTCAAAATCAACTGTCTCCAGCAGATCGAGCGGCGGCAGTTCGGCGCTCCGCTTGGCGAGTTTTTTCCTGTCGGGCTGTTCCTTCAGCGTAAAGCGATATTTAATCTCGCGGATGACCTCGTCATCCTGATTCAGCCCCTCCTCTACAAGATGGCGCTTCAGGGAGGAGATGCGAATCGGCATGGGGCCGGGTCTGCGGATCATGACCGCCCCCGCCCCTGTCTGGCCGGTCAGAATAGACGGGCGGCCCGGTATAGGCGGCAGTTCGACCACAATCGGGCTGTTGGGAGCGGGGGAAGGACTCGAGACGACATCGGCGGGCAACTCTTCCTCTATCTCATTCGGTTCACCCTCATCCGTCAGGGATGGAGGAGGCGCGGTCATCATGGTATCAGGCCCTGCCGCCGGAAGATGAGACGGCCTTTTTCCTTCCAGCCGGTCAGCGAGATCGGTCAGCCAGCCGTGCAGGCGGTCCAGACTGCCGATCAGGTCTTCCCGGCGGGTGCCGACCATCATGCCTGCGCTGATCGCAAGCAGTGCCAGCAGTACCAGCCCGGTCACCACATCACCCAGCAACATGTGGATCAATTCTTGAATCGCCCAGCCGACATACCCGCCGCCCTGACCGTCCATCGCACGGGCAAAGGCCTCAATCCGGCCTGCCTCTCCGCCTACGCTGGCCCGGATTCCGGCATGGAGATAGGCCAGCAGTAAGACGAAAAACAGCTCAGCCCCGACGACGCGGCGCCAGTTGAAACGCACTTGAATCCCGATCTTGGGCGCCAGCAACAGCGCACCGGCAAGCAGCACCACCGCGGAGATAATGAATGCCCCAACCCCGAAGGCCTGTCTCAGCGCCCCCGACCACACAGCGCCGGGCGTGCCGCTGGCCGGGCTGAGCAGTGTCAGAAATGAAATCAGCCCTACCGCGATCAGCAGAAATCCCCCGATCTCATCGAGGTAAGACAGGATGCCCTGAGGGACTGCCTCTGGGCCAGCCGGTGATCCGTTGGGCCGCGACCTCACGCGAATCCCCTCAATAGCGGGCAGTGTCCGGGCGGTGAGCGGCTGTTCCGGCGCTTTGAGGGAAGATTTACCTTTAGCTGGTGCAGAAGACCGGGAAGTTGATACAGATGGCCGGGGTGCAGACTGCGGCTGACGGGCGGCTTTCTCCTGAGGGACGGGCCGCGCAGAGGATGATGGCGCTCCCCCCGGCACGGACGGCGAGGGAACCGCATCTGAGGAAGGCTTAGGAGAAGCAACAGGCTGTGCCGGCCCCGAATCGCCGGCCCTAGCAGGTTTCTCCTCCTCTGCCGGCTCTGTGCCAAGCATTCCCGTTCCTGCCTCCGGGCCGCTCCTTGATGATGGGCGGGCATCAGGCATGACAGTACGTTCCTCCTTTGGGGAAGGAACACCACTGCGAAGGCCGCCGGCAGGCCGGCCCGCCGGATCGCTGGGCTTGCCAAATTCCTCGTCAGCCAAATGAGGCTCTTTTTTGCTTACCATACCCCAAAACGACTGTACCCGCTTCCCCCTAACTACCCTGCGGCAGTTGAAGGGCGCAGCGTCCCTCTTCCAGAGGACCTGTTGCTGCGCCCCTGCTCAAAAGCCGCCCACACGCGGCAACTGGATCGCCAAACGCGCCAGAGAGCAAGCCTTCAGTTTGAATGATTATCCTGGCCCAGCTTGCGTAAACTCAGCCCCAGACGACGTGACGGGCCGTCTATGTTTAAAATACGTGCTGTAACCCGCTCACCCTCCCGGACCACATTACGCGGATGGAGGAACTGCCCTTCAGCCAGCTCGGAGATATGGATCAGCCCCTCCAGACCCTCTTCGATACAGGCGAAAGCGCCAAAGTCCACTACATTGGTGATCACACCCTCGACGATCTGACCTACCTTATATCGTTGCTCAACCGAGGCCCAGGGGTCCGGCTGAAGCCGCTTGAGGCTGAGGGCAATGCGCTCATTCTCTCGATCAACGCTCATGACATACACTTCAACATTCTGGCCGCTCGAAAGCACGTCGCGCGGATGGCCTACCCGTCCCCACGACAACTCCGAGATGTGGATCAGCCCCTCCACGCCTCCTAGATCAACAAAGGCGCCAAAGTCACACAGGTTGGTAACAGTCCCCTTGCACACTGTTCCCGGCTGGAGAGAGTTCAGCATGCTGACGCGCTGACCCGGTTTAGCCCGGCCAGCGCGTTCAGATAGGATCAACCGATTCAGTCCCCTGTCCAGTTCAATAATACGTAACTGCAATTTGCGGCCAATTTGTCTGGCCAACATGTCACGGCGCAGATTCTCGTCTATATCTATGGGGAAGCCGACAAGCTGGCTGGCCGGCACAAAACCACGCAGGCTGTTCCATGAAACCAGCAACCCGCCGCGATTATAGCCTGTTACCACCAGTTCAACGGTCTGATCGTCCCGATAAGTCGTTTCGGCTAAGTCCCAGTCTTGCTGGGATGGCAATAGAGAGGCGGTCTCTGATACAACATTATCCAATCTACGTCCAGCAGTTTCCCATCCATCCCCGCCGGCAGGACCGGGCGGCTCTGTTCTGGTATATTCTCCCTCCTGCAGGAGGGCGGCCCAGTATCCTTCATCTAAGTCAATAGGCACGGTCGCAGACGCATCATCCTGAGGACGAAAATCTGTTGACATCACCAGTACCTTTCTAACAAAGACCAGAAGCGTAGAATAGAAACTCTTCTCTAAGTTACGTGAAAGAGAATCCCCACAAGGAGATGTTTACCAGTTACTAGTCACGGCATCTCTCCGGCCACAGAATTAGGATGCCAGAAGAGAGCCGAAATGTCAAACGTCCCCAACAAGCAGGGATATCAGGCCCCATATGTGCATCAATCAGGCTGGCCGGGAGATAACAGCAAGCCGCAGGGCACAGAAAACAACCATCTCGAACCGCTTCCCGCCCCACCGGCAGGCAGAGCGCAGTTCGAGATAGCGCTTGCTGAGGCTGGGGAGGAAGGATTCGAACCTTCGGTTAACGGCTCCAAAGGCCGCTGCCTTGCCACTTGGCCACTCCCCAGTGCGGCCCACATTGTACCACACGGCTTTTGGAAGGGCAAAGGCATTAACCGCCCGCCGGCAGACAGACAAAACAGGCTGACTGCTGAAACCAGAGTTCCCTCTACTCATCAATCATGCCCTGCGCGATCACCTGAAAAGTACCCGGCGAGCCGCCCAGCTCAAAAAACGTGACACTGAAAGGGGATACCTCACCGGGCGCAAGGCGCTGTACCTCGACCAACGTTGTATCAGTGGCAATCACACGGCCATTCTCATCGAATATAGTCACAATCACCTTAACCAGATTAGCCCTCAGAGTGCCCTCATTGCGCACCTGCCCGCTGACTACCAGCAAGCCGTTCCGATCAAACTCCGCTGTTGACGACACAGCAAAGTTTTCCGGCCCATAGAAGGTCTGCGCCGTGAAGTCAGCATAGCGGGCCGAAGCGTGCAATTCATAGCGCACCGTTCCCGGCGGCATCCCATCGCTAAAGACAATGGAGAAGGGGGCATATCCGCCGGGAGCGATCATATCTGAGGAGACGAAGTCATCCTGTTCAAGCAGGAGGCGGTTCTCAGCATCGTAAAGCTGGGCATTGATACGCACGAACTCCAACGCGACAGGCGCATTATTGACGACCTGCCCGACGATCTCAAAGCCGCCATTCCGATCTACCCAAGCATTGAGGGCAGTGAAGCCAACCACATCGCGGCTGGCGGCGCTCTCTGACTCAACGGAGCTGGCCCATCCCGCGTTCTGATTGACTGTCAGCGTATTAACAATCCGGGACAGCGTGCGAAGCTGGGCCTGATCGGCGGGCAGGGTAGTCCGCAGGGCAACAAAGTACGGCCCGATGACCTGTACAAAGTCGTTGTGCTGGGTTGTGCCGGCTGGGCTTTCCAGCAGGAACTTGATGCGCAGACTGCCATCCGCCTGCTGATCACGGGCAATCTCCTTGTAGGTTGCATCGGCAGAGGTATAGAAGCGGCTCTGATAGGCCAGAAGCATTTCATCGTAGGAAGGGGTCTGCCCGCTGGCTGGGTCGAGGCTGAGGGCGCTGGCGCTGGCTACATAGACTCCCACCAACGGCTCCGGCGAGCGGGGCGGAGAAAACTCTACGTTTAACGCAAATTCATCTGACTTGTCGCTGACAATCCAGTCCGGCGGCATGGACAGCGTGAATACGCCGGTCGGGCTGACATAGGTCACAAAGCCGGTTGGATCAACCAGTACAGGAGCGGCCTCCTCAGCCACACACCCGATCAGCAGAGCGGAGGAAACCAGCAACCCGATCAAGGGCAGAATGTTTCTTCTGGGCATGACTCGATTGTCAACCAGAGAGGCACTTTTTGCAAGCCCCCCAGCCCTTCAAGGAATCTTTCCTTAAAAAAACAGCCAGCCCCTGAGCGGGTAGTCCGCCCGAAGGGGCTGGTCTCAAACTCGCACAGACTGACCAGAGCTAGCCAGCCGGTGCCTCCTCAACCGGCACAGCCACTGCTTCCGCCTGCTTTGGTCTGGGCCACAGGTACAGGATCACTGCGCCCAGCCCAAGCATGCCGACCAACATGGCAAGCAGGACACGTCCCAGCACGGGGATGGCCAGCAGGAAGGTGACGATCAGCAGGCCGATCACAATGCCCCAGAAGGAGCTTTTCTTCTCACGATCAAACAAACTGTAGATGGCGCCTCCCAACAGCGCGGCCACCAAAATCGGGGCGATCCAGCCGGTCGCCAGACTGAAACCTGTCCAGCCGATCGCACTGATCAAGGAGAAGGCGGCTCTCAACTGAGCACCTATTCCCAGCGTAGGCGTCAACAGCAACACAATCACCAGGAAGATCAGCAAGGGCAACACCATGAAGACAATCACATATCCCAGCAGTCCCACGCCGAGGCTGGCCGCCCAGCGTGTACGGAGCGTTTCCAGTGCACCATGGAAGAAGCCCGGAGCCACAGCCCGGAAGATCGCGGCCACCAGCAGAAGAACGATAAAAGAGCCTACAAAACGCCCTGCAAAGCGCACGCCGGGCCGATCAGCGAATCCTCTTCGAGCGGCAGGCTGGAGCACTCTCACATCCCCCTCTGCGCCAGACTCAACCTGTGTGAAACTGACCCGGCCAGCAACTGCTCCGTTGGGGATGGTCAGCTCCCGCTCGGAGGAGTAATCAAGGTCACCTGCAATTTGCCCGTCCTGACTAAAGCTCAGGCCAGCCGGTATTCTCTCCACTGAAGGCAGTTCAGGGTTCTGCATAAACATCATGGGGTCAAAAGATGTCTCAGCGCTGACACTCAACTTAGCATCCCCGCCTATCCGGCCACCAATTCGAACGCCGTTCGCACCGCCGATCACGTTCCCGTCTATATCGGCCAGCGAGGCCTGAAAGGCGCCAAAGAAAGCATCACCCCCGACGCGGCTGGCGGGCTGCATGGCGATGGCATAGCCGCCTGCGTTTAGATCGTCACCGATCACGCCGTTCTCACCAAGCTGGATGAGATACCCCGCACCCCGCACATCGTCCTCGACTGTGCCGTTGATGATCAACGATTGACCGCCAAAGATCACATCGCCGGTCACCGTTCCGTTGATCGTCACGGTCGTTGCAAAAGCGATCAGGTCACCATTGATGGTAGCATTGACAGTAACCGTTTCGCCAAAGGCATACACGTCGTCAGTAGTATCCTCATTGATAACAATGTCTTCGCCTTGAGTTACCTCAGCCGCCAGCGCCGGCGAAAAGATCAGCAAAGGCAGAAGCAGAATAAGCCCTGCCGCAGTCAATATCCGCAATCCTCTAGACCTCCCTAGCATTGTTATCCTCCTAGCTCAGATAAGATAAGGCCGGATGCATTAGCACATCCCTACGATCTCTACGCAGGCCGATAAGAAGGGGTTGCGCTTCCCGCCACTACAAATGAAATATATAATCCAGCCTTATGCTGACACTGATTGCGCAGATATGGTCTTTTTTAAGGGGGCGGCCCGATCATCCGCTTTATCGCCGCGAGATGGCCGGCTGGGCCTACCTGCGCCCATGGCGCTCCATCAAGCGCGGATGCCTTCCTTTGATCGCACTCTTGCTACTCAGCACGACAGCATGTTGCGGCCTGTCAGTATTAGCCCCCACGATACAAGGCATGAACGGACAGGTTGTGGTGGTCTTTGGGTTGCTGGCAGGGCTGATGTTTGGAGGTGAGACTCTCCGCTGGATCACTGGCTTGGCGGCCACTGCTCTGACAGCAACCAGCATCAGCGCCGAGATCGAAGCAGAGACTTACGAACTGCTCCGCCTGACGCCCCTCCCGCCCCGCGAGATCGTGCTGGCCAAGTTCGGCGCGGCATTCAGGCAGGTGCAAATGCCGCTGGCAGTGGTTACTGCCGTCCGCGCGGTTACGTTGCCGGGGATGGTGCTGTGGCTCATCTATGTGATCTATACGTCAGCACAGGCCACTGCTCCCAGCTATAGTCCCGCACTGCCCGTCCCAGCCATTGACCCGGCTCCCCTCATCCTGCCGGGGCTGGCAGTTCTGGGAGCAGTTTTGTTGTGGTTTCTCTACTATCTGGTTGAGCCTTTCATCAGCACCACACTTTATGCGGCACTGGGGGTCTTTGCCTCGACGCTGGCACGCAGTCGGAGCGGCGGCCTGCTGGCCGCTGGCGGTTTACGGCTTGTGCTGGCGGGGCTGGCCTACGTGCTCGCAAACCTCGCCTCTACCCTGATTCAGCTACTGATGCTTCCATTATTGATGATACCAAGCCTCCCGCCATGGCTGGAGTATCTGCTCAGCCGCCCCGACCTGCTGGTAGTTGAGGCGGCAGGGACAGCCCTGTTATGGCTGGTGATGATAGTAGCGGCCCAGATCGGGATGACACTGTTGCTCATCCATTTCGCCGCCCAGAGAGCGGCACGACTGCCGTTCACAGCCTGACTCTGCTGACCTTGTCCTGTCATACCCCTACCCCAAGCGCGGCCAACAACTCCGCCATCTGCTTTCCAAATTGGGGCCATGTGACCATTCCCCGCCGGCGCGGACGCGGTAAGTCAACAGTCAGAGTATGAACCACATGGCCGGGGCGTGCACTAAGCACAATCACCCGGTCACCTAGATAGAGCGCCTCCTCAACATCATGGGTGATGAAGAGCACCGTCTGCCCAAATCGTTGCCAGACACCCAGCAGCCAATCTTGCAGATCGCGCCGCGTCAGCGCATCAAGCGCCCCAAACGGCTCATCGAGCAGGAGGGTATCCTGTTCGGTCAGGATGGTGCGGAGCAGTGCCGCCCGCTGACGCATCCCGCCAGACAGAGTAGCCGGGTAGGCACGCTCAAACCCTTCCAGCCCAAACAGCGGCAACATTTCCCGTGCCCGCGCATAGGCACGGGCACGGGGGACTCCCTTCAGCTCCAGCGGAATGATGGCGTTATCAATCACACTGCGCCAGGGCAGTAACAGGTCGCGCTGAGGCATATACCCGAACCGTCCCAGACGATCAGTGCAGACCGCCCCATCCAGGCAGATTTCACCCTTGTCCGGCTCCAGCAGACCGACGATCAGGTTGAACAGGGTGCTTTTGCCGCTACCTGACGGCCCGATGATCGTGACGAACTCACCCGGCATGACGCTAAGCGACACATCTTCCAGCACCAGGATGGCCGTCCCGTTACCGTGCAATTCTTTGCTGACATGCCGAAGTTCGAGCTTAGGCACGGTCATGGCAAGAACGCATTGGTGAAGGCGGCCTGAGCGTCAATCGGTTCGGCAATAATGCCATTCTGAGCCATCCAATTGGAAAAACTCTCCCACACCTCCAGCCGCTGTTCGCCCCAGCGCGGTGCATCAGCCTGATAGCGCGGCGACAGCCAGCGCTGGCTTTCACGCACCAGCTCTTCATCCAGCTCAGGCACAGCTTCCAACAGGATGCTGGCCGCCTCGTCCGGGTTCTCGATGGCAAACATATAGCCGCGCGAAACAGCCTGCAGGAAAGCCCGCACCACCTCTGGCCGCTCGGCGATGGTCTGCTCGCTGGCGATCAACACCGGCGTATAGTAGTCGGGGATGCAGTCCGTCCAATCTGACATCATGACAATATTCAGGTCAATGCCCTCTTGCTCAGCCTGAATACCCTCCCATGCGTAGTAAATCCATGCCAGATCGATCCGTTCCTCTTTGAGCAGGGCAAGGGGATCAGTGAAGCCGATGTCCACAACCTGAAGTTGATCATAATCGCCGCCGTCACAACTCATCAGACCACGCATCACCGGCTCCTCAAAAGAGCCGCCGTATGAGCCATAGCGCAATCCTTCCCATCCCTTTGGTGAGCTGACCCCCAGCACGGCCCGTGAGGCAAAGCCGGAGGTGTTATGCTGGATGATGGCCGCGATTGAGACAAGCGGTACGCCGTCCGCGCGGGCCAATGTGATCGGCTCCTGAAAGCTCACGCCAAAATCTGCCGCCCCGCTGGCAACAGCCTGCTCGGCATATACCTCACCCGGCTGGACGATGTTCACCTCAAGGCCGGCTTCCTCAAAGTAGCCCTTCTGCTGGGCCACAAAGATACCGGTATGGTTGGTGTTAGGAACCCAGTCCAGCATCAGGGTAACCGGCGTCAAGGCAGGCGGGGTCGCCTGTGGGGTAGCGGTCGCTCCCCCACAGCCAGACAGAGCCAGCACCAAACCGATCAGAGCTATCACAACAAAGTACCTTTTCATGTGATCCTCCCTCCTTAGGACTAATAGATACCTGTCTCCTCCCATTGCTGGGCACGTTGTGTTGAGTAATACCATGGCAGTACAGCCCGTTCGATCAGATAGACCAGCACGAACAACCCAATGCTTAAGATCGAGGTGATCACAATGGCCACAAAAACTTGATCCGTGGCCAGTGCATTCTTGGAACGCAGCATGTACAGGCCCAGCCCGGCTGACCCGCCAACCCACTCGCCGATGGTCGCCCCAACCACACTGTAGGTTACAGCCACGCGCAGGCCGGAGAAGAAAGAGGGCAAGGCCGACGGAAGGCGTACCATCCGCCAGATTTCGCTTCGGCGTGCGCCCATTGCCCGCAACAGCGCGATCAGATCAGGGTCGGCAGAGGCCAGCCCGTCCGCTGTATTCACGGCCAGCGGAAAGAAACACACCAGCACCACGATAATGACCTTGGGCAACAGCCCAAACCCAAACCAGATGATCAACAGCGGCGCAATGGCCAGCACCTGCACTGTCTGCGAGGCAACCATGATCGGGTAGAGCGCCCGCCGTAAGAAGGAAGAGAAGTCCATCAGTGCCGCCAGCGTTACCCCCAGCACAAGCGCGACAGCCATCCCCAGCACAGTTTCGATCATCGTTGTGCCGACAGCCTCGCCCAGCAGTGCACGAGTCCGCCAAGCGGCCTGAACCACCCTGACCGGTGAGGGCAGGATGAAGGCCGAAAGGCCGCTCCGCTCCGCTATGACCTGCCAGCCGGCCAGCACAAACCCGATCAGCAGAACCGGCGGCACAACCTCCCGCACCCAGCGCGGCGGTCCGGGCGGCTTATTGCGAGAAGCAGTAACAGCGCTCATGCGTCCTTCCGATACTTGGCGACTTTCTCCTCAATGCTGGTCCCGCCGACCGCATCGCCGATCTTGATCAGAGTGACCACCTTCTCAGCACCGGCCTCAAAGCAGGCGAGATGAGCCGCTTTGGCGACCTCTAACAGCTTGTCTAATGGCCCTTCCATGACAGTCTCCATCGGCCCCACCTCATATTTCACGCCGCTGGCGGCGATGACTTCGATTGCCCGATCCACGATGGAGTACACATCCTCTGCCAGCGGCAGGACCTGTACAGCCACGTTGACCGTCCGGTTTACGTCCACCTTTGCCTCCTTAAGAGAAAACGGCTAGGCCCGCCCCGGCGTATGAACAGCCAAGAGCAACCCCTGCTTCAACTCCACATGAGCCAGCCCGCCGGTCAGAACGTTGCTCACGCCGCGAGCCGGCCCAAAGACGAGTGTCCCATCCTTCAGCGGATATTCAAGCCCTTGCGTCGTGATGCCTCCCGCCTCACCGCCCAATGGGATCAGAGAGAGGGTGTCACCCGGCTGGCCCCTTACTTCACCCCCCGGCGGACGGATCAGCCAGGCCGTCTGGCTGTCTGACCACAGCTCAATATGAGCGCCGGCAAGGCGGGGATGTGCCAGCAACAGAACGTTGGCCAGCGCCATATCCAGACGCCCTCCCAGCGCACCGAGCACTGCGATCTCGTCCATGCCCTGCTGGACGGCATACAACAATGCCAGTTCCAGATCAGTCTCGTCCTTATGGGCCGGGGCCACTTCAAAGTGCGCCCCCCCGGCGGACAATGCGGCCCGGCTTGTTCCATCCAGTGAGTCAAAATCGCCAATCACTACATGAACGGGCAAACCCAGATCAGCCGCATGGCGGCTACCGCCGTCTGCCGCGACGATCAACGCCTTTCCCCATCCCTTCAGCCGCGCCCGCAGGGTCTCTATTCCCCCAAGCTCTCCATTTGCCAGAACAATCGCTCGATGCGCCATGAATCGAAAAGCCACTCCCCCCGGCTGAGGGAAGCGGCTTGAAGTCTCACGCGATATGTCACTCCCTCCGCCGGCATTACCCGGATCAGGTTCAAGGGTCGATGCGGTGGCTCCGGCAAACCCGCGCCGTTTGCATCCTCTCAGCCTGGCTCTCCCAGGCTCCCCTGTGTTGATCACTCGGTTGTTAAGCTATGCAGAGTATAGCGCGCCCCTAACCGCGCCGCCATATCCTTTATTCGGATGTCACAGATGTGACGAGAAGACCATCCAGCCTGCCTCCAAGGCAAGGCCCTGCCGCATTCGAGTTTTTAAGCATCCTTGCCCTTAGCCCCAGGCGACAGCTTTGATGTCTTCTCCATGACGGCAGTTTCTGCTTCGGCTTTTTTGCCGCTTTCAACAGAGGCGGTGCTCTCAGCCGCTTCGACAGGCGGGAACAACTCGGCGAGTTTGACCGCCTCCTGCATGGTGATCAGCCCCTGAATGAAGCCGCCTTCTTCCGTCACCAGCGTCTCGATCCGCAAGTTTCCCCATATCCGTCCAGTGCGCAGAATACTCACCTTGCGGGCTGTGATGTCGCCCCGAAGCACGCCGGCAACAGCCGCGCTCTCACAGAGTAAATCTCCCTCTAGTTTGCCCCGCTCCCCCAGAGTCACTTTGCCGCGTGCCGAGACATTGCCCTTAAAATACCCATCAAGGCGAACATTCCCCTCGCACTTGAGCGTCCCTTCAAAGGTAGAGCCGACCCCTAAGATAGTCTCCGTAGGTGAGACTGCCGGGCCAGCCGCCGGATTCTCTGGGCGTGTACGTTTTGTGAAGCCAAACCATTCACGTAGCACGGGAGTTCCTCCTGAAGCAGTGTATCGTGCGGAGTTCTTCTCACTATACCAAGCTGTAAACCCGGTGTCAATCTATTCTTGACCTACGAAATACAAAGGCATCCTCCCTTGCCGGGTCGGAAAACTTTCTTTTTCCTACTGGTGTTTTATAAAAAAGCATGTATCATGATAAGCATATGCATTGGAGATACGAGGGAGAGAGAAGAGCGGACCAAGAAGCCTTGTGAACGAGACGCCGCAGTGTGCCGGAGAAGGTGACCCCCTTAACACGGCGGCATGATGAACCATGAGTGAGAGGGCCATAGGCCCGTAGAGAAAGTGTCACCTGGCGGCGCTCGTCCGCCCAACGAGCAACCTAGTTACTGCATAGCAAGAAAGGCTTCTTGGCAATGGGGAGTAAGCTGTACGTAGGCAATCTGTCCTACCGCACCACTGATGATGAACTACGGCATGCTTTTGAGCCTTATGGGCAGGTCTTAAGCGCCTCTATTGTTATCGAGCGCGACACGGGCCGTTCGAAGGGCTTCGGCTTCGTTGAAATGAACACCGAAGAAGAAGCCAAAGAGGCTATGGCCAAAATGAATGGCACTCAGATGGGCGGCCGTACCATCAAAGTTGATCTAGCCCGCCCCCGCGAGGATCGTCCGCGCGGAGACCGTCCGCGCGGGGATCGCGGCGGGCGTGACCGCTTTGACCGCGGCGACCGGTTTGATCGGGATCGCGATAGCTGGTAGACCGTTCCTTGTCTCGCAGACGGGAGAGGGCCTCCTCGTTATGGTTGAGAGGAGGCTCTCTCATTTCTTTCTTTGGGTTATGCAGGTTGAACAGCCGCTCATCAGGGCAGACGCCCATGCCGCTGGTAGCGGGCTACTTCAAGCCATGGGTCTACAGCGTTATGCCATTCCCTCCCATACACCGGCAAGGAAGAAGCGGAGGTATCTTTCACCTGCTCATCCGCCGAGGCAGACTGCGAGTTCGAGAAACGACGGTCTAGCAGAGACTGCACCTGCTGAAAGATGACAAACAAGGTGATGTTTTGAGTAGTCATGGCTAACGCTCCTAACTCCACATGGTGATGCCCTCTGCCTGAGACGGCAGGAGCATCACCCCCGGAACGTCAGCCTACTGGAGAGGCCTTAAGCGGGGGATAGCCCTGCCTTCAGGCAGGGGTGACGGCATACTTTTGATCGGTATGCCCACGTGTTAGAACAACTAGGATAATCGTCCATCGTTTTTTACGGCTCTTAGTCCGTTATTCACACTCTCCACACAGGAGTACATGGCCTGATTATATCAAGGAAGACGGCCCCAAAGCAAGGGGCAGGCCAGAGCCTCTCTCTGCCCCGCGTTTGTTGCGGCCCCTTAAGCGAACAACATCGCGAAGTCAGGCGCTCAGATTCTTGACAATCTGCCCGTTTGTTTGGACAATGGAGCAGTCCCATGTGTACATCCTCAGACGCAAAAAAGTTAATGAGCGTTTGAAAAATACACGAGTTTATGGTAGTATGATTTGTGATATTTGCCACATAGGCATCTATCACCACATGGGCTAAACAACCCAATAAACGTCCTGAAGTGGTGTTCTATCACACTTCGGAAGAGTTCTCGCAACGTCCAGTGCTCAGCCTGTCAGCGATCAGCGTGCGCGCCTTACGCCGATAACCTGTACAACCAGGAAACTGAATGCGGACGGCTGAACATCACTACTCAGGAGAAGCCTCTCGTGTTGCTTGAAAACTACCTGCCTATTGGTATCCTCCTGTTGATCTCCACAGTTCTCAGTGTGATTGTTGTCTTCATCTCGCGCATCTTCGGGCCAAAACGCCCCACCCCTAAGAAGCTGGCCCCCTATGAGTCCGGGATGACTCCCATCGGACCGGCACGACGCCGTCTGCCGGTGCGTTTTTATCTAGTGGCAGTCCTGTTTATCCTATTCGATGTTGAAATTGTCTTCCTGTTACCCTATGCGGTTCTCATCCGGCAATTGGGCATCTACGGCCTAATCGCGGCGGGGATTTTTGTTGTACTGCTCACGCTCGGTTTGATTTATGAGTGGAAAAAGGGAGCGTTGGAATGGGACTAGAGAATAAGCCGGGCACCTTCGGGGTTGTGATGACCAAACTGGAAGAGGCTATCAACTGGGGCCGCACACGGGCCATGTGGCCCATGCTGTTTGGGCTGGCCTGCTGTGCTATCGAGATGATGGCCACACAGGCCTCGCACTATGACATGTCGCGTTTTGGCATGGAACTGATGCGGGCTTCGCCGCGTCAAAGCGATCTGATGATCGTGGCTGGACGTGTCAGCCGCAAGATGGCGCCCGTCGTCCGCCGCCTCTACGACCAGATGCCGGACCCCAAATGGGTGATCGCAATGGGCGACTGCGCCAGTTGCGGCGGCATCTTCAACAACTATGCCATCCTTCAGGGCGTGGACGAGATTATACCGGTAGATGTGTATGTGGCAGGCTGTCCCCCGCGCCCAGAGCAACTGTTAGACGGCATCCTGACACTGCACGAGAAAGTCATGAAGATGAAGATTTCGGACTGGGCCAAGTAACTGTTCTCCGTTCGAGGCCGTACCGGTTAGCACTCTGTTGAGGTACACAAGCACATGGGCGATCTGAAAGCCATTGCCAACACAATCCAAGAACGTTTCCCTGAGGCGGTACAGGACATCATTGAGTTCCGCGGCGAGGTGACTGTTGTGGTAGATCGCAAGGCGATTGTCGAGGTGGCCGCCTTTTGCCGCGACACGGACGGGCTGGTGTTTAACTTCCTGTCTGACCTGACGGCTGTAGATTACTGGCCAGACGAACCACGCTTTGCCATCTGTTACATGCTCTACTCGATGCTGTTCAATCATTCCCTTCGTCTGAAGGTTTACGTGCCCGGTGATGACCCTGTCGCCCCGACTGTGACGGGTGTCTATCCGGCGGCAGGCTGGCAGGAGCGCGAGGTGTGGGACCTGTTCGGCATCCGGTTCGAAGGTCACCCCGACCTGCGGCGTATTTTGATGCCCTTCGACTGGACAGGCCATCCACTGCGAAAAGACTATCCGCTGGGATACGAGGAAGTGCAGTTCACGTTCAACGCCGACCGCATTCAGGCTCAGAAGCCACAGCCGAAGGAGTGAGGTGCACCCATGCTGTCCCGCTACGACCTGACACATGAGACGGCAATCGAGAGCGATCATCAAACCGTCGAGATCGCGCTCGAACAATTGAAGGGCCGCGTCAGCGAACGCGCTTTTACCGGCGAAACCATGTTGCTCAACATGGGGCCGCAACACCCCAGCACGCACGGGGTATTGCGCCTGTTGCTGGAACTGGACGGCGAGACCATTGTCACCTGCCTGCCCGATGTAGGCTATCTGCATACAGGCGTCGAGAAGAACATGGAGGCCAAGACCTACGAGAAGGCTCTGGTCATGACCGACCGGCTCGACTACCTGAACAACATGGGCAACAATCTCGTGTATTGCATGGCGATTGAGAAGCTGTGCGAGCTGGACGTTCCCCCGCGTGCGGAATACATCCGTGTTATCATCGCAGAGCTACAGCGCATCAACAGCCATCTGGTGTGGCTGGGAACACACGTGCTTGACCTGGGGGCAACCAGCCTCCTGCTGTACGCCTTCCGTGACCGCGAGCATATCCTCGATATGTTTGAGATGGTGTCGGGCCAGCGCATGATGGGCAGTTACATCCGCCCCGGCGGGGTGTGGCGCGATCTCACGGATGACTTCATCCCAGCCCTGCGCAAGTTCATTGACTATCTGCCGCGTAAGCTGGACGATTACGAACGGTTACTCGACCAGAATCCGCTCTGGCTTGATCGCACTAAGAATATCGGGGTGCTCAAGCCGGAAGATGCCATCAAGTGGAGCGTCACCGGCCCCTCCCTGCGCGGCTCTGGCATCAACTTCGACATCCGCAAGGCGATGCCCTATTCCGTCTATGACCAGTTCGAGTTTGAGGTGCCGCTCGGCACAAATGGGGACGTGTACGACCGCTACCGCGTGCGGATGCAGGAAATGCGGCAGTCGCTCCGAATCTTGGATCAAGCCGTCAAGGGTCTTCCAAAGGGGCCGTTCCGCAGTAACAACCGCAAGTTCGTCCCCCCGCCGCGGGCTGAACTGGGGCGGAGCATGGAGGCCGTAATCCATCACTTCAAGCTGTGGACAGAGGGCTTCAACGTTCCAAAAGGCGAGGTGTACGTCCGCACCGAGTCGCCCCACGGGGAGCTGGACGTGTTTCTGGTCGGCGATGGAGGCCCCAAACCCTATCGGGTACATTTCCGCACCCCCTCTTTCATTAACCTGCAGGCACTGGGGGTAGTGGCACAGGGATACATGGTTTCTGATCTGGTTGCCATTATTGGCAGTATTGACATTGTCCTTGGTGACTGCGACCGTTGAGGAGGTTAAGACATGGTCGCCTTGATCCTTATCCTGATTCTCATGGTGATAGTGGCCGCGGCGGCTGTCATCTTTGCGCTGGGCAACCCGGAGACTATCAGCGTCCATTTTCTGTCGTGGAGCGTCAAAACACCCATGACGCTGGTGGTGCTGGTCCCTCTGGCGGCGGGCCTGCTGATGGGCTGGCTGTTGACAGTCCCCGGCTCGATCAAGCGCGGCATCACGATTGCCGGCCTTAAGAAAAAGGTCGAAACATTGGAGAAATCTTTGGCGGCTCAAGCGCCAGCCCCTGCGCCCAAGACATCTGAGATGCCCAAACCTCCGGCGCCTAAGCCTCCAGAGCCACCCCAACCGGCAGAGTTGACCCCCTCTGAGCCGGAACAGCCCCCCGCTCCGCCCAAGTCATAAAACTGGAAGGCAAAACGTCCTATGGCCCTGCTCGACACGCACAAAGAAGAGATCGATCATCATCTGGCAAAATATCCCGACAAACGTTCGGCGGTCATGCCGCTCCTGTATATCGCTCAAGAAGAATACGGCCATATTACACCGGAGGCCATCGAGGAAATTGCCTCTATTCTCGAACTGGATGTGACACACGTAAAAGGCATCATTGGCTTTTATACGATGTACTACGACCAGCCTAAGGGCAAGTATCTGATCCAGATTTGCACCGATCTGCCCTGTGCCCTCAAGGGGGCTGAGCAATTCAGTGAGCATGTATGCCAGAAGCTGGGTATCAAGCCCGGCGAGACAACGCCTGACGGGCTGTTCACGGTGGAGAATGTGATGTGTATTGCGGCCTGTGATCGCGCCCCCGTGATGCAGGTCAACTTTCACTACTACGAGAATCTGGATTACGAGAAGGTAGACAAGCTACTGGAAGAACTGCGGCGTGAACATGAGGCCTCCGATTCGACTCAAAGCTGACGACTACCCGCGTCTGGCCGCGCTGTGGCAGGCGGCAGGCCTGCCGATCAAACCGAACGGACGCGACTCGCGTGAGGCATTTGAACGGCAGTTAGCCGGCGGGACACAAACTGCCCTCGGCGTGGAGACAGAAGACGGCCAGCTTGTCGGTGCGGTGCTGACCACCCATGACGGGCGCAAAGGCTGGATCAACCGGCTGGCTGTCCACCCGGACTACCGGCGGCGGGGGATCGCTAAGGCATTGATCGCCGCCGCCGAGGATGTCCTGCATAGGCAGGGAATGGATGTGATCGCGGCGCTGATTGAGCCGGACAACACAGCCTCATTGGCATTATTTCTGGAGGCCGGATACGTTGACTGGCCCGGAATCCATTATGTGAGCAAGCGAACCCGTGAGGATGTCTGAGCCTCACTGACTGCTTCGAGAGAGGTTGATCGTGACGCATATCCTGCTCAGAGACCTAGATATACCCGACATCAAGCAGATAGATACCTACCTTCAGCATGGGGGCTATGAAGGCCTGCGCAAGGCGCTCGCCCAGCACAAGCCGGATGAGGTCATCGAGATCGTCAAGGCGTCTGGATTGCGCGGGCGCGGCGGGGCAGGCTTCCCGACCGGCGTTAAGTGGAGCTTCATCCCTAAGGATGCTCCCCTGACCTACGTCGTGGTCAATGCCGACGAGAGCGAACCCGGCACTTTCAAAGACCGCCAGTTGCTGGAGAAGAATCCTCATCAGGTCATCGAGGGAGCTTTGATCGCGGCCTACGCGATTCGCGCCTCAGCCGTGTACATCTACTGCCGGGGTGAGTTCTGGGACATTGCCCACGAGCTGGATCGTAAAATAGAGGAGGCACGGGCGCACGGCTTTATCGGCGAGAACATCCTTGGCTCTGGCTGGAGCTGTCAGGTCTACACCCACTTGGGGGCGGGAGCTTATATCTGCGGCGAAGAAACAGCCCTGCTGGAGTCGCTGGAAGGCAAGCGGGGACAGCCGCGCATCAGGCCGCCCTTCCCTGCGCAGGTCGGGCTGTACGGTTGCCCGACGGTGATCAATAACGTCGAAACGCTTTCGAACGTGCCCTACATTATCCTCAACGGCGCAGAAGGCTACCGTCGGTTCGGCACGCCGGACAGCCCCGGCGTCAAGATATTCTGCCTGAGCGGACACGTCAACCGTCCCGGCAACTACGAGTTACCTTTCGGCGGCGAAACGACCTTCCGCAAGCTGATCTACGAGCTGGGGGGCGGTGTTCCGAGCGGATTGAAGGTCAAAGGCATTCTGCCTGCCGGTGCCAGCGGCGCGATCCTGCCCGCCACTGATGAAGTACTCGATACGCCGATTGCTTACGGGAGCTTCAAAAAGTGGGAGACTGACATTGGCTCAGCCTCCGTGATCGTGCTGGATGAGTCAGTGGACATGGTATGGGCGGCCCGTAAGATGATCACCTTCTTCTCACATGAGTCATGCGGGCAGTGTACACCCTGCCGCGAAGGCACGTACTGGCTCAAGCGGCTGTACGACCGTACTGCCAGAGGGCTGGCCGATGAGCAGGATGTCAAGACGATGAACAGCGTTGCCACACAGATGAAAGGCAAGTGTATCTGTGCGCTGGGTGAGTTTGCTGTTAACCCGGTCGTAGCGACTATCAAGCACTTCCCTGAGGACTATAAACGGGCAGTCGAGGCACAGAAGAAAGGTGAGCCTGCCAGCGTGGCCGCCGACTGATCGGATGCTAGAGGGGCAGAGAGAAGCCCCCTGTATTTTCGACATGAACTCTCACTACGCCTTGAGTGGATCAGGATTGATGCATGGCAGATACCGTAAAACTCATCATTGACGACGTGGAATATCAAGTGCCGGCGGGGTCAAATCTGGTAGATGCCGCCAAGCAGTGCGGCGTGGACATCCCTGTCTTCTGTTACCACCCCAAGCTGGGCCATGACGGCAACTGCCGCATGTGTTTAGTGGAACTCGCCACACCGCGTCTGAATCAGCAGACCGGTCAGGTCGAGCTGGCGTGGTTTCCGACCCTGCAAACAGCCTGCACGCAGAAGGTTGTAGACGGGATGGCTATCCGCACCAAGTCACAAAAGGTGATTGACGGGCGGCGCGAGATTCTGGAGTTCCTGCTTTCCAGCCATCCGCTCGATTGCCCCGTCTGTGACAAGGGCGGCGAGTGTCCCCTGCAAAACCTGACCATGCGGCACGGCCCCGGCACCAGCCGCATGTACTGGGAAGATAAGATGCGCCTTGGGAAGCATATCCCGCTGGGCGAGATCATCTATCTCGATCAGGAACGGTGTATCCATTGTGCGCGGTGTATCCGCTTCTGCGATCTGATCGCCGATGACCACGTACTAGGCTTCGACCAGCGGGGGCGCAAACAGCAGATCATCTCCTTGAGTGAGCCGGGCTTTGACAGCATCTTCTCCGGCAATACGACGGACATCTGCCCGGTAGGAGCACTGACGACTGCCGACTTCCGCTTCAACGCCCGCCCATGGGAAATGGTGCAGGTCGCGACGATCTGCACACACTGCCCCGTCGGATGTAACATGAGCTTTGACACACGTCCTGACCGCGAGGCAGGCGGCCAGACGACCATCAAGCGCGTCATGCCGCGCCAGAACGAGCGCGTCAACGAGATTTGGATCTGCGACAAAGGACGCTTCGCCCATCACTACATGCACCATCCGGAACGCCTGACCAAGCCGTTGATCCGTCGGGGCGGCAAGCTGGTCGAGGCAAGCTGGGAGGAAGCGCTGTCTGAGGCGGCGGCCCAGCTTCGGAGCGCAGGCCCCAGCATCGCCGCACTAGCCGGCGGACGGCTGAGCAACGAAGACCTGTACAGCCTCCAAAAGTTGATCCGCGCCCAGGGCAGTCCTCATCTGGCCCCCTACCCTCCCTATGTGTCAGGGGGCGACCTGACAGCTCAGGCGGGCGTGGGGGTAGGGACCAACTTCCTTGACCTGGGCAAGGGTGACGCCATTCTGGTCATCGCCAGCGACCTGCACGAAGAAGCGCCGATCTGGTGGCTGCGTGTCATTGCGGCGGCCAAGCGTGGTGCATCCCTGATCGTTTTGAACGGGCGCAAGACCCGCCTTGACCAGTACGCAGCCCATGCCATCCGTTACGCCTACGGGGATGAGACCGCCGCACTCAACGCTATGCTGGGGAGTATCAAACCCAAAGCAGGCAGTGAGACGGCAGGCTTGGATGAGACACTTCGGACAGCCAAGCTGTTTAGGGCAAGCAAGGAGATCAAAGCCGCCGCGCAGACTTTTGCCGGCGCTCAAAATGCGGTCATCCTCATGGGGGGCGAGGGGCTTGGCCCTGAACGCTCTCATGCGCTGGCACAGGCCGCCGCCAACCTGCTGATCGCCACCGGCCATGTTGGACGTGCCAACAACGGGTTGATCGTGGTTTGGCCGTCAGCTAATGGGCAAGGCGCTTCCGACATGGGCTTCCACCCGAACTTTGGCCCCGGTTACCAGCCGGTCGAAACGCCGGGGCTGGGCTATGAAGGTATCCTAAAGGCAGTGGCTGACAACCAGATCAAGGTTCTTTACATTGCAGGGGCTGATCCGGCCTTTGACGATCCGGCTGTTGAGCAGTCACTCTGTGCAACAAAGGGGTTTATTATTGTGCAGGATATGTTCCTGACGGCAACTGCCCAACTAGCCGATATAGTACTGCCCACGCAAAGCGCGGCTGAGCGTGAGGGAACTTACACCAGCGGCGAGCGGCGCGTGCAACGCTTTTACCCTGCCATCGAGCCGATAGGAGAGAGCCAGCCAGACTGGCTGATCATCCAGACGATCGGCGAACGGCTAGGGCATGGCCGGCCTGCCCCTTCAGCGGCGGCAGTATTGGCCGAGATCAGCAAGAACGTGCCGCAGTATGCCGGCATGACTTATCAGGTCCTCGCCAAGGTTGAGCCTCAGTTGCCCGATGTAGGCGGCGAAGACCTATACTATGGAGGCACAGCCTTCCAGAACACGCGCGGGCTGGGCGTTCAGTGGGCCAGCGAGGCAGAGAAAGCCGGGGCACGCCTCACCATGCGACCGGCTGTGGCCGAAAACAACCTGCGTGCTGAGGGGAATAACCTGATCATTGTGCCTGTCACGCGGGTCTATGATGCCGAGCCTGTCTTCTACAAGACCGCCCTGCTCCATCAGCGCGTTCCGGCCCCCTATGCCGCGCTCAACCCGGATGATGCCCGCCGTCTGGGCTTCGAAGGGGGAGATACGCTGGGCCTGACAGTGGGCGAGCACACCATTGCCCTGACGGCAGTTATTGATGCATCCGTTCCTCAAGGTGTGGCACTTGTGCCGCGCCGTCTTCAGGCTCAGGGTGCGCCGCTGGAGGCTCTAACCGCTCCAATCAGCAAGCTGGAGAAAATCGAAGCATGAGCGACATCGCCATCCTTGCCATTGACGCCACCGTTAAATCGGTGATCCTGATCGTAGTGCTGTTGACCGGCTTTGCATATGGAACATGGCTGGAGCGGCGTTTCATTGCCCGCATTCAAGTACGGATAGGGCCAAACCGCGCCGGGCCGTTTGGCCTGCTTCAGCCGGTAGCGGACGGGCTAAAGCTCTTCGTCAAAGAAGACGTTATCCCGCTGGGGGCGGACAAGATTCTCTTTACACTAGCCCCTGTGATCACCGCTATTCCGGCCCTGATTGTGCTGGCCGTCGTCCCCATCGGCGAGCAGGTTAACTTGTTCGGGTACACAACTACCCTGGGCATCGCCGACATTAACGTAGGCGTCCTGTACATCATGGCCGTCACCTCTATCTCGGTCTATGGGATTGTGCTGGCCGGTTGGGCTTCAGCCAACAAATATGCCATGCTGGGCGGGCTACGTTCCAGCGCCCAGATGATCAGCTACGAGCTGGCCATGGGGCTGTCCATCCTTGCGCCGGTGATGATGACCGGCTCGATGAGTCTCGGCGATATTATCCGCGCCCAGCAGAATACCTGGTTCATCTTCCTGCAACCCATCGCCGGCATCATCTTCATCATCACCATGCTGGCTGAGACAAACCGCGCTCCCTTCGACCTGCCGGAGGCTGAGCAGGAGCTGACCGCCGGCTACATCACTGAATATGGCGGGATGAAGTTTGCGGCCTTCTTCATGGCCGAATACATGAAGATGATTGCCGTCAGCGTGATAGCCGCCTCGCTGTTCTTTGGGGGCTATCAGTTCACTATTCCTTTCACCAACATCCAGTTACATACTTTGCTGGGCGGGTGGATGGCCCCGTTCATATTGGGCGCTAAGGTGGTGGCCAGCCTGATGTTTATGATCTGGCTGCGTGCCACACTGCCGCGCATCCGCTACGACCGCCTGATGGCCTTCGGCTGGAAGGTGCTGTTGCCTTTGTCGCTGGCCAACGCGGTGGTCACCGCGGTGCTGGTCGCGCTGGACGTTTTTCCTTCTTTCGGATGAGCAGTGTCTGGCTGGTTTCAAGCAGGCGGGGTTTAGGATCGAGGATCATTGGCAATGATTATCAGACGCGGACTGGCCATCCTTGAGGGGATGGCAACTACCATCAAGCATGTCTTCCAGCCGCCGGTTACCGTCCAGTATCCGGAGCAGGTCAGGCCGTTGGCCGAACGGTTCAAGGGCCGCCATGAACTCAAGCGCTATGACAACGGCCTCGAAAAGTGCATCGGCTGTGCGCTGTGTGCGGCGGCCTGCCCTGCCGATGCCATCTGGGTCGAGTCCGCTGAGAACACCGACGAGGAGCGGTACTCCCCCGGTGAGCGGTACGCCAAGACTTACGAGATCAATATGCTGCGCTGTATCTTCTGCGGCTACTGTGAGGATGCCTGCCCGACTGAGGCCATCGTGCTGGAACATGAGTATCGGCTGTCATTTTATGACCGCAAGAGCGCGATCTACACCAAAGAGATGTTGCTGGTGCCCGTTCCGCCGGGCGGGAAGCCCACGCCGCAAAAGGTCCCGCCGGGCAGTTTTGACCGCGCCATTCCGGACATGGAAAACCCGAAATGAATAAGGGAGCCTTGACCTGATGATTGGCACACTGATCTTTGCTATTCTGGCCTTGATAGCGATTGCCTCAGCCGTAGGCATGTTGACCAGCACCAATGCAGTGCGTGCCGCTCTGTTTTTGGTGGTCAACTTTATGTGCGTGGCGCTCTTCTACCTGGGCCTAAACGCCCCCTTCCTCGCTATGGTGCAGGTGACCGTCTACGCTGGGGCGATCATGGTGTTATTCCTGTTCGTGATCATGCTGCTGGGAGCCGAGCGTGTGCCGCTTGAGTCAAAACTTCGATGGCAGGCCCCGGTAACCATCGTCCTGGCAGTCCTGCTGGTTGCGACAGCGGCTTTCGTCTTGTTCAGCCCTCGGATCGGGGTTGATCTGTCTGTGCCGCCTCTGCTCAGCCAAACCGCCGGCGCCATGGAGAGCTACGGGAGTCCGCAGGCCGTGGGCGAAGTGCTGTTTACCCGCTACATGCTCCCCTTCCAGATGGTCGGCGTGCTGTTGCTGGTTGCCATGATCGGCGCGGTCGTGCTCACCAGAGATGAACTAGAAAAGAAGCGTGGACGCTTAGACAAGCAGGAAACCCAGAAATGAACGAAACAGCCTTTCTCGTTCCTACCAGCTACTATGTGATCTTGAGCGCAGTGCTGTTCGCGCTGGGGATGGTCGGTGTGCTGGTGCGGCGAAACGCCATCCTCGTCTTCATGTCGGTTGAGCTGATGCTGAATTCGGCTAATCTCGCCTTTGTAGCCTTCGCCCGCGCCTTTCAGGATTTGGGCGGGCAGGTCTTTGTCTTCTTTGTAATGACCGTTGCCGCCGCAGAGGTAGCGGTAGGGCTGGCATTGATCGTCGCCATCTTCCGAACCAAGCGCAGTATTGACATTGACGAGCTACGTGAAATGGAAGGCTGAGTGTCGTGAAGGCACTCACTTAGAGCATAACTTGGGGCCATTTGGAAGCTCACTATCTTAGTCGGACAGGACAAGCCACATGCAAGGACTGTTCTCCCTAATCCCGCTGATCATTGTGTTTCCCTTTGCGGGTATGCTGATTAACGTCTTCTTCGGACGCAGGCTGATGCCCCGCAGTGACAGTGCAGCGCCCGGCGTGATCGCCTCGCTTATGGCGGCGCTGGCATTTGTGATCGCAGTCTTGATGTTTGTCGGACTGCTGGGTCAGCCGCAGGGTGCGGAAGTCCCGCTTTTGACGTGGTTCAGGCTTCAGGCCGGGGACTTCACCCTTGCCGTTCCATGGACAATCAAGGTAGATACGCTCTCCTCGGTGATGATGCTGGTTGTCACCGGCGTAGGGACACTGATCCATATTTACGCCATCGGCTACATGCAAGGAGACATTGACGAGCAGGCCGCCAAGCGCGGGCTGTCTCCAGAGGAAGCCTACGACCTGAAGCGCCGCCGCTTCCCCCGCTTTTTTGCCTTCTTGAACCTGTTTCTCGGCTCGATGCTGATCCTCGTCACAGCCAACAACTATCTGATGATGTTCGTCGGCTGGGAACTGGTAGGGTTATGCTCCTATCTGCTGATCGGCTTCTGGTTTGATGACCCGGTAGCGGGCATCACCAACTCTGCCGCAGGCAAGAAGGCTTTCATCGTCAACCGCGTAGGCGACTTCGGAATGCTGTTGGCGATCATGCTCATCTTCTGGACATTCGGCACGCTCACTTTTGACGACGTTTTTGCGCGTGCCGAGTGTATGCAGACAGCCCCTCAGGCTGAATGCCTGACCCTCAGCGCCTCAGGGCCGCACGGTGAGGCCGTCGAAGGGGAACATGCGGCAGAGGGAGAAGGTGAGCCGCTCTCGCTCTCAACTCCGATTGCGTTTGGGCCGCTCTCTGTGCCGCTGGGGACAGTGGTGACCATCATCACGTTGTGCCTGCTGTTGGGTGCAACGGGGAAGAGCGCCCAGATACCGCTGTTCGTCTGGCTACCGGATGCGATGGCCGGCCCGACACCTGTCAGCGCCTTGATCCATGCCGCTACTATGGTCACCGCCGGTATCTACATGATCACCCGCAGTAATGTGCTGTACGCGATGGCCCCTGTCAGCGGGACGGTCGTGGCGCTTGTCGGAGCGGCAACGGCTTTTGTGGCGGCGACTATCGCAGTGGCACAGTTCGACATCAAACGTGTGCTGGCCTACTCGACCATCAGCCAGCTCGGCTTTATGGTCGCGGCGGCAGGGCTGGGGGCCTATGCGGCGGCGATCTTCCATCTAGCCACCCATGCCTTTTTCAAAGCGCTTCTGTTCCTGAGCGCCGGCTCAGTGATACATGGGATGGAACACGGCCACCATGCGACTGCCCATCACGGGCATGGCAGGCACCAAGACAGCCACGCTCTCGACCCACAGGACATGCGCAACATGGGCGGGCTAAGCAAGAAGATGCCCCTTACCACCATCGTCTATATTGTCGGTGCGCTGGCGCTGGCAGGCATCCCGCCGCTGGCTGGGTTCTGGAGCAAGGATGAAATCCTGCTGGACGCCAGCCGCGAGAACACAGCGGCCTACATCCTGCTGACTGCGGCGGCCTTCTTCACAGCCTTCTATATGGGGCGGCAGATTTTCATGGTCTTCTTCGGCAAGGCACGCACAGAAGCCGCCGCACATGCGGCAGAGAGTCCCGCCGTGATGACTACTCCGCTGATCGTGCTGGCCGTTCTGTCAGCTATCGGCGGGGTGATGAATCTGCCCTTCGAGGGTTTCCACCACTTAGGGTACTGGCTGGCATACAGCGTTGTCAATATTCATATCCCTGCCGCTGGTGAGAGCTTCTCGCTGACTGTGGCCGGCATTTCAACTGTGCTGGCGCTGGCGGCGATCTTCTTGAGCTTCCTGCTGTACGGCCGCAAGCCGCTGGAGGAGGGTCAGCCCGATCCGTTGCGCACGACAGGGCCGGTATTCACCTTCCTAAACCGCAAGTGGTACTGGGATGAGCTGTATGCGGCGGTTTTCGTACAGCCTTATACCCGCATGGGGGATTTTCTGGCCGCCACAGTGGACTGGCACTTCTGGCACGACTTTGTACATGACAACATCCTGACAGCCGCCTTCAAGGGCTGGGCGGCTATCCTGAGTAAGCCCATTGATATGGGTGTGGTGGACGGTGCAGTCAACGGCATTGGTAGCCTGATCAGCGGCTCATCGAACAGGCTACGCCGCACACAGACCGGCTACGTGCGCAATTACGCTCTGGCAGTTGCGCTGGGTGTCGTAGTGATCTTGATTTATCTGGCGATACGCCTGTTGCTTTAGCACACGGCGCTGCGCCCCTACAAACACGGCCCGTTAAGGAGCATGTATGACGGAGTTCCCAACCTTTCTGACCATAATACTGGCGATACCGCTGGTCGGGTTCTTGATTGTAGTCCTGACGCCGCGCAGACATGAGACATTCATCAAGTGGGTTTCGGTTGTCTTTTCAACCGCCACATTTGTCGTGTCGCTCTTCCTGCTGGGCAAGCCGTTTGCTCAGGACGGCAGTATGATGTGGGCCGGGCGGGTAGATTGGATTCCGACAGCGGGGATCAGCTATGCGCTGGGGGTGGACGGGTTGAGCATCTGGCTGGTGCTGTTGACCACCCTGATCAGCCCGATTTCCATTCTAGCCTCATGGAAGGCCATTGAGGATCGCGTCAAAGAATACTACGCCTTCATGCTGTTGCTCGAAACGGCTATGGTAGGCGTGTTTGTGGCGCAGGACCTGTTCCTGTTCTACGTATTCTGGGAGTTCACGCTCGTTCCCATGTACTTCCTGATCGGTATCTGGGGCGGGCCGCGCCGTCAGTACGCCGCCATCAAGTTCTTCCTGTACACGATGGCCGGGTCTATCCTGATGCTGTTGGCGATCCTGTGGCTGGGAATCCGAGGAGGCACGTTCTACCTGCCTGATCTGATCGGCATGGACATCCCCCTGAACCTTGAGCGCTGGCTGTTCCTGGCTTTTGCCATTGCCTTTGCGATCAAAGTCCCGCTGTGGCCGCTACACTCGTGGCTACCGGATGCGCATGTCGAAGCCCCAACGGCTGGCTCTGTTATACTGGCGGGTGTCCTGCTCAAGATGGGAACATACGGCTTCCTGCGTTTCAACCTGCCGTTGTTCCCCAACGCCTCTGTTGAGTTTGCTCCTTACATTGCGGCGCTGGCCGTCATCGGCATCATTTACGGCGCATGGGTCAGTTTTGCCCAGACCGATGTCAAGAAGCTGGTCGCCTATTCCTCTGTCAGCCATCTGGGGTTTGTCATGCTGGGCATCTTCTCCCTGAATGCGATTGGCGTTCAAGGGGCAATCCTCCAGATGGTCAACCATGGCCTGAGCACGGGCGGGTTGTTCCTGCTGGTCGGCATGATCTACGAACGGCGGCATACCCGCGAATTAAGCGATTTCGGCGGCATCTGGAAGATCATGCCCGTCTACAGCGCACTGGCACTGGTAGTGACGCTCTCTTCGATGGGTCTGCCGGGGCTGAACGGCTTTGTCGGCGAGTTCACCATCCTGATGGGGTCATTTAACTCCAGTGCGCTGGGTGCGCGGCCCTGGCTGTTCACAGCCTTTGCGGCGCTGGGGGTGATTCTGGCCGCCATCTACCTGCTGTGGATGTTCCAGAAGGTGTTCCTTGGGCCTCTGGATAAAGAGGAAAACAAGAAGCTGACTGACATTGGCCCGCGTGAGATTCTAACGCTGGTACCCCTGATCATCTTGATCTTCTGGATCGGCCTTTATGCCAAGCCGTTCTTTGATGTGATGGAGCCGTCTGTGCAGGCGCTCTTGAGCGCAGTACCATCGCTGGCGGGTCTGCCCTGATGAGTCAGGCATCCTGCGTGAAGGGTCATGATTATGCAACTTCCTACGCTTGAATCGATCAACCTAGTGGCGCTCATCCCCGTCTTGATTCTGGCTGGCTGGGCCTGCCTCTTGCTGATGATTGATTTGTTCATTGGCCGGGGCCATAAGCGCTGGACTGGCTGGCTGGCGCTCTTAGGGCTGGCAGGTGCGGCGGTTGCGCTGGCACTGGAAATAGAGCGTTATACCCGGCTGGGCACACAATCGGCCTTTGAGGGGATGCTGATCGCGGATGGGTTTTCGCTGTTTTTGCAGGCTGTTTTCATCCTGACTGCCATCCTGGGCGTTCTGCTGGCCCTGAACTACCTGCCCCGACGCGGGATCGAACGCGGCGAGTATTACCCCCTCCTGCTGTTCAGCACAACCGGCATGGTGCTGATGGCGATGGCGGCTGACCTGATTGTCGTGTTCCTTGCGCTGGAGCTGTTGAGCATCCCGCTGTATATCCTCGCCGGTTTTGCACGTCCGAGAGCTGACTCTGAAGAGTCGGCCATGAAGTACTTCCTGCTCGGAGCTTTCGCCAGCAGTTTTCTCGTTTACGGCATAGCCCTGACATACGGAGGGACAGGCAGTACAGCTCTGTCAGGAGTGGTGGCGGCCCTGTCCGGGCAGGCGGCTAACCTTGCGCTAGCACTGGTCGGCATGGTGCTGATACTGGTAGGGCTGGGGTTCAAGGTTGCGGCTGTGCCGTTCCATATGTGGACGCCGGATGTCTATCAGGGCGCACCGACGCCGGTCACGGCCTTCATGTCGGTAGGGGCTAAAGCAGGCGGGTTTGCGGCCCTCCTGCGCGTGCTGGTGACAGCCATGCCCGCCACTGCCAGCCAGTGGGGGGCGATCATCGCTGTGATCGCCGGCCTGACCATGATCTTGGGCAACGTTGTGGCCATCTCGCAGACTAACATCAAGCGTATGCTGGCTTACTCCAGCATCGCCCACGCCGGCTATATTCTGGTAGCGGTGGCCGCCGCCCAGCATCCTGACACAGCCCCCTACGCTGTGAGCGCGGCCCTGTTCTATCTGCTGGCCTACGCCTTTACCAATCTGGGCGCCTTTGCGGTCGTGATCGCGCTGGAGCGTGATGACGGCACCGGCAACGAGATTGACGATTTTGCCGGCCTCGGCCAAACACACCCCTGGATGGCACTGGCCATGGCGTTGTTCATGCTCTCGCTAACCGGCCTGCCTCCCAGCGCCGGGCTGATCGGGAAGGTGTTTGTGTTCGAAGCGGCTATCCGCGCCTCCGCCGGTGATCCGCTCCTGCTGGCTGTGACGATCATCGGCGTACTAACCAGCGTGATCAGCGCGTTCTACTACGCGCGGGTAATCTTGGTCATGTTCTTCCGCGAAGGCAAGGGCGAAGCCAGCCTCCAGCCTGCGCTGGCAACCGTGCTGGGGGTAACCGCGGCGGCTACTCTGATTCTAGGCATTCTCCCGACGCCGCTTTTCCAGATGGCCCGGCAGGCACTGCTGGCGCTGGCAGGTTGAGGCGGCCTCCCCGACTGTGTCACCCCATGCAGGGCGCGCCGGCAGAGGCCGCCCTGCTTTCTTTTACCCAGCCTGCCAGACAACTCGATCAGGAATCTCTGCTTGGGTGTTGCTGTCAGAACCTGCCAGCCTGCTGGATGGGGCTAGCCTGAACAGGGGAAAGCGGGTACGCTGTCACTGCAGATGTACCAGCGGTGTTTAGATGGGAGAGAGGAATGTCTGCATACGAGGATGAGCAGTTGACAGCGCTCTCTGACGCACTGTTGATGCGGCGCTTCCGGGAGGGAGATGAAGCCTCTTTTGAGGCTTTGTTCAACCGGCACTATGACATGGTTTACGGCGTCTTGTTCCGGTTGACAGGCACACGTCAGGAGGCAGAAGACTTGGCGCAGGAGGTCTTCCTCACGCTGTACCGAAAGCCGCTCTGGCGCGAGGAGAACGTGGCGGGCTGGCTCTATCGGGTGGCCCTCCATACAGGTTACAACGCCCTACGGACCGCCATTCGGCGCGAGCGGCGTGAACAGGCCGCAGGGCGCACTGCCGACCTGCCGCCCGGCCCGGAGGATGAGGTCTCCCGCCGCGAGACCCAGCGCCGTGTGCGTGAAGCGCTGGCCAGACTGCCAGCCAGAGAGGCGTGGCTGCTTGTCCTGCGGGAGATGGGGTTCAGCTACCGCGAACTGGCAGACATGATCGGTGTGAAGCCGGGGTCAGTAGGAACACTGCTGGTGCGCGCCCAGCGTGCCTTCCGAGCGGCCTACGGTCAGGAGGAGCAAGATGGCAGTACGTCATCCGCATGATGGGTTGCTTCTGAGTTATCTAGATGGACAGCTCACACCCGCCCAGTCGCAGGAGCTAAGCAGGCACCTCGAAATATGCAGGTTGTGCCGGGAGCGTCTGAGCAGGCTGGAAATGGAAAGGGTGCAGGTTTCACAGGCAATGGCCCATACCCGTCCCGGCCCTCTTGATCGGCCTGCCGCGCATCGGGCATTGGTCAACCTGCGGGCTGTCATAGGAGAGAGAAAGGATATGAGCATGAAGTTGAGTAAGAAAATGCAACGCGTTCTGGCAGGCGCAGTTGCCCTGATAGTTATAGGGGTACTGCTCGCGCTTGCGCCGGTTCGTGCGCTTGCCAGCGACTTCCTGAGCCTGTTCCGTGTTCAGGAGTTTGTTGTAGTGGATGTAGACGATCAACGCCTCGAAGAGATCGCCGCCGCAATCAGCGATAACATGCACTTTGGGGAAGAAGAGGTCCTGCAGGACCCCGGCCAGCCGGTCGAAGTCTCATCGCTGGATGAGGCCGCCGCGCAGGCGGGCTTCATGCCCCGCAGACCCCAGGGCTACGGCGACCCCGCCCGCATCGAGGTGACGGGGCTGGCAAGGATGCGCTACACCCCGGATGTCGAGACACTGCGGCAGGTTTTTGTGGCAATGGAACTTGACCCCGCCTTACTGCCCGACAACATAGACGGCCAGCCGTTTGTCATCACCATTCCAGCAAGTGTCACCCAGACCTATGGGGAACTGGATGACCCTGAAGGATTCATCATCGGACAGATTCCCAGCCCATCCGTTGAAGTGCCGGAGGGGGTGGACATGCAGGCTCTCGGCAGTGCCATGCTCCAACTGCTGGGCATGACGCCGGCAGAGGCTGAGCGTCTCAGCCAGACCATTGACTGGACAACCACGCTCGTTGTGCCCATACCTGCCAGCATGTCTATCATCCAGGAAGTGGAAGTGGACGGCACAACCGGCCTGTACATCCTACCCGGATGCGAGCCAGACCCCTCAGACCCAGACGAGAGTTACTGCGGCGGCGGGATGCTGTTGTGGGAGAAGGACGGGTTCATCATGGTCGTCATAGGCAACCATTCTACAGCCGGGCTGTTCCGCTTGACCAGCATTGTTGAGTCACTCAATTAACAGATTGAGCCTTCATCTGAATGAACTGATTCAAACTTTTGCGAATGAAAGGGGAGATAGTGCATCATGAGAGAAAAAACCTCTGCAAAGGTGAAATCCCATGAGCACTATCCCCACCAGTGTAACCGAAGAGCAGTTTACGGAATATCTTGCCTTGTCTGAGTACAGCCAAACGGGGGTTTGTATGCCAAATCCCGTTATTCAAAGTCTTCAACTACATCCTATATCGGCTGCATACGGGTTGCCAGTGGAACGAATTGCCGACAGCGCCCAACCCGCACGACGCGACAAAAAAGAAATCAGTTGGCAGGCGGTGTACTATCATTTCCGCAAGTGGAG
>DAOTYH010000028.1:0-11509 GCA_034435015.1 Anaerolineae bacterium | reverse complement strand
CCCTCGATCCCCCTCTGCTTGATACCTTTCAGCCACCGATACACTGTCGCTCGATCCCGTCCCACCTCGCGGGCAATCGCCTCAACGGCAATCCCTTGCTTTCTCAATGCGTACGCCGCTCGAATCCGTGTTATACTGTCCATCAGCGCTCCGTGATTCTGTTGTTGGTTTTGTCTCTACAACTTTATCACGGAGTCGCATTTTTATTGAGAATACTACGCGTGCGGGAAAGCGCTATCGCCTCTCTCGTGGTTTTCTGGTGTAGCTTCATTGCTAATAACTCCTATGCTAAAATAAAGCTCAGGCAAGAGAGAGTCAGATACCGCTTAAGTGTTCTTGCATCAACAGAACAACACTCGAAAACATAGGCGGTTACCTGACCCACGCTTCTATCTGACGGCTTCACGGCGGCTGTACTTCGGCGGGCGGCGTAGGTAGTACATAACGTTCGTTATGCGGCTGACAAACTGACAAAATTGTAGTTTTCTGGATGGGCATTCTGCCAATTATAATTATGGGGAAAATACGTACGGCAGATGGGGCAACTTATGGCAGATGATCTTGAGTTAGTAACGATTGAAGAAGCGGCCCGAATTGTTGGCAAAACGCCTCACAATATCCGCGACTACATTCAGCGCGGGCGTATTGGAAAATACAATGAGCACGGCGAGTTGATTAAACGCGCCCAGAACGGGCATTTGCGGGTTTCTCTCAAGGAAATAAAGACATTCTTGTCTCTGGTAGAGCAGGGACTTGAGAAACATCATCACGCTGGGCTTCATCCCGAACTTGGCTTTCATGATGTCCCCGAGTATCAGCGAACGAAACACGTTCACCGCCTGCACCCTTATCTGGGCAAATTTATTCCCCAACTCGTAGAATGGTTTCTGGCGCGTTATTTTCAACCTGATGATGTTATCCTTGACCCATTTATGGGGTCTGGAACGACCTTGATACAGGGAAACGAGATGAAAATGCACACGATTGGCATTGACATCTCGCCTTTTAACTGCCTTATCGCGCGAGTCAAAGCCGCAAAATATGACGTTGCGAAGGCGCGTTCTGAAATACTGGAAGTCGAACAACGGGTTGCAAGGTTCTCAAAATACCTGACTCAATCTGGTGAAGTTAGTTTGCCCCTCTTTCCTGAAGATAGGATGGATAATCTTCAAACATCTTTGTTACAGGAATGCACTAGCGAATATCTCAGAACCTGGTTCGCACCTCGTGCCTTACTGGAAATGCTTTACTATCGCCGATTGATTCCACATTATCAGTACCAAGACTTATTGCGCGTGGTACTCAGTCGAGCGGTTCGTTCTTCCCGTCTTGTTCCCCATTATGATTTGGCTACCCCCAAAGCGCCTCTACGTGTTGGAGAAAAATATTGGTGCAAGAAACATCGTCGCTACTGTATGCCAATTGACAATTGTATAACAAAAATTCATGCTTATAGTGGAGATACAGCACGACGTATTGCTGAGTTTGACAAGTTGCGCTCTGACAAGACAATAACGGTAATTCAAGCAGACTCTAGGATAGTAGACTTACGCGCTGAGTTATCTAATACAGTTATCGCCAACCGTCCTATAGATGGCATCTTTACTTCACCCCCCTATGTTGGGCAAATTGATTACCATGACCAACATATTTACGCCTACGAGCTTTTTGGATTCCCGCGCCAAGATGAGCTTGAAATCGGCCCAAAGAAAAAGGGCAAATCCAAGCAGGCGCAACGGGAGTATGTTGATGGCATTATTGCAGTGCTCCGAAATATTCTGCCATTGGTGAAGCCTGATGGGAAAATCTTTGTTGTGGCAAATGACCGTTTTAATCTGTATCCAGAGATCGCCAGAGGTAGCGGATTAAGAATCGTGGACAAATTTCATCGAGCGGTAACAAAACGTACCGAGCAAGGTGATGATCCCTACCAGGAAACTATCTTCTTCATGATGAAGGATGTGTAAATGGGCTTATCAAATAACCAACGTGAACAGATAGCCAATTTGCTTAGAAGGCAAATCAGACGCAAATTATCTGAGTATTTGCCCGAGTCCAACAACATGCCGTTTCATGTTCGCTTGCTTGGTCAAGACCGTATGGCTTTATTCTCATTTATCCAGTCTATCAATACAACACTTGGAACATCAGTCTTTGAGCAAGTTGCTGCCCTTGTTGCCTCTCCACACTTCAAGCGTGCCGTCAACCAGTATAAGGGCTTTAATGACACAATTAGCGACAAGGCGCAGGTTGTGATTCAACGCATCGTAGATGACTTAAGAGCCGCTAGGGCCAAACCTAACAAGCCTGCTGAAATAATAACGATTCTTCAAGTTGCACAAACAGGCACTCTTAAGAAAGTAAAGCGCCCCCAAATTGACCTATTCTTGGAATCAGAAGATGGCACTGAATACTATTTTGACCTCAAGACTGCCAAACCAAACGTTGATGAAATCGTCGGATTCAAGCGAAAAATGCTTGAATGGGTGGCAATACGAGGCGCTATAAACCCACATCCCAAGAAGATTTACACAGGGCTTGCCATTCCATACAATCCTTATGAGCCACAACCCTATGACCGCTGGACATTTCAGGGTATGTTCGATCTGACTAATGAAGTAAAAGTTGCCGAAGAATTCTGGGACTTTCTTGGCGGTGAGAACACTTACGGCGAATTATTACAGGTTTTTGAAGATGTTGGTATTGAATTGAGGCCTGAGATTGACACGAAATTTGCCCTGTTTGCTCCCAGACGTTAGCAGACGGGGGCAAATAGTAGCACCATCCAACCCAGGGCTGTAGCCGACTGCGCTTCACGGCGGCTGGCGCTGGCCGTCAAAACAGGCTCTCTAGCCGCATGAACGGAAGTGCCTGCATCTAATGTACTATATACTTACGCCGCCGGACGCCCTATGATCAGGGTGATTCACAACGTCCGTACAGTTGGCTTGGAGCGCCTCGATGAAGAACAGATTGCCCTTTCTGCTGGCTGTGCTGGTGATTGTCCTGCTGAGCATCGGGTTAGCTCAGCCCGCCCCGCCGGCTGAAGCGCAGACCAACCGGCAGGTGTGGGTCTATTACATGGGATTCTGGTCAGGCGGGCCTTCATGGGATATGCAGGCGAACGTCCTGACGGACTACCCGCTGATCGGTAAGTATGACTCGCGCGATCCCGGTGTCGCCGCCACCCAGATCGATCAGGCCCGCGGCGCCGGCATAGATGCCTTCCTGGTGTCGTGGTTTGGGCTGGCTGATCAGGCCACCACCACACCCGTGCTGAACAACATGCTGGACCGTGCCGCCGAGCGCGGCTTCCGCGTGGCGGCAGTGGTGGACATGTTCAACCCGGCCTTCAACCGCGACCGCAACGGCCTGATCAACTCGCTCCGCTGGCTGGTTAATGACCGGGCCAACCACCCCGGCTACCTGCGCTACAACGGCAGGCCGGTGATCGTGTTTGCCTTCCAGAGTTCTGCCGGCTTCAGCTCCAGCGAGTGGCAGTCCATCCGCAATCAGGTTGACCCCAACCGCACCACCCTGTGGATCGCCGAGGGGCTGAACGGATGCTGTCTGTACGGCGGGGCAATGGACGGCATGTACGCCTTCAACCTGGCGTGGGCCAACGGGAGCAGTTCGCGTTACATTCAGGAGCGCAACGCCGTCGCCAATCGGGGCGGGACGTTCTATATGCCCACCGTTCACCCCGGCTGGAACGAGAACCTGATCGCCGCCCGTGACAACCGTCCCAACCCTACCTCCCCGCGTGACCGCGCCGGCGGGCAGTTCCTGGCGAATAGCTGGAACGGCGCCGTGACCGCCGGTACAGATGTGATTCTGGTGGTGAGCTGGAACGAGTTCATGGAGAACTCGCACATTGAGCCGAGCGTGCTATACGGCACGCAGTCGCTTGACACCCTGCGCCCGCTGATCGCGGCATGGAAGAGCGGGGCCGGCTCTCAGCCCTCAGCGCCGTCGGGCGGCTCGCCGACCGGGCAGATGATCGAGGCCAACTCGACGATCAACGTGCGGTCGGGGCCGGGGACGGGCTACAGCATCATAGGCCGGATCAGCCCCGGCACGTCCTATGCGGTGCTGGGTCAGCAGAACGGCTGGTACGCCATCAGCTTCAACGGGCAGACGGGCTATGTGGCGGGCTGGCTGGTGCGCGTCGTCAGCGGGGGGAGCGCGTCTCCGCCGTCGGGCGGCTCGCCGACCGGGCAGATGATCGAGGCCAACTCGACGATCAACGTGCGGTCGGGGCCGGGGACGGGCTACAGCGTCATAGGCCGTATCAGCCCTGGCACGTCCTATGCGGTGCTGGGTCAGCAGAACGGCTGGTACGCCATCAGCTTCAACGGGCAGACGGGCTACGTGGCGGGCTGGCTGGTGCGCGTCGTCAGCGCACCGGCGTTGCCCGGCGGAGCTACGATCTCCTTTACGGCTGGTGCGGTCTCCATCGGCGCCGGGCAATGTACCACCCTCTCATGGAACGTCCAGAACGTGCAGGCGGTCTTCCTGAACGGGCAGGGGGTCATAGGGCAGGGGTCGCAGACGGTATGCCCGACCGCGACCACTACCTATACCTTGACTGTCTATCTCACTGACGGCACAACCACCCAGCGCCAGATCACGATCACAGTGCGGTAAAGCTAAGGAAGCGTCGTATCACGGCAGAGTACGGGGCGGGCGGCTGTAACCCGCCCCGTCTGATTCTGGGCGCGTTTCCTAATCTGGCCTTAACACAGAGGGGCTATAATCAGCCCGATCAACCTAGCAACGCAGGGAGGTATTCCAGTGGTTCATTCTGCCCCTTACCGGGTGCTTGTCCTGTGTACCGGCAACTCCTGCCGCAGTCAGATGGCCGAAGGGTGGCTGAAGGCGCTCTACCCTGACCGGATCGAAGCCCACAGCGCCGGCGCACAGCCCGCCGGATACGTTCATCCGCTGGCGGTGCAGGTCATGGCTGAGGCCGGCATAGACATCAGCGCAGGGCGCTCCAAGAGCCTGACTGAATTTCTCGATCAGCCGTTTGACTATGTGCTGACCGTGTGCGACTCGGCGGCGGAGGCCTGCCCGGTCTTCCCCGGCCCGGCCCGCCGAGTCCATCGTGATTTCACCGACCCGGCCAAGGTGACCGGCAGTGAGCAGGAGGTGCTGGATGCCTTCCGGCGGGTGCGGGATGAGATCAAGGCCTGGCTGGCGGAGGTCTTTGCGGACCTGTAGCAGGGACGGCGTGCAGAGGGTGTCCTCCTCGCTGACTTGCGCATAGAGACAATCGGTCGTAGCATACTCTCACTGGACTCACCTATAAGAGGAGAAATCATGTCACTGGATACCAATGCATTATTGAAGGCAGGCGGGATCGGCGCGGCGGTTCTGCTTGTTCTGACCCTGCTGGCGCAGATTCCGGCTGTTGGGATCGTGTGCTGTTGCCTCGCCTATCTGGCCTATGCGGCTATTGGGGCAGGCTACGGCTTCTTCGCGGTGAAGAACGGCGGGATGGTCAACGTTGGGGCGTTTGCGCTGGGCGGCGCCATTTCGGCGGCAGCGGCGGGCATTGTACAGGGCATCGTGAGCGGCATCCTGAGCCTGATCCTCACCACCCCCGCCCAGATGGCTCAGGCCCTCGACCAGCTCCGCTCGATGGGCTACGATATACCGCCTGAGGTGGCACAGTTCTACACCACCGCCGGCGCAGGTGTCGCCAGCATCTTCGTCGGGGTTTGCTGTGCGTTCATCATTGCCGCTGTGCTGGGCGCAATCGGCGGCGCGATCTACGCCGCGGCCAACCAGAACCGAACCCCCATAGCGCCGGCTGTCTAGGGGACGCTTCACGCAGAGGGGGCATACAGGGCTGTATGCCTCCTCTTCTTATTGTAACCCCTCCCACACCCGAACGACTGCTTCGGCTGTGTGCCGCCAACTCGAACATGCCGCCCGCGCCCGCGCCTGCCCGCGCCAATATTCCCGCTCGGATTCGCTCGTCAGCAGGGAACGGACAGCCTCGCGCAGTGCCTCCGGCGAGTCAGGGGGGAAGGTCAGGGCCGCGCCGCCGGCGGTCTCAGCCAGCACCGGAATATCTGAGATGATGACCGGCGCCCCGCAGGCCATCGCTTCCAGCACCGTCAGCCCGAACCCTTCATAGCGTGACGGCAGGACGGCGGCCACAGCCGCGCTGTACAGGGCCGGCAGGTCGTCATCAGGCACGTAGCCGGTGAAGATCACCCGTCCGCCCAGCGCCTGCGCCAGCGCAGTGAGGCGGGCCTCCTGCGGCGTGTGCGGTGTGCCGGTGATCACAACTGTCACCTCCGGCAGAGGGGCGCAGGCCTGCAGGAGGACGGGCAGATTCTTGTTGGCATGCCATGCGCCGACATACAACACAAACGCCCCCTCGATGCCATAGCGGCGGCGGGCGCGCTCCAGCGCCGACGGGTCAGTGACAGGGCGGAAGCGGGAATCGACTCCCGCGTCAACGCGGTGGACGCGCTCCGGCGGCAGGCCGAAGCGGGCCATGATCGCCCGGCGCATCACCTCAGAGGTGGTGATCAGCGCGGCGGCCCGCCGTGCGGCGAGCGGCATCATCAGCCGCCCGTATGCGCCCCACAGCCGATCCACCTCATGCGGCAGGTCAAAGCAGGCCAGATCAAAGAAGGTGGCTGTGCAGGGCAGGCTTCCTGCCAGCAGAGGGACGAAGAAGCTCAGCGAGTGGAGCAGGGCGGGGCGTTCGGTGCGGACAGCTCTCAGCACCGCTATCTGGGTCAGCCAGAGATGCTCAACCGCATGGACAGCCCGGCCAAGCGGCGTCCGGACGGCAGGGGTGTGCTGTCGCGCGGCGTAGTCGGGCGGGCTGAAGGCCAGCGGCAGATCGGGCGGCAGGTGCGCGATCAGCGCCCGGCTGAAGCGCCCAATCCCCGACCGGTTGCGGTAGGCTTCGCTGGCCTCGATCAGGATTTTGCCTGCCCCCATCGTCCTAGCCTGTCACGGAAGCCCTGTCCACCGTGCGCAGGATTTCATACCAGCGGTCTATCATCTCCAGGGCGCGCCGGCGGGCTAGACGGGGGTTACGGTTGCGGATGGCGGCGTAAATGGACTCTTGGAGTTGAAGGCCGGGGGCCTGGACGCCCGGCAGGTCGGCGATCTGCTGGTTGATCTGTCCGCTCATCTCGGCGGTGATATGGTAGAACTGCTCCAGCAGGGGACTACGGGCGGCGCTCACGACCGCGAAGTGAAACTCCTGATCGGCGGCTATAAATGCCGTGTTGTCGCCTATGGCCTGTCTCATCCGGTCGAGTGCCGCGCCAATCCGTTCGATGTCTTCCGGTGCGGCGCGGCTGGCGGCCAGCGCCGCTAGTTCGGACTCCAGCAGACGGCGTGCCTCATAGATGGACGGCAGGTCTAGGTTGCCCAGCCGCGCCCGCAACAGGTTCAGCATCCTTAGCATGGAGGGGGCGTCCGCGTTGATCCATGTTCCCCGCCCCGGCTGGGGGTCAAGGATGCCGATCAGCGTCAGGCCCTTGATGGCCTCGCGGATGGTGGAAAGCCCGACGCCCAGCTTGGCGGCCAGTTCGGGTTGGGGCATCAGCCAGTCGCCGGGGCGGGCCTCACCGCGCAGGATCATGGTCTCGATCTCCTGAATCACGGCATCGGTCAGGTTGTCATGGGTGAGGGGCAATTTTGAGTGCATATGGCTCTTGACTCCGTTCACCGTCTGTGTTATAGTGGCTCTGAGAAACATCAGAACTTCTGATGTTTAGGTCAGTATATACCCAAACTAGTTGAATGGTCAACTCCTATGTCAGGTGAAATCCCCGCCCCTTCAGTGAGACAAGTCATCCGGCTGGATGGCGAAAGCCTGTCCATCCCAGACGTGATCGCTGTGGCTCGTAGCTGGGCTATCCCAGAGATGGTCACGGTTGAACTCGACCCGTCGGCCCGCGAGCGGGTGATCCGCTCGCGCCGGCAGGTCGAGGAACTGGTCAACTCCGGCGCGGTGGTGTACGGCGTGACGACCGGTTTTGGCAGTTTCCGGGATCGCATCATCCCCGCCGATCAAGTAGCCCAGCTTCAGCGCAACCTGATCGTGAGCCATTCGGTTGGGGTAGGGGAGCCGCTCGACCCCGGCATGGTGCGGGCGCTGATGCTGATCCGGGTCAATGCGCTGGCCAAGGGGTGCTCCGGAGCACGGCTGGAGGTGATCGAGACGCTGATCGAGATGATCAACCGGGGCGTTTATCCCCTCATCCCGTGCAAAGGGTCGGTCGGGGCCAGCGGCGACCTCGCCCCGCTGGCGCATATGGTGCTGGTGATGATCGGGGAGGGGGAAGCCATCCGCAACGGCCAGCAAATGTCAGGGTCAAACGCTATGCGTCAGGCCGGCCTGCAGCCCCTCGCGCTGGATGTCAAAGAAGGGCTGGCGCTGATCAACGGCACGTCGGCCATGACGGCTATCGCGGCGATGGCGCTCCATCAGGCGCGTCTGCTGACCCAGATCGCGGATGTGGCAGGGGCGCTCAGCCTAGAGGCGCTGAACGGCACACGCGATGCCTTCGATGAGCGCATCCATCAGGCACGCCCGCATCCTCAGCAGGCGGCCTGCGCGGCGCATCTGCGTGCCCTGCTGGAGGGCAGTCAGCTCACCCGCAGTTTCGACCCCTCCCGCGTTCAGGATGCCTACTCCCTGCGCTGTATGCCTCAGGTGCACGGGGCGGTCCGGGAGGCCGTCGAATATGCGCGGCAGGTGGTCGAGCGGGAGATGAACTCGGCGGTAGATAACCCGCTCCTGTTTGAGGATGAGGAAGGCAAGCCGGTCGCGCTGTCGGGCGGGAACTTTCACGGGGAGCCGGTGGCGCTGGTGATGGATCATCTGAAGAACGCGCTGGCCGAGCTGGGCAACATCTCGGAGCGGCGCATTGCCCGCCTGATTGACCCCTCGCTGAACGAAGGTCTGCCGGCCTTCCTGGTGAAGGAGGGCGGGCTGAACTCCGGCTTCATGCTGCCGCAGTACACCGCCGCGGCGCTGGCCTCCGAGAACAAGGTGCTGGCGCATCCGGCCAGCGTGGACACCATCCCCACCTCGGCCAACATGGAAGATCATGTCAGCATGGGGACCATCGCGGCGCGGCAGGCGCTGGAGATCGCCGGGAATGTGGCCAGCATTCTGGCGGTCGAGCTGATCACAGCGGCACAAGGCATTAACTTCCGGCTGGAGGGCGGTGAGAAGCGCCTCGGCAAGGGGACAGAAGCGGCCTTCAAGACCATCCGCCGGTATGTGCCGTTTCTTGAGACCGATACGACCATGTATCCGTACATTCAGGCCGTGCAGGCCATTGTCACCAGCGGAGAGCTGGCCGGCAAGGTTCAGGAGGCGCTGGCGGGCTGACGGATACTTTGTCCTCAGCAAACCTATGACAGGAAGGTATGGCCCATGTTACATACTCATTACGCGACCTATCACGCCCCGTTTTTCAGGAAGCTGTCTGACGACCAGCTTGAGCGGATTCACGCCGCCAGCCTTGAGATTCTGGAGCGGACCGGCGCCCGGCTGTATGAGCAGGAAGCACTTGACCTGCTGAAGAAGGCCGGCGTCCAGGCCTCTGATGGAAACCTTGTCCGCATCCCTAGTTATCTGGTCGAGTGGGCGCTCAGGACGGCGCCCAAGCGGATCGTGCTGTGCGACCGCAACGGCAGGCGTGTCATGCCGCTGGAAGGCTACAATGTCTTCTACGGACCCGGCTCGGACTGCCCCAACGTGATCGATCTGGAGACGGGCGAACGCAGGCCGGGCACGCTGGCGGATGTCCGCAACGGGGTGCGGCTGTGCGATGCCCTGCCCAACATTGACTTTATCATGTCCTTCTGCATGGCCAACGATGTAGATCAAGCCACAATGGACCGCTACCAGATGCGGGAGATTCTGGTCAACAGCACCAAGCCGAGCATGTTCGTCACGCCCGGCTTCGACGGGGCAGTAGATGCGGTTGAGATGGCCACCATCGTGGCGGGCGGTGCGGAAGCCCTGCGCAACAACCCCATCACCTCGTGCTATATCAACGTGACCGGGCCGCTCCGTCACAATCAGGACTCCCTGCAAAAACTGCTGTACTTCTCGGAGATCGGCCTGCCCTTTACGTATGTGCCGGTCGTTCTGCGCGGGTTCAACGGGCCGGTCACGCTGGCCGGGGCGCTGGCGCTGGCCAACGCCGGTGAGATGGTCGGTGTGGTGCTGTCGCAGTTGAAGAAGGAGGGCGCTCCGATCATCATCAGCGGCGGCACGAACGACACGGAGGACATGCGGACGCTGGTCGGTTCATATGCCGCGCCGGAAAACCGCGTCACGTTCATGGAGATGGCGCACCGTCACGGCCTGCCGATGTTCGGGCTGGGCGGGGCCAGCGACTCCAAACTGCCGGACGAGCAAGCCGCGGCTGAGGCCGCCCTCACCCTGCTGACCGAGACGCTGGCCGGCTCCAACATGATCCATGATGTGGGCTATCTGGAGTCGGGCATGTGTGCCTCGTTTGAGCAGATGGTGATCTGCGACGAGCTGATCGGCTGGATCAAGCGCTTCGTGCAGGGGATGGTCATTGACGATGAGACGCTGGCCCTCGACCTGATTGACAAGCTGGGGCCGGACGGCGATTACGTCAGCCAGAAGCACACCACCAAACACTTCCGCGAGGACTTTTACCCTCAGCTCCTTGACCGCCACAACTACGACGGCTGGAAGTCTGCCGGCGGCACGAGCCTGCGTCAGCGGGCTGTTGAGAAGGCACGCACCCTGCTGGCCGAGCATCAGCCGGAGCCTCTGCCCGACGATATAGTGGCTGAGCTGGACAAGATCATCCAGCGGGCTGAGGAGAAAGAGCGCCGCAACAACCACACCGGCAAGTAACAGCAGGCTCAGGCAGGAAACTCTCTCTCTTACCTCTGACCTGCCTTGCCGACAGCCGCCCTGACGCTGAGAGGGGCGGCTGTTTTGATTCACAGGTGTACAAGTAGTTTTGTTGGGGAGAAAACTTGTTGTATAACACCTATAAAAACCTTGTGCAGGAGGGAGTCCATTGAAGACCTACGAGATTGAGGTACTGCCTGATGAGCCGATCATGATCACCCATATTTTGAAGGGGTACAAGGTCAACGTGGACATGCCGCAGTCGGACGCCGAGGCGCGTGCCATACTGGATCAGGCCGCCGAGCCGATGTTTCATATCGTAGAAGCATCAGAACGACTGATCAGCTTAGACGACATCATCTCGGCGGCCAACATAGGGGCACGCGGAGAACAGGCGCTCTGGCATCACCCGATGGTACGCGAGATGATCTTTGTTCATCCGGCAGAGGTGGTCAAGCTGGCCGCAAAGGGGTTGAAAGGGGCATCCTTTGGCAACCTGAACGTCAAGGTCTTTGACACGCTGGATGAGGCGCTGAGCTACGCACGCGCCGCGCTGAAGGGATAAGGGCCGGACGACACACACAGGCCGGGAGACTCGATCCGACTCAGCCGAGGGGG
>DAOTYH010000027.1:0-1795 GCA_034435015.1 Anaerolineae bacterium | reverse complement strand
GCGACGCCACACGCATCGGTGACGATCTGCTCAAGAGGCTGGGGGGTTAAACCTCCCCGCCCTCTTCATGCCCGCGCCTTCAGGATCGCATCGGCCAGCCCCTGCGGCAGGGCCTGCCGATGAGCATCCCGTGAATAGAGGGCACATTCCCCACTGGTATAAATCCCCGCTTTCTGGTACTTTTACAACCATGCCAACATCGAGCCGTCTCCCTACTGCGGTGCGTACAGCGCACCGGCTGATCAACGTCCTTTTGCCGCTGGCGTTCCTCCTGCTGGCCCTGCATCAGCCAGCCGCACAAGCCGAGCCGGACGCGCCGCGCCATCTTGGCTACGGGATCAGCGTGGGGCCGCATCTGCCGCCCCGCCCCGATCTGCTCGAACAGATGGGCATGGACTGGGTCAAGATTTATGACACCCCCCAGTTTGCCAGCTATCCCAACCAGCGCATCCTGTACCGGATTGACACCAACCCGCTTGACATGGCCGGCTGGGAAGCCGGTCTGGACGAGCTGGCCCGTCAGTTGGCCGCGCAGGGCGTGGATGCAGTCGAGATCGGCAACGAGCCGAACCTGTCCTACGGCTGGAGCGGCCAGCGGCCCGATGCACGCGCCTTCACCGATGCGCTGTGCCGCGCCTATCGGATTTTCAAGCAGGTTGCGCCGGAGATCGTGGTCGTCTCAGGCGGGCTGGCTCCCACTATCACCACCCCCGACCGCATGGCGATCACCGATCTTGACTTTGCCCAGCAGATGCTCAATGCAGGGGCGGGGGCCTGCTTCGATGCCTTTGGCTACCACCCCTACGGATTCAACCAGCCGCCGGAAGCCGACCCCAACCGGCACGCCTTGACTTTCCGGCGCACCGAGCGGGTCTATCAGCTCCTGTGGGACAACGGCATCCGCGACCGGCAAATCTGGATCACCGAATTTGGCTGGGTGCGCGACCCGCGCGAGGATGGGATAGACTGCTCCACCGACCCCAACTTTGCCCAGTTCGCCTGGATGACTGTTTCGCGGCAGGTGCAGGCAGGCTACACAGCGCGTGCCTTCCGCTTCGCTGAGCAGAACTGGCCATGGGCCGGGCCGATGTTCCTATGGAATCTGGATTGGAACACCTATCAGGATCAGAACTACGAGCCGCTGTGCAGTCACATGCGCTACTACAGCGTGCTGGATCGGAACGGCAATCCCCTGCCTGTCTTTTACGCCGTCCAGCAGTTGCAAAAGCGCCCCTCTGACTACCGCCCCACTGTTGGGGCGGTTGTGCATAGCATGACTCAGGTTGTGGAGGCGGGCTGTGCCGGTGATATCGCACTGGGCAACTTCACGGTCCTCAACACCGGCTACCCCGGCCCGCTCAACGTGACCGTTGAGCCGGTCAACGGGCCGGGCCGTCCGCTGGTCTGGACGGATGTCCAGGAGGCCGTCAGCGGCACGCCGGTAACGGTATTTACCCGTGCGTCCGGCGTCGAGCCGGGCCTGCATCTGATTGCTGTCAATCTGCGGGCGGTCAGCGGGGAGCGTACCTCCAGTTACGCCGTGCGCGGCTGGCTGTTGGTCCATTACCCCGCCCGCCCGGAGTGCGTGCAGGGGTACAACTCAGCCACGCCGGAAAGGCCCTGAAGCCTGCCGGATGAAGAACAGGACGAGTTAGGCGGTGTGATGTGAAAAAGCGTCATCGCGGGCGGGGGCTTCTTCCCCTGCGCCTTTTCTTCCGCGCCGGCAGGGTTGGCGCCCTCCCCCCTCTGATCATCGTCCTGCTGATCGGCTGTCCGGCCCATGCGGCAGAACATC
>DAOTYH010000026.1:0-2646 GCA_034435015.1 Anaerolineae bacterium | reverse complement strand
CCATTATGGTAGACAGCCCTCATCCAGCCGAGGTGGTTCAGCCCGAAATACTCAACCAGCAGGTCAGCCGGAGAGAGACCCAGCCATGCGGCGGCGGCGCGCCACATAGAAGGCGGGTTATCGCAGATGCCAACAGCACGCGGATATTTTCCGACGTTGATAATTGCTTCAGTAACAATGCCGGCTGGATTGGTGAAGTTCAGAAACCATGCCTCTGGTGCTTCCTCACGCACGATCTGGACGTAGTCCAGCACCACCGGAATGGTGCGCAGGGCCATCGCAAAGCCGCCGGGGCCGGTAGTCTCCTGCCCCAGCAGGCCGTAATGAAGCGGCACCTGCTCATCAATAACCCGCGACTCCATGCCGCCCACCCGGAAGGTGGTGATCACGTAGTCAGCCCCCCGTATGGCGCTCCGGGCATCCTGTGTCCATGTCACTTTAAAGGGGAGGCTGTCTCTCCCTATCAGTGTCTCGCACAGGGCATGCATCAGCTCCAGCCGGTTGGTGTCAATGTCCATCAACACCAGCTCGGTCAGTCCGATGTGATGCTGACGGGCGATAATACTTTGCAGGACCAAAGGGGTACGCACCCCTGCCGCCCCTAAGATAGTCAGCTTCATGGCATTTCTCCTGCCTCATCCCGGCGGTCGCGTGGAGAGGACTGCCCCTGCAATCCCCTCCACGCTGTGTTCACACGGAGATGGGTTACCTGCCAGGGGATGGCTTTCCGGCTAGTCCCCGCTCCCCTCTTTCTCAAGCACGATGCGTTCCCACGCCTTGAAGGCAGGATACCAGATGATGCCCGGTATGATGAACTCCGTGATGACGCCCAGCACAGCGGCCTGCCACGAATAACCTGCCTGGAGATAGGCCAGTATCGGCCCCGGCAGTGTCCATGGCATGGCGATGTAGGACGGCGGGACGAAGCCAATGGCATGCATGATCCACGCAAAGGTGGCATTCAGGAAGGTGATCAGGATGAAGGGGATAGCCATCACGGGGTTGAAGATGACCGGCGTTCCGAAGGTGATCGGCTCGTTGATGTTGAAGATGCCCGGCCAGATGCCCAGCCAGCCTACGCGGCGCAGGCGTGCCGACTTGCTGCGGGTCAGGTAGATGGCCAGCGGCAAGGTCGCGCCAGAGCCGCCGGGAACGACGTAGGCGGCGCGGAACAGGTCGGAGTAGATGAATTGCGGAATCTGGCCGGCGGCTACGGCCTGAGCATTGGCGGTGATGTTCGAAGTCCAGATCGGTTGCATGACAATGCCGATGGTCAGGTCGCCGTGGATACCCAGCGTCCACAGGAAGGCGTGCACGGTCTCGGCAAAGGCCGCCGCCGGATAGCTGGAGGCCGCCGGAATGATGCGCGAGATTACCCATGTGACACCATAGGCGAAGTCAATGTTGAGCAGGACACGGATCAGCCATGCCAGCGCCAATAGTACAATGCCCGGCACCAGCGCGATGAAGGCGTTGGCGATAGCTGGGGGTACCTGAGGTGGCATCCGGATCACCAGGTTGCGCTCAAGGAAGAAGCGGTAGATCTCGACCGAGATCAGGGCAACGATGATGCCGGTAAACAGCCCCTTGGTGTCAAAGTAGGTCTGCAACAGGCCCGAATCTCCTGCCTCATTGGTGATGAAGGTGGGGGTGGTGAAGACAAAGAACACCAGCAATGCCAGCGCCGCAGGCATCAACGGCTCCATATTGCGCCGGCGGGCAAGGTTGTAGGCGATGGCAATCGTGGCGAATGGGGAGAGCAGGCCATACGTCAGGTTGAACGGGACCCAGAGCTTATCCGTGACAGCCGGGTTGGCATCCAGGTAGTCCAGCCAGCTCTGGATGGGGAACTGCACGATCAACAGGGTGAAAGCGCCGATGATCAGGAGCGGCATCAGTGAGGCAAGGCCGTCACGCACTGATGCCAGATGGGGCTGATCGAATATGGGGGCCATCTTCTCCATCCAGCCCGTCAGACGATCAGTCCATGTTTGCTTTGCCCCTTCTCCGGTAGTCATGACTCCTCTCCTTTAGTGTATAAAGGCCTTTCAGGGTAAAAAGCGGCGATAGCAGATGCTTCAAAATATAGGGCAGACACCTCCTCTCCGTGCGGCCTCGTGGCTCAGACGTGCCAATGCCGGTAAGACCAGCCCTCGCTAGACACGCCGGTCGATCATGACCTGCCCGGTTGTCGCGTCCAGCACCAGCACGATAGCTCCCATGACCCCCGCCCGCTGGCCAAGCGAGGAAGCAACGATACGGGGGACGTAAGGGACAACGCCCTTCAGCCGTTTCATGATCGGCTCAATGAGCAGGTCGGCTGATCGTAAGACCCACCCGCTCAAAATAATCATCTCCGGGTCAAGCAGTGAGCAAACGCCGGCGATCATCATACTCAGGTAGTCAACAGCCTCGCTGATGATCTTCTGTGCCCACTCTGCGCCCTCGCGGGCCAGATCAAAAACGTCTTCGGCGCTCACGATGTTCGAGGCCAAAGACGGGTTATTTTTCTGCAAATACTCGCGTGCCCGTGTAACAATACTGCCGCCTGAGGCAAAATATTCCAACGCTCCATACTCTTCGTAGGTACGCCCCAGCCAGTCTATACCCGGCGGAAAGTATCCTACCTCACCGGCGGCCTGATTG